>NZ_JBBOTN010000006.1:0-3991 GCF_038005605.1 Niallia sp. FSL W8-0954 | reverse complement strand
TTAATCTACTAGATTTTTGAGAAGGAGATGAACCCCTAAAATGAGCTATGCAATTTTGCATATGCAGAAGCTAAAACAACCTGCAATCAAGGGCATTCAAATACATAATCAAAGAGAAAAAGAGAGTCAGACAAATGCTGATATTAGGAATGAACTTTCCCATTTGAATTACGATTTAGTTAATCCTAAATCTATTGATTATAACGAAAAAGTAAACAAAATGATTGAGGAAGGAGTGACGACTGGCAAAGCCATTCGGAAAGATGCGGTGAAAGTTGCTAGTTTTCTTGTTACTTCTGATTCAGAGTATTTTCAGAATCTATCAGAACGAGAAGAAAGACGATTCTTTGAATCGGCTTATGAATTCTTTGCAGATGAATATGGAGAAAAAAATATTGCTTATGCAATGGTTCATAAAGACGAAAAAACACCACATATGCATGTTGGATTTGTGCCGATTACGGAAGATGGTCGGCTTTCGGCAAAAGATTTTTTTGGTAAGAAACAACAACTTGCAAAGCTACAGGATAAATTCCATGACCATATGGTACGAGAAGGATTTGATTTAGAACGTGGGGTCTCAACTGACCGTAAACATGTTGAATCAACTAAATACAAGGCTCTAACGCTTCAACAAATGGAAAAGGATGCGAAAGAGAAGTATGAGCGAACAATAGGTCAGATCCATGAGATTACAGATAAGACAAAAGCTATTGAGAATATTGAATCGAAAAAAGTTCTTGGATTAGTTGGGATGAAAGAGCAAGATTATCAAAGTTTAGTGGACTATGCTACTAATGGAGTTATTTATCAAGTGAAAGCTGAGAATTTAGAAAAAGACTTGGAAAAAGCTAAAAAAGAAGTTGAACAGCTAAAATCAGATATGCAAATTGGACAAGATAAAGTTCGTCATTATTATAAACATATTGAGGAGAATTTGGATTCTTTAGTTAAAGAAAAAGTGATAGAAAAAATGAAGAAGACTGACATTGTAAAGAAATATGAAAACTTAATTGAAAAGTATAATGGGTTGGTTAATAAATACAATGACCAGTTAAAAGAAAAAACAAAACTAGTAGGGGAAAGGGATACACTTAAGTTTGAAAATCAGTCATATCAAAGAGAAAATAGAGATTTAAAGCTAGAAAATGGAAAATTAAAGGATAAATATTTGGAACTTGCTAATGAGTTTTCTTCTTTTAAAAAGAGAGTAGTGAAAGTTTTGTTTGTTCAAATTGACCGCGTTAAACGGTTTTTAAGGCTAAATGATGTAGACCACAATAAAATAAAATTACTAGAAGATAAACGCAATGAGATTGTCCAGGACTCATTACAAAGATTAGAGAAACCTGAAAATCAAAAAAGAGAAGAAATGGAGATGGAACGTTAAATGCATGATTTTGAAAGGTCAAAACAGATTATCAAAGGAACTTTGGACTGCAATCGTACTTGGAATGTGACATTTGAATATAATCGAGATTATGAAAAGAAGCCTTTATCTTGGGAAGAAAATGAACAATTGCTTGATGATCTTATTAAAGTGTTTGAAAAATATGAAATGAATTGGAAACTAAAATAAATAGTCTCTTATAAGAGACTATTTATTGATTGGAACAAAATTTATTTTAGGGAGAATATGTTTTTTTAAACTACTATCACTAAATGTAGTCATAGTATTATTTTTTTTATCAAATTCAACTCCTAAAGCTTTGAAAATTACTTCTGTTTGTGTAGCTGTTAAGTCAAAAGAAATATTTTCATCATTTAAATAAATCGTTAATTCTATTCCTTCAATCATTTTTTTTCATCTCCAAAAAATCTTGATTTTCCAAGCTTGCAGACTGTTCTGGAATGGCTTTTTGTCTTCCTCTCAAAACTTCAATTGAATTTAAAGGTTTGTCTTCTTCATAATAACTTAAAAGCATCTGTCTTTTATGATCATTACCTTTCATCATGATATTGGGATTAACCAAGTAAACTCCATTTTGTTTTTTCATAATAAAGTTGTTTTCTTGTAATTTTTTCATGATTCTAGTTACTGTACTAACTCCAACTCCCACATCTTCGGAAATACTTCTATAAGTTCCTATAAACATATTTGTGTTTTGATTTGTGTTTTCTGCTATGTAGATAAAAACGTCAAGTTGTTTACTATCAATTATTCCTAAGATACTTAAAAAATCCATTAAATAGACTTTCCAAAATTGTTTTGTACCATAAACTCGCTTTGTAATTTGATCTACATGTACTACTTCTCCTGTTTCTTGGTCAATTAATGTTCTTTTTTGTTGTCCTATTAAAGTTTGAGTATCACTGATATATTCCATGTTTTTGCTCATGTTACACCTCGATTTTTATGTCCATATTTGAACATTAACATGTTCAAATAAAGAACACAATATATTTATTCAAATAATTATATTTGTATTCAAAAAAAGAATACAAATATGTTCTAAAGTGAACACAAAACCATTCAAATATGAACACAAGCAAAAACGCTATAACCCTTGGTATATATGGGTTTATGCTACTTTTCTAAAAAAAACACTCTCTTCTTAATCAAATAGCTTTTATTAACGCAAGGTTCAGGTAGTATTTTTTGAGAAAACCATTCAAAAAATCTCCACCTTTTTCTCCTTGCGTTAATAAATTTTACAGGCTGCATTTATCTTGCCGAACGACCGATAAACTGATGAAACATGAATTAGGTCGTTCGGATAAAAATTAGTTTAGCCTGTAAAAACGCTAGTTCTTTCGTTCAATATTTTTATTTTAAATTTAAATAAGTGACGTAAAATGGGGGCTAGCCCCCAAACCCCCAGCCTCACTCTCTCTACCTGATGAAAGGGAAAATCTTTAATAGCTTTTAGAAAGCCTTAAAGGCTTCTATTTTGCCTTTAAGGCAAATGAAGGTATAAAAATTAGGATAGTCTCTTAATCAGTCTATATGAGCCTTATATGGCGTCTGTCAACGGTAAGCGGACCGAAGGGAGCATTAAGGAGTTGATAGACTCACAGAACCCAAACCCTCTTGGCATTGTCGAAACTCAAAAAATACTACCCGTACCTTGCATGGAGAAATTTTGGCGGTGCTGAACTGTCGCCAAGCCGACGTACCTAAAACGAGGATTTAAGGCAATCGGCTTGCTCGTGCCATTGTACCGCCAAAACCGCCAGAGCAACCGTTCAAAGATTTGTTCTTTTATCACATAGATCCACGCAATAAGGGGCTAGCCCCTCTTGGCTCTCGCCAATTCACCCCAGCCTGCGCCTTCCACCCTAAAACAAGGGGAAAGGCTCTTGAGTGCAAAAAGAGAAGCTTATTTTTTATTTCACTTTATTAAAAGTTTTAGTAACAAAAATCATTAATATCGTGGTATAAATTGTTGTTAAGATTAATCCAATTATTGCACTAAAATACATAGTATTTATCTTTTTAATAACCCTAATTTTCAAGTCGCCACTTCCTTTATTTAACATTACTTTTCAAGTAATACATTCTTTTTATTATTAAATTTATAATCAAAAAATATTCTTGCATTGAGAAGCCCATAAATGCCCTCTATGGCGTTTTGGTGCCCTTTTAGTGTTAAATTAAGGGGCAACCTCCCACAAAGGCGAAAAAGCCCCGTATGGCGTCTGTCAACGGTAAGCGGACCGAAGGGAGCATTAAGGAGTTGACAGACTCACTGCACCAAGACCCTCTCGGTGTGTCAAAAGTTCACCTTTTGACCTGCCTACCGGCGAGGGAGCCCCTCAGGGATTGAGGGGTTGGGGTGTTCGATTAAGGGGGTCTGGGGAAGAGTTCCCCAGTGGGTTTGGGCAAAGCCCAAGGTCTATGGTTTTCTCGAATGGATGAAGTGCTGCCAATGTAAATTGGCCACACTTCAGCAAGGCGAGTTCGACGATAGTCGAAAGGTTTTTAAGGGGGTTTGGGGGATACCCCAACACATGTAACTTTGCGTGCAAAGTGTAGTGTGCTACACTTCTC
>NZ_JBBOTN010000005.1:0-5171 GCF_038005605.1 Niallia sp. FSL W8-0954 | reverse complement strand
AAAGAACCAAACTCAAAAGCCTGGTTCCTTATTCCACTTCTATTTCATCAATCAATTTTCCATTGTATTCTTCAAACTCTTCTGGACTTAGCTCTTTATATTCTTGGTTAAATTTCAAAAGATCCGCATTCCATGTAGCTATTAATTTATAAAAATATTCATTTTGATCTTTCCCCATATGCTTGTCCAATTCACCAGTTTCATATTTTTTCGCATATTCTTTCAAAAGACCACCATAAACAATTAATTGTCTACCTTTTAACGCAGAATAGAAAACATCAAAAACATCTTCACTCACAGCCATTTCATAATCTTTTGCCGAATACTTTGCAATTTCCGCAACCGCATTTCCACCACGAATTAAATTAACTTTTTGAATACTGACTTGTGTTATTTCTGGTAGATCCGTTACATCTCTCCACATTTCCAACCATTCTTCTTGCTTGATATAAAGTTCCTTTTTCTTAAAATAGCTTTTATCAACACAAAGTAACACATGAAAATGAGGATTATATGTATCATAAGTTGGATTATTATCTCCAACTTTAAGATTTCGTTTTTTATAATAAGCCTGTTTTCTCTTATACATTTCTTTTGTGATAAAACGCTCTTTATCATAGGTCATTTCCAATTTTCTTATGTATCCCTTAATCGAACGTTCAATATTTCTTCTCTTAAACAATTTATTAAAAGCTTTATTAAATCTATCAATCTCTGTTTTTACGGAATCAGCTTTAATATTTGGAGTAGTCAAAGTCAAAAATAAAAAATCTTTGTTTTCATCTACCTTAATTGCTTCCATCATCACTGATATTTTCATAGCGTCTTTTCTAGCTTTTCGCCAGGCGCAAATCGGACAAAAACGATTTTTACAATCATAGCCTTTTAATCTTTTTTTCGTACTTTTATCTTGAGTAGTGATAAAAAGATTGAAATTACTACATGATTTAAACAATTCTCTACCACTCTCACTTAAATTTTTTTCTATAAAATTATAAATTTTTATATTCTGTTTCTTTTTAGGTTGATATTTGCCAACAATTTCATCTTGATTTTTATCTATCATTCTTGTTATATTAGTCCTAACTGAATTAAGTGTAAAAAAGGGTACTCCAATACCCTTTTAAGGACTTGCTCCCTTCATAATAAATTTTTCGTTTTTTTCTAGACAATTAAAATGATAAATTTATCCACCCAGGAAAGCAAGTCTTTTTTTTTATTTCTCCCTACAGCCACAAGGGAAAAAACATAATATAGGCACCAATTTCCATGCGGAAATAGTTACCTATATTATCAAGATAAGAAAAAACTCAAAACCAACCCCAAAAAACCTAATGGCTTTTCAGCCATTTTTTTTTATAAAAAAACTGCATTATATTTTTCAATAGATTACTAATCGCAAAAATAAATCTTGCTGAAATTTCAATTTCTCTTTTATTACTTTTATACTTCAAAATATCCATTCTCCTTCACTTTAATTTTTATCCCTCACCTAGGTACTTGCAATTCCATAGAGTTATAGGACATTAAGAATCAAATTGTTTACTTAAATTTGATCTCTATAAATTAAAATGATTCTCGGAAAATGAATTCTACGTATTTGGCACAAAAATAAAAAGGTATAATATACTTTACAAAGTATATTATACCTTTCACTTTTATAGAGTTATCTTTCCAGATGTCTATTCTTCTCAAATTCCTTTTTTCGCTTCTCCCATTTTTCATAGTCTTGTAAACCTTCAGGAGATTCTTTTACATCTTCTAAAATTCTATCTTTTACCTTTTCTTCAGAAGGAGTCCCCCTATGAAATTGTTTAGCATATGTAATAGCTCTTTCAAATACCCCTTCAGCAATCCTAGAAGCGTGTTTTTGCGCCTGTTTAAGAATATTCGATATTTGTATCTGCGCTCTCTCTAAAACGCTAATTTTGGCCTTTAAAAGCTTATTTTCACTTTCTAATCTCTTATTTTCTTTCAAGACATCATTTGAAGCCTTTCTAATGCCATCCATTCGAACCATTTCAACTTCAGGAACCAGATAAACAGTCATTGATTGTCCATTCTTCAAATTCACTTGTTGTTTTCCAACTGGTTTTTGGGGAGCATGTTTATCTTCTATATGCTCTTTAGAAGTCTTTATTCGCCTTTCTAAGGCTTCTTTTTCTTTTTCAAGACTTTTAATACGTTTTTCTCTTTCCTCTTCAATTTTAACCATTTCTGTCATTCTAGACTGCATGTCTTTAAATTCATCAACTGTTAAATGCTTTCTTTCGCCATTCGGCTCTCCTCGCTCAACATCAAACCCCTTTTTTTCTAAAAACCGAGGTAAATCATCTTGAATTGCTAGCAATTCCTTACGGTTAAAAACGTTCTTCGCTTGTAATTTACCTTCTTTCATTGGAACAACCCCTAAGTGCATATGTGGAGTCGTTTCGTCTAAATGAACTTGGCCATAAGCAATATTTTGTTTTCCGTACCGTTCTTCAAAAAACTCTGCAGCTGTCGTAAAGAATTTTTCTGTTTGCTCTTGGTCTAATCCTTCAAAAAACTTTTTATCACTCGTGATAATCCACTCGTTCACTAAAACCGCATCTTTTCGTATCGCCCTGGATCCTTCTTTTTGTTCTTCAATGATATTCATTATTCGATCTCTATAATCTATATTTTCATGATTAAACAAATCAAAATTTAAATGAGAACGACTAACGTCGATCTCCTTATTGCTATGGTTCTCAAATTCCCTTTGATTGTGCCTTTGGATCCCTCCAAGGTTTTGAGATTTCATTTTCTGCATTCTAGCTACCAAGTAGCTCATTGGGTACCCCACCTCGCTTGGTTTCAAGAGACTTAAAGTACATTAAGTATAACGCACTATACTTTACAAGGTAAAGTGTGCGGTCTGCGACGCCAAAAACATGCCTCCAAAGTCGGCAAAAAAACCTTTGTCTCCGACGGGTTAAGGGAACTTTCCCCTTAACAATCCCCATAAAAAATCTCCCCCAACCCCCTCCCTTTTCGAGGGGGCTCCCTCGCCAGTAGGCAGGTCGAAACAAAGGTTTCGACAATGCCAGGAGGGTTCGGGTGTAGTGAAGCTATCAACTCCTTATCCTCCCATCCCCTTCGGGATTGGTCCGGTACCGTTGACAGCTGCCACACGTAGCACTTTGTTTTTTATTAGTGGTCATCCTAATAAAAAACATGGAGGTTGTAAATTTTACAACCTCCATCAAACAAAAAAATCCGATTCTTATAAATAGAATCGGTTCAAAATAAACAATTATTCAAAAAACAAAGTACCTACTAGACTCTAAATTTATTAGTCAAATCAGAGCTACCGACCCCTTTTTATTAGCCGCTATATAGGGGTAACGACTCAAATCACTTCCATTTTCCCAAAAATCTACTAACTGAATAGCGAAAAATAATTTTACTATTCTCTATTTTTAGGTTCTCTCTTATAAAACAAGAAAGAAAATAATACTATGAAAGCAAAAAATATTGTTAAATAAAATATTAATGAATCCCCTGATTTATTAAATTCATCAACTATTATACCTTGTTGAAATAATAATACTCCTCCAATTATTAAAAAAAATAAAGAATTGAAAAGTATATATGTATAAGGTGTTATCTTATTTCTCAAAAACACTAAATAAACAAAATTACATATTAAAATAATAGCAATTAAATAATATATAGGCCTTAATAACGTAAAAGTCTCTCCTAACATAAAACCTCTCCCATTCTCATATACTCACTTTTTTATCTTTCATACTCCATATACTCCATAGCATTATACTACTTTTTAGCTTTGATTGACATAATATCTATTAAATGGTAAAAAAGCATCTGTAGATGGAAAATATAAGAAAAAGGGGAAATCTTATAAAAAAAATTCTTTTGATAGTATTTGCATTAATTTTAGTACTACCTACAATCTCTGCAAAAGCTGCAACAGATTCTTTAGGCTATGAATACGAAATAAAAACAGCAAATCAAATTGACTATGAAGACGGAAATTTTTTCATCTCTTTATTATCTGGTGATCCTCTAAGTGAAGACGCATTATACGCTGTATATGAAAATAGCGAATTAGAAAAATATGAAGCTTCAATTAATAATCCAATAAAAACAGACATGATTAGAGCAGCAGCTTTGCCAACTAAATTTTCAGAATTCTATTCTGGATCTAAATGGAACACTCGCAACGATGGAGTTACTCTATCTTTAAATCCTAAAAAAGCAGCATGGGCTAAAAACCCTAGCCCAATAGTTCAAGCCCACTATGAAAAAACTAGATGGGATGTAGTTTATAATAAACATAAAAAAGATAAACAATGGAAAAATACCGCAAGTATGAAAGCTCAATTAAAATGTCACGCTGAAACTGTACGAGGAATAAAAAATCCTTGGAATATTGAACCATGGCGCACAACAAGTAACTATGCGAAAGTCCTAAGAAAAGCTTGCAATCCACCAGTTGGATATTAACCTAAAATAAAACGAATCCCTTTAAGGGCTTCGTTTTATTTTAGGTTAATATCTCTATTTCTTTTTACTAAACAACCAAGAAAAAAATGATCCTTTTTCTTTAACAATTGCTGTTTCTAATAACTGTTTTTGGAACTTTTGTTGTTGCTTAATTTGTATCATCAACTCACGATCCCTACGCTCAATCGAATCATTAAATTTCTCTAAAAGAATAGCAGCAGTTTTTTCTGCAGCATCATTTGCAGCCTTCTGAATCACATCTTCTAATTCTTCTTTCGTTAACGCTATTTTATTATCATTTCCCATGATAACGGATAACGTTTTTTCAGTGTTATTTTGCTCTCTAACCTTTGATACTATTGCTTTTGCAGTGTTATCAAGACTTTGCGTTTTTTCCATCATTTTTTGAAAATCTGATAACGCCATAATATCGCGTTTATAATAAATCCTATGACCTTTATCATTTCGATCAAATTCATAACCTGCTTTTTCTAATTCAATAGACCATCTTCTCAATGTATTTCCGTTGATATCTAAATCAATAGCAACTTCCTTCGCATAAGAACCAAACTCTCGCACACCATCACCTTCTTTACATCTAAATTCTATAAAAGAGCGTTAATTCCTCGTTTTTTCTCTATCCATTTGTAGGTAACCTTTATCTATATTAATTTTCAAAA
>NZ_JBBOTN010000004.1:0-8419 GCF_038005605.1 Niallia sp. FSL W8-0954 | reverse complement strand
TTAGAGTTTTTATACTAATCAATATTTCTACATTTCTACCATTTTACTGAAGCAACAATAGATCCCATCCCACTGTAACCTACTTTATTTATGAAAGCATAAGGATGAATTATTCCAGAAGATGCTAATATAGGATAACCTGTACCATAGTAATATGCTTGATAAACTAA
The DNA here is from genome assembly GCF_038005605.1 of Niallia sp. FSL W8-0954. Taxonomy (NCBI): domain Bacteria; kingdom Bacillati; phylum Bacillota; class Bacilli; order Caryophanales; family Bacillaceae; genus Niallia; species Niallia sp. FSL W8-0954. The sequence continues at coordinate 8,249 of NZ_JBBOTN010000004.1, read as the reverse complement.
TTTTGAACAATAGGTAGGATCTTTTGAACTGAGATTAGGTGTTATTGAATATTTTGCTTTAGGATAATCTTTTAAATATTTAGCTGCCCAACTTGCGGCTTTTGATGGCTTGCCTTTGTATTTGCTGTTTGTCCTAACAACCTTTGTAGAAGTATATTTTTTAAACCAAGAAGAAATTGAGATTTTGGACGGGTGAGCACCGGGCCCTGAAATATGCGCTATGTATGTACTATCGATAACTATTCCTGCATGTCCAGTAATTCCTTTGCAATTAGGTTTACAATTAGTTGTTTTGGTAACCACAATATCACCAGCTTTAACGGTAGCTTTAGTTCCTGGATAACTAGCTGCACTTGCTTCATTAGTTTGAAAGGTCAATGAAAAAACAAGTAAAAGTGCAGCTGTAACTAAAATACTAATAATTTTTTTCAACTTTATCACTCCAATATCTTATATTTTGTTACAATATTATCCATTATATTACATAATGCACCAAATGAGGAGGTAAAAATATGAAAAAAAGAATATTTTTGTTATTGATATTTTTTGTGATTTTTGGAGGAATAGGTTTGTATATTTATTTCAGTAATAATCCATCTGCTAAACCTTCTGAAGAAAGAATGGAAAATATTTGTGATAAAGTAGAAGATTATTTGATAAATGAAAAAGGGTATGATAAAAAAGAAATTTTATCATTAGAGCCTCAATTTGATCCTAGGTTCGCAGGATCCGATGCAGCCTACAGCGTGACTGTTGTTTTTGCGGATGAACAAGATATTGAATATCAATATGGTATGAACGGTAATGAAGTTTTTCAAGAAGGGTACTCTGGATCTAAAGATAATCCAATTCATGCAGAACAATAAAAATATATAAGAAAAAATTGATTGAGCACTGTTTTTTTCAATTAGAAACAAAAGAATTAACAAATTTTTTCATGTATTTAACCGAACAATTTAGTGAAAATAAAAAAACATAGTTCAAAAAGGGAGCGATAAATTTCTAAATCAAAAAATTTCAAAAGTAGAGAGTTAAGATATATGTGTTGATAAAACATATTCAGAAGCATAAAAAGAGTAGTTGAACTACTCTTTTTAATTTACTCTTTTTAAACCACAGGCTCTGCCTGTGTGAAAATAAAAGGGATTTTATATAAAAAAATAAAAGATACTTTACTTCATTTAAAAATACAGTAAAATATATTAGTTTTATATTGCTAAAATATAGAGAATGAAATTATTTTTCTAGATTAATTTGAAGAATTTTTCTTGCTTGTTCAATATCCATCTTCAATATTTTTTCTTTATTTTTCACTACATCTTTCTTAAAAGAAGCAATCAATTTAATTATTTCTTCTTCCCCTTCAATCTCAAAATGTTTCTCAATTAATCCACCCACTTGAATTAATCTTCTAGTTCTTTCTTTTCTCTCCTTTTGTCTCACTTGATTCGCCAATCGTTGTTTCTCCAGTTGCATCTTCCTAATTTTTTCTTCTAAATCTACTAATCTCTCTTCTTCCGTTCTTCGAGCCAAGGCTCTCACTCCCTACCCTATTATTTTCTCTATTATATCCAAAATTACGAGCGAAAACTAGAATTACAGAATGACTCCTCACATTAGTTCGTGGTATAATAACCCCAACGAACTAATGTGAGGAAGGGCGCACTTATACAAACTACGTTTGTGTGCGGTTGCTTCGCAACGAAAAAGCGTATTCGCCTTTCAGCGAATACCAAAATCAAAATCATTCATTCGCATATCTGCGAATGAATATCCGCCAAATGGCGAATACAAAAAACAATCGTAAGCTATTTATTATTCCTTGTTGGAAAAATCCAACTTGTCATAATAAATCCTTACGAATCCGTAATAAAAAATTTCCCACCTTTCGGTACGAAATTTTTTATTACGGTCATCCAAAACCTAATACATAAAATCCAAAAGAAAAGGAGGAAAAAGAATATGGCAATCTATCATTTCTCCGTGCAAATGATCTCACGCGGAAAAGGGCAATCCGCCATTGCTTCTGCAGCTTATCGATCAGGTGAAAAATTATATGATGAACGATCCGAGCAAAGCAAATATTATAAAAGAGACGTGCAACCAGAAAACCATATTCTTGCTCCTTCTCATGCTCCATCATGGATTCAAAATAGAGAGTTTCTTTGGAATGAAGTGGAGAGAAGCGAAACAAGAAAAAATTCTCAACTAGCAAGAGAAATTAATATTGCTTTGCCACGAGAACTTTCCAATAAGCAGCAAACTGAATTAATCAAAGGATATGTTCAAGAACAATTTGTAGATAAAGGCATGGTTGCCGATATTGCTATTCATCGAGATGATAAAGAAAATCCACACGCTCATGTTATGTTGACCACTAGAGAAATTTCAGAAAATGGTTTTACTACAAAGAATCGTGATTGGAATAAAAAAGAACTACTGGAGCAATGGAGAGAACAATGGTCTGAACATGCCAACAAGGCACTTAAAAAAGAAAATATTCAAGAACGGATTACCCATCAATCTCATGAGGATCGTGGACTTGAAATTTTACCTACTGTTCATTTAGGACATGTAGCTTCTGATATGGAGAAAAAGGGAATCGAAACAGACCGAGGAACTATTAATCGTGAAGTAAAACAGCATAATGCCATTGTTTATGACTTGCAAAAATATCGCGAAAAAAAGCAACAGCGACAAACCTTAATAAAAGAACAGGAACAAAAAAAGACAGTTGCTTTCGCTCCTGCAGAACAAAAAGTATTAGACTATATTCAAACAAAAATGATAAAAGAAAAACCGACTTTAGAGAATATTTCTAAGATAAAAGAGATTAATGAAATATGGCATAGCCAAAACAATTCCGAACATTATCAACTTCAAAACAAGCAAAAAAACATGGATAATCTTTTCCAAGCAAATGCCACTTTATCAAGCTTGGAAAAACAAATAAGCGAAAAAGAGCAAGCACTTGAAAATACAGGATTCTTTCAACGAAAACAGAAAGAGCAGCTACGCCATGAAATTAATTCTTTAAGCCAAACTCTTGATAGCCAAAAAGAAAGAGTATCCATCTTAATGCGAGATAATAACATTTCAACTAGAGAAGAAATTCCGTTTAGAAAAAAACAAATGGACAAAGAAGTTGAACAATCTCGTACTGAATTAGAAGGAAAAAGAACAACATACAAAAATACTAATAAGTTATTAGAACAAGGGGAAAGCCTTCTAAAAAATCATGAAATCAAAAAGACGACTTCTCTATATCCAGAACTAAAAAATAAACGAATCAATTATAAAACAGCTATAAAATTACAAGACGTTCATAAACGTTATAATCTTTCAAAAATTAGCGATATACCAACAGTTATCGAGAAGAATAAAGCTGAAATAAACAACATATCGAAAAACATTTCTACTTATGAACAAAGAGTAAAAACAGCAAATCAAGCAGAAATAAGATTAGGAATACTTAGTAAAATAAAAAACAAGTTAGAAGCGATTGAAAACAATCCTTTCCAATATGGAAAATTACTACATGATTCAGTTACAAAAGAAAAATATAAAAAATTAAAAAAACAACAAAGTTCTATAGGACGTGAACTTCGTTCTGTTGGATATACCACTGTTGGTTCTATCAAAGAAGACAGCAAATTGATGAACGAACTCAAACCTACTTATGATAAATATGTAAAAAAACTTGAAGAACTACAGAAAGAAAACGAAACCTTATCCAATGTTCAAAAAGACTTACAGCGAGCAAATAAAAGAGAACAATATTTATCAAGAGATAATGGATTAGAAAGATAGGGGTTGTAAAATTTACAACCCCTTATTTCAACTTCCAATTCATTTCGTATTTTTCAAATACCTTGATGAGATCATCAAGCAATTGCTCGCTTTCTTTCCATGACAAAGGCTTTTTTTCATAATCTCGACTATACTCAAACGTCACACGCCAATTACGGTTGCAATCAAAAGTACCATTAATAATCTGTTTAGACCTTTCAAACTCATGCATAAAAAAAGCACCTACCTTTTAAATTATTATATCGTAGTTATTTCTCATTTGATAACCACCCCTAATTACAAGGTTTTTAGTTGCCTTTATGGCAACATCTTAGCCTTATGGCAAGAACCTAAAAAGTTTAAATTTAAGATTGCCAAACAAAAAGTGAAATGCTATTTATTATAGAGTGAGAAGAGAGAGAGTTTTAAAAGTTAAAAAAAGACTGTTATATCAAGGGTTTTGAGATTTTTTGTGTGTTGCGATTTTACAACACTTGTGTTGCGATTTTACAACACACGAAATAATAAAAAAATAAAAAAACCGTTAGTAATCAAAATTAATTACTAACGGTTTTTTCTTTAAAATAATTTATCCGGTAAATCCTTTAATATTTTCATTTTCATTGCTTTATGAAACATAACTTGTAAATGCTCCGGAACCTTATCTTTATCACCCGCAAAAATAATATGAGGATTAACAAATAAAGAATAAGCTTTAACGTTATTACCTTCAATTCCACTTTCAGCTTTAGCTAAAATTCCTTTTTTAACTAAAGAATTAATTGTTGTACTTGTATTTGACCTATTACTATTTATTAGCTTAGAAATCTCTGTAATATTTGCAGGAACAGGATTTTTCTCTTTAATATCTAAAACTATGCAATTACTTGAAAAAGCAATATAAGGTATAACATCAGATAAAAAAACCTTTTCTTTACTGCTAAGATATTCTTGCTTATTTAGAAAACCTAAATTCTCTTGCAAGTGTTGAGCAAACCTCACTTTCGAATGTGGAGATCTTTTAGTTCCTATGTAAAGTTCTTTATTACCAGTAGCCATACTAAGTATTTTCATAGCTTGGTCAATTTGTTCTTGAGGTACTCCAAAATGCTCTAGATTATTAAGAATTTCATCATTTTTTAAATCTCTTTTTCTAGCATTTTTACTAACACTGTTTAAATTTACTACATTATTGTTTTCTTTTTTCACAAATTTCCTTCTCCCTACTAGAAGGAATATATCACTGTATGTTAGAATATAATTATTCTATAAGTGAATACAGGACATATTCCTGTCCTTGATTTAGTTAAAACCCTCGGAGTCGGCAAAAACTTGAGGGTTTTTCTTTATACCTTTAAGACTACCAATATTTTCTTCTTTATTCTACACTTTTTCATTTTTCTGAGGAGCTCTTTCTAAAACACATTTAACTTTCTTATATTTTTTTCCTACTTCTTCTAATTCTTCTCTAAACACATTCATTACTAATACTGGTGCTGATGTATTTTTAGCATGAACTAATACGATATCTCCCTGTTCAATAGGTTCTTTTCTTAATTTTTTTGGAATATGCCAATAAAATAGTTTGCTAGTATTTAACTTCAAAATACCATCTTTATTACTAAGAATATGAAACGCAGCAATAGTATTATTATCAGACATTTTCTTTCCCTCTTTCAATTTTCTCTTTTAAATTAATTAATAGTTTATCATCAATTCGTTTCGGTTTATACCCCATCCTATCAATCAATATACCCTCTATAACCTTCATACGGGCAGTATAAAGGCGATATTCACTTTCTGCCAAACCTTTTATATCATTAGGAACTACAACCCCGTCAGGAGCCTTCTGAACAGTTCTCATAAGGTGGTAACAACTTGTCCGCTTTTCTCTCACCAGTCGAAGCAAAACTAAAAGATCATATGTGTGAAGTGAAGCCAAGAACGAAAACGGTCTTTCGCATAATTCCAAGTACATAAAACCGTCTAATTTTGGTCTTTTCACTTTCAATGGTGCTTCACAAAAGGAGCATGTTTCTGCATAATTGCTATTTTCTTGACCGCAATAGGAACAAATCATTTTCTTTGAAACTCCTCACTACTTACGTAGTTAATAACCATAGCCCACAATTCATCTGATACCTCTAATTCGTATTGATCGATGACAGCTGCATAAGAATCCAAAGATTCTTTCAAGCCATTTTCTGATAGGAAAGAACGCTTTTTACTATGTCCAATCGAATTAACATGTTCTATCACAAATTCCCCATTATCCATATAAATTTTTAATTTTTTCATCATGCTTCCTCCTTAAAATGAGTCAAAGTTAATTCTCTAAAATAAGCAGACATAGATTTTAAATCTTTATCCTTAATATCGCTTTTTATTTTGCTCCATATATCCTCTGGAAGAGTTATAGACACCTTTTTTGTAACTCCCATAGATGGACGCCCTACATTTTCTTTTTTGGCTGAATTAGAGTGTTTTAAATGCTCTGGTAACGTATCGTATCGATAAGGCGGAATATAAAGCTGACCTAACATTTCGTTTATTGTTTCCAAAGCAACTCCTTCCGTCGCGGCCAAGGAAACAAATTCATTTTCTAATTGCTCGATTGTTTTATTTTCTTCCTCTTCACCATTCCAACGAACATCATATAATTTTTTGTGTAAATCCCATACTTTCAACATGTTTTAACCGCCCTTTTCTTTAAGTTACCTTTATTATATCATTTAAGTAACTTTAATTCAAGCGTAAAAAATACCGATTTTCCAAAATAGAATAATCGGTATCTTTCCCCTAGCTATACACTTGCTTGAAAAATAATTGCTTATGTTTTCTTACTTCTACATAGCCAGTAATCTTATATTGTGAAGGTTTTTCGTTCAATGCTAACAATTCCTCATAGAAAAAATGTTCTGCTTGTTTCTCTTTAAAAACTGGCTTATCTGTTCCTAAAATTTCATGAAGCATTAGCATAAAATCGCCCACCATCTTATTTTATTTTTTATCAGCTAATTCCTTTAACTTATTGATAAAATCTTCATCTGAAATATGTCCTTCTAGAGATTTTCTTACTAAATCCTCTTGTTCTTTGGAAACATCCATTCCAGATATTCTCAACGAAGCTTTAGCATATCTCATCGCTTCTTCATTAGTCCTTTTCATAAAAAAATCCTCCTTACTTACCCTAAAGGTTTATAGGTTGCCATAAAGGCAACCCTTGTCTGTACTGGTTTTTACTTGAAGAGTTTTTTCCACCAGGGTTTTACGTCGTCTTCTTCTTTGGCAGCTGCTATTTCTAATCTCTTTTCTTCTAATGATTGTTGTAATTGCATCGTTAGGATCCGATCTCTTTTTTCTACAACATCATTCATTTTATATTCAAATGCTTTCAACATATTTTCTCTTTCTTCTTCAATTGCTACTTTCACTACTCGTTGTATCGTTTCTTCTAATTCACTCTTTGATAAACGAATCTCATCCGTGAAAACGCTAGGCGTTTTTGTTGCGTTTTTTTCGTCTATATTCATTGATACAACAGCATTTAACGCGTCTGTAAAAGAAACATTGTTTGCTAATAATTTTTTCAATTCTCTTAACGCCTTAAAATCGCGTTCATAATAAATCCGTTGTCCTTTTTCATTTCGTTCCATTATATAACCATGCTGTTCTAACTCAATAGACCATCTTCTTAAACTAGAAGTAGTTATTTCTAAATCAGCAGCAACATCTTTCGAAAAATAGCCAAAGCTATTAGCGTTTTTCATAGCGTTTATTCACTCCTTCTACTTTTACTCTTCGATAATCTAGTAGAATTTCCTTCTTTCCTTTCAATCATCGTAAAAAGTCAATTGTATAATGAAGTAGCATTTAGAAGTAAAACGGAGGGATCTAGAGATTGACTTTTTTATTATGAAGCTATTTTTCTCGATATTTCCCAAACGCAAAAAGGCGGAATTTGCCCCAATATGGACAAATTCCGCCTTTTGCTTTTTGGATTGCTGTGTATAGGACATTTTATGTAAACTAACTTTAATGACCTAAAAGCTCATATTCAGAGGGGGATTATCAATTAATCTAATATTTAAATCCTAAAAAGCTTTGGTCGCTAAATAGGGGTAATATGGAAATTTGATAATCTTTCTATTTTTTGCAAATCTATTATTTTATTTTGTAGAACAATAGATTATGTTAGAATAAAGAAAAAAACAAAAAGCCATTTTCCTCAAGCTTAAGTGCTCCAACACACCTAACGGAAAATGACTTTACCCTTGCCCAAAACAAGGTTATTTGTAAAATTATTGTACTCGAATTAACTCTATATTTCAATGATTAATAATAGACATTTTTTGAGCATACACAAATAACCCATTTACCGACAAAGAGATATTTTACTAATGATGATGCAGTAAACCTAATTTGCTTTCAGTTCCCTAAGTTAAAACTCTAAGCTTTGC
>NZ_JBBOTN010000003.1:0-10704 GCF_038005605.1 Niallia sp. FSL W8-0954 | reverse complement strand
GTAAGTATCCGCCGGTAGAACCGGCGGTTTTAATTTCGCCCTATAAGGGCACTTTACCAACGAAGCCCCTAAAGGGACCTCTAAATTGACCGCCAACCGTTTACTCTCCCTACTTATCTTTAAATGGATCGACGTATTCTCGTTTGCTCATATTATCTCGCAAACGGTCCTCTGCTTCTTGCTCTCGTATATACTTTGCAATTGTTTTTTCGTTTAATCCAACCGTACTTACGTAATATCCTTTCGCCCAAAACGTTCGATTTCCATGATTATATTTTAAATTTGCATGTCTATCATGGATCATCAATGAACTTTTACCTTTTAAATATCCCATGAAATACGAAACAGACATTTTCGGTGGTATTTTTACCAGCATGTGTATATGATCTGGCATGGCATGTGCTTCCATTATTTCTACATCTTTCATTTCACATAGTTTTCTCAATATAGCACCTATATCTTTTCTTAATTTCCCATATACTACTTTCCTTCTGTATTTGGGAATAAATACGATATGATACTTACAATTCCATCTTGTATGTGATAAACTATTGTCGCTCGACATGAGCAGAACTCCTCTCGTTATTTGAAGTTGGTTTGACGGCCATCTTCTATTATAACGATTGGAGTTTTTTTCTAATACGACTCTACAAGTTTTATTTTCACACAGGCAGAGCCTGTGGTTTAAAAAGAGTAAAATAAAAAAAAGCTACTAAAAATATTAGTAGCTTTTTTTATCAATCCCAATAACATAACTATAGATATTTACAAATAATTCAGCTTGGTCATTATCCCATTCGCCAGCACCCATTGTACTAAAACCACCGCCATTATTGACAATTTGACTAAAAATCAACTTCTGTTAACTCATCAATATCTACAACCGGATCTAATGACTTTCGTTCATGAAAATGTTAATACAGATGAAAAAGCTACAGCAGAAAGTAAAGCAAATTTTTTCATAGAAATAATACCTCCTAAAATTAAATTACAAAAATATCCTATCATGAAAATGACATTTTTTTGTAAAAATGTCATTTTTGATAAACTCTTAATTTATCAACTCTAAATTTCTATTAATCTAAATTCGAAGAATTTTTCTTGCTTGATCAATATTCATTTCTAATATTTTTTCCTTATTCTTTGCAACAACCTCTTTAAAAGAAGCAATTAATTTAATTGTTTCTTCCTCCCCTTCAATTTCAAAATGTTTCTCTATTAATCCACCTACTTGTATTAATCTTCTTGTTCGTTCCTTTCTCTCCTTTTGTCTTACTTGGTTCGCCAAACGTTGCTTTTCTAATTGCATCTTCCTAATTTTTTCTTCTAAATCTATTAATCTCTCTTCTTCCGTTTTTCGAGCCAAGGCTCTCACTCCCTACTCTATTATTTTCTCTATTATATCCAAAATTACGAGCGAAAACTAGAATTACAGAATGATTCCTCACATCAATCCGTGGTATAATAACCCCAACGAACTGATGTGAGGAAGGGCGCACTTACACAAACTAACGTTTGTTGTGCGGTTGCTTCGCAACAAAAGGCATATTCGCTTATCAGCGAATACAAAATCAAAATCCTTCATTCGCAAATGTGCGAATGAGTATCCGCCAAATGGCGAATACATAAAAACCATTCGTAAGCTATTTATTATTCCAAGTTGGGATATCCCCAACTCGTTTAATAAATCCTTACGAAACCATAATAAAAATTTTCCCACCTTTCGGTACGAAATTTTTTATTACGGATATGAAAACCTAAAACATAAAAACAATAAAACCTAAAAATCAAAATACATAATATCCAAAAGAGAAAGGAGGAAAAAGAATATGGCTATCTATCACTTTTCTGTTCAAGTTATTTCACGAGGAAAAGGACAATCAGCAGTTGCTTCTGCTTCTTATCGATCAGGAGAAAAACTACGTGATGAACAAACCGAGCAAACTAAATATTATAAAAGAGAAGTGCAACCCGAAAACCATATTCTTGCTCCTTCTCATGCCCCATCATGGGTTCAAAATAGAGAGTTTCTTTGGAATGAAGTGGAGAGAAGCGAAACAAGAAAAAACTCACGACTTGCAAGAGAAATTAATATTGCTTTGCCACGAGAACTTTCTAATGAACAGCAAACCGAATTAATCAAAGGATATGTTCAAGAACAATTTGTAGATAAAGGCATGATTGCCGATATTGCTATTCATAGAGATGATAAAGAAAATCCTCACGCTCATGTTATGTTGACCACTAGAGAAATTTCAGAAGATGGCTTCACTACAAAAAATCGTGATTGGAACAATAAAGAACTACTGGAACAATGGAGAGAGCAATGGTCTGAACATGCCAATAAGGCACTTGAAAAAGAAAATATCCAAGAACGAATTACCCATCAATCTCATGCTGATCGTGGACTTGAAATTTTACCTACTGTTCATTTAGGGCATGTAGCTTCTGATATGGAGAAAAAGGGAATGGAAACAGACCGCGGAAATATAAATCGTAAAGTAGAACAGCACAATGCCATTGTTTATGACTTACAAAAATATCGTGAAGAAAAGCAACAACGACAAGCATTGTCAAAAGAACAGGAACAAAAAAAGGCGGTTGCTTTCACTACTGGAGAACAAAAAGTATTAGACTATATCCAAACACATATAACCAAAGAAGAACCGACTTTAGAGAATATTTCTAAGATAAAAGAGTTCAATGAAAAATGGCATAACCAAAATAATTCCGAACATTATCAACTTCAAAACAAGCAAAAAAACATGGATAATCTTTTCCAAGCAAATGCTACTTTATCTAATTTTGAAAAACAAATAATCGAAAAAGAGCAAGCACTTGAAAATACAGGATTCTTCCAACGAAAACAGAAAGAGCAGCTACGCAATGAAATTAATTCTTTAAGCCAAACTTTTGATAGCCAAAAAGAAAGAGTATCCATTTTAATGCGAGATAATGGCATTTCAACTAGAGAAGAAATTCCATTTAGAAAAAAACAAATGGACAAAGAAGTTGAACAATCTCGTACTGAATTAGAAGGAAAAAGAACAACATACAAAAATACTAATAAGTTATTAGAACAAGGAGAAAGCCTTCTAAAAAATCATGAAATCAAAAAAGCAACTTCTCTATATCCAGAACTAGAAAATAAGCGAATTGACTATAAAACTGCTATAAAATTACAAGACATTCATGAACATTATAATCTTTTAAAAACTAGCGATATACCAACTGTTATCGAGAAAAATAAAGCTGAAATAGACAGCATGTCAAAAGCTATTTCCAATTATGAAAAACGAAAAGAAACAGTGAAAGCAGCCGAAATAAAATTGAAAAGAATTACCCAAATCGACCGCCAATTAAAGGCTACTGAAAATAACCCTTATCAATATGGAAAGGTACTTAATGATCCAGTAGCCAAAGAGCAATATGAAGCACTAAACGAACGCAAAAAATCAATAGGACGAGAACTTGTACAAGCTGGTTATAAAAACACTTCTTCTATTCAACAAGATAGAGAACTAATCAATGAACAGAAACCAATTAAAGAAAAATATGTGAAGAAAATCGAGGAATTGGAGAAGGAAAATCAAGTCTTATCAGATGTTCAAAAAGACTTACAGCGAACAAATAAAAGAGAACAATATTTATTAAGAGATAATGGATTAGAAAGATAGGGTTGTAAAATTCACAACCCCTTATTTCAATTTCCAATTCATTTCGTATTTTTCAAATACCTTGATGAGATCGTCAAGCAATTGCTGATTTTCTTCCCAAGATAAAGGCTTTTTTTCATAATCTCGACTATATTCAAATGTCACGTTCCAAGTACGGTTGCAATCAAAATCACCTTTAATAATTTGTTTGGACCTTTCAAACTCATGCATATAAACACCACCTTTTAAACCATTATATCTTTCGATATAATAAAAAAGACACCTAGTAACGATCATTACTAGATGTTCAAATAACTATTAGCAGACCAATAGTATCTGTTCAACTGAATTAATCTTCGGCAGAAGAAGAACCATTGTCTGTTTGCGAATCAGTGTGGTTCTTCTTTTCATACTTCTTCAAACTGCCACCTTTAAATATATACATAAAAACACCCTTATCCCTTTTTAAAACTATTTTATAAGAAAAGATATACCATTTTTTTGGATAGCCTTGTTATAGATCCACTTAACAATTATCCCCCCTTAAAAGCGATTTTTTTAGTTGCCTTTATGGCAACCTTTTAGCCTTTATGGCAGAACGTAATTTAAACAAAAATAAGGAGCGTAAAATCATATTCGATTCACTTCTTAACAATACTGATAATAAGGCAAGATTTTAAAAAAGTGGGTTGAACCATTGATATGACTGATTTTATGGGGGTTTTATATGTGTGAGGTTTTCCTCTCATTTTAAATTAAAAGTGAGAGGATTTCGTCACACCTAATAATTTCCAATTTGTAAAAATTAATAAATAAAAAAGGTCATATTTTTTGAATATGACCTTGGAATTTATTAAAAAAATCTAACAGGTAAATTTACTTTTTTTCCATTTTGATCTTTTAATCTTTTTAAAGAATGTTGAAATAGACGCATTGTTAAACCATCTAATTGAACATCATTTTTTCTAGGAGCACAAATAATAATATAAGGATTTACAATCCACGTTCTAGGACTAACAGTACGTCCATTTTCAGTGATTTGCCCTGCACCTTCTGGATTTAATAAAATTTCTTTATCCTTTAAGGAATTCATGATTTCAGATGTTTGTCTACGAGATTTACCAATCATTTCTGCAATATCCGAAACTGTTGCCGCTCTTGCTAAAGCAAACTCGTCGGTTTTTTTCTTGGAAGAAAACTTATCTTCTCTTTTAAGAATTACATTTGTCTTAAATTCTAAATAATTTTGAACTCTAAATAAAAAGCTTTCTTCTGCTTGAGTTAAATAATCAATTTGGACAAGTAAATCAAGATTCCTATGCATATTTTGACTAAATGGCTCCCCTGCAAATATATTTCTATCTCTAGTTAAATGAAATTTCTCTCCAGTAAGACTTTCTATTTCACCTAATAAAGACTTTTTAAGGCCTTCTACTTGTTCTCTAAGTTTTGAGTCTTTTTCGTAATCTCTTTTTCTAGCATTTTTTTCAGCTTGATCTAAATCTCTGTTTAATTTTACTACATTATTGTTTTCTTTTTTCACAAAAATTCCTCTCCCTACTGGAAGGAATTAATCTCTATATGTTAGAATATAATTATTCAATAAGTGAATATAGGATTAATTCCAATCCTTTATGTAAAGAGAAACCTTTCCAGTCCGTCAAACTATGAGGTTTCTCTTTTTTCTTTTTATTACACTAACCCTACCAATATTTCCCCATTTTTTCTAGTCCCTTTCTATCTTCTCTTTAAACTTCTCTAACAATTTATTATCAATTCTTTTCGGTTTATAACCCATTCTATCAACCAAGATACCCTCTATAACCTTCATACGAGAAGTATAAAGCCGATATTCATTTTCTGCCAAACCTTTTATATCACTAGGAACTACAACCCCGTCAGGAGCCTTTTGAACGGTTCTCATAAGGTGATAACAACTTGTCCGCTTTTCTCTCACCAGTCGAAGCAAAACTAAAAGATCATATGTGTGAAAAGAAACCAAAACCGAAAACGGTCTTTCGCATAATTCCAAGTACATAAAACCATTTAGTTTCGGTCTTTTCACTTTTAATGGTGCTTCACAAAACGAACATGTTTCTGCATAGCTGCTATTCTCTTGACCACAATAAGAACAAAGCAATTAGGCTTCCCCCTTGTAACAATCTAAAGCTAATTCTCTAAAATAAGCAGACATAGATTTTAAATCCTTATCCTTAATATCGCTCTTTATTTTGCTCCATATATCATCTGGAAGGGTTATAGAAACCTTTTTAGTAACTCCCATAGACGGACGCCCTACATTTTCCTTTTTAGCTGAATTAGAGTGCTTTAAATGGTCTGGTAACGTATCATATCGATAAGGCGGAATGTAGAGCTGACCTAACATTTCGTTTATTGTTTCCATAGCAACTCCTTCCGTCGTAGCCAAAGAAACAAACTCATTTTCTAATTGCTCCATTGTCTTATTTATTTCCTCTTCACCATTCCAACGAGCATCATATAATTTTTTGTGTAAATCCCATACCTTCAACATATTTTAACCGCCTTTTTATTTAAGTTACTCTTATTATAACGTTTAAGTAACTTTTATACAAGCGTAAAAAATACCGATTTTCCAAAATAGAATAATCGGTATCTTTCTCCTAACTATACACTTGCTTGAAAAATAATTGCTTGTTTTTTCTTACTTCCACATAGCCAGTAATCTTATATTGTGAAGATTTTTCGTTCAATGCTAGCAATTCCTCATAGAAAAAATGTTCTACTTGTTTCTCTTTAAAAATCGGCTTATCTGTTCCTAAAATTTCATGAAGCATTAGCATAAAATCGCCCACCACCTTATTTTATTTTTTATCAGCTAATTCCTTTAACTGCTTGATAAAATCTTCAGCTGAAATATGTCCCTCTAAAGATCTTCTTACTAAATCCTCTTGTTCTTTCGAAACATCCATTCCAGATAATCTCAACGAAGCTTTTGCATATCTCATCGCTTCTTCATTGGTCCTTTTCATAAAAAACTACCCCCTTATCACCCTAAAGGTTTATAGGTTGCCATAAAGGCAACCCTTATCCTTAAAATTCTCTTACTTGAAGAGTTTTTTCCACCAGGGTTTTACGTTTTCTTCTTCTTTGGCAGCTGCTATTTCTAATCTCTTTTCTTCTAATGATTGTTGTAATTGCATCGTTAAGAGTCGATCTCTTTTTTCTATAACATCATTCAATTTATATTCAAATGCTTTCAACATATTTTCTCTTTCTTCTTCAATTGCTATTTTTACTACTCTTTGTATCGTTTCTTCTAATTCACTCTTTGATAAACGGATTTCATCCGTGAAAACGCTAGGCGTTTTTGCTGCGTTTTTTTCGTTTAAATTCATTGATACAACAGCTTTTAACGCGTCTGTAAAAGAGACGTTGTTTGATAATAATTTTTTTAATTCTCTTAACGCCTTAAAATCGCGTTCATAATAAATACGCTGCCCCTTTTCATTTCGTTCAATTATATAACCATGCTGTTCTAACTCAATAGACCATCTTCTTAAACTAGAAGTAGTTATTTCTAAATCAGCCGCAACATCTTTAGAAAAATAGCCAAAGCTATTAGCGTTTTTCATAGCGTTTATTCACTCCTTCTACTTTTATTCTTCGATAACCTAGTAAAATTCCCTTCTTTTATTTCAATCATCGTGAAAAGTCAATTATAAAATGAAGTAGCATTTAGGAGTAAACAGGAGCAATCTAAAGATTAGCTTTTTTATTATGAAGCTATTTTTCTCGTTATTTCCCAAACGCAAAAAGGCGGAATTTGCCCCAATATGGACGAATTCCGCCTTTTGCTTTTTTGATTGCTGTGTATAGGAATGATTATGTTAACTATTGTTAATTTAAATGCTGTTTTAATATATATTTAAATGGATCAAGGTCAAAATCATTCTGTTTCTCAATTTCATCTAATAATTTTTGAGCAGTATTCTTCTTAGCAAGATCTTTATTACTTATCATATCGTTAATAGGTGATTACTTCTAATGTATAATAGTCATCTTCTAAATTCCAAATTTTTTCATAATTATCATTCCCCTTTCTACTAAACATTACAGGATTCTTTTTACTAATCTTTTAAAGGGTTTTATTCATAGATTTTTCTTTTATCACCATATATATTAATAATAATTCTATTAAAAGAAATGCAAAAAAAGACAAAAATGGTATAGTAATAAATCCCATAAAATTAAAATAATCAATTGTACAAGAAATTTGTCCACAAGCTCCTTTATAATCAGTAGGTAACAATTTAATAATATTATGATACATAGAAAACATTAAACCGATACTAGATATAAAAAGAAAACTTACAGATTGTTGATAATCTTTTTTGATAATAGCAATTGCAGTAAGAATTGGTAAAGGATACATAAAAATTCTTTGAAACCAACATAATTTACAAGGATCAAAATTCATAATTTCTGAAAAGTATAAACTGCCCAATGTAGCAACAGTAGAAATAATAAAAATACAATACAATAAATTTTCTTTGCTATTATTCTTCAAACTATTTTTCTCCTATCTTATTCAATTAATTTTAAAATATTTTTAACAAATATCTATAACAATTAAAATACCTTTATAATATAAAAGTTATCATAATCATTTACAGATTTACATTTTTTTGTATTTTTTCGCTGAATTTCGACAATGTTTTTATTTTATTTAAAGTATTCTATTAATTGAAGAAAGAAAGGAGAATCTCAATTATGAAAAAATTATCTTTATTATCAGTATTATCTTTAATTTTTATTATTACATTTGGATCGTTTGGTTCAGAAGCCAGTGCTGAAGCAGGATGGCAAAACATTGGTTCTTATAAATTCGAAGCTGTAGTTCGAATAACTTCAAAAGATGGCGGAAATTTAAAAGTCTGCGTTAATAACAACTCTGAAAAAATAAAATTAGGACTAGAAAGAGCTCCGATCGGAAAGAGTATTAGAAGCACAACATCCGGCGGAACCCCTAACTGTGCAACTTGGTCTGGATTAAAAAAAGGAAAAAAATATGATATAGGTAATATAACTTATTACAGAGAAAAAACCTTATCAATAACAGTTTATGATTGATTAATACAATTCAATTAAAAACTAGAAAAGTAAACACTCTCCTATAAATTAACTTTTATATAGAGAGTGTTTTTTTGTATATTTTTACTTCTTTTTACAAAATTCGACATCTTTTTCATCTGATTTAAAGTATTCTATTAATTGAAAAAATAGAAAGGGGAATCTCAATTATGAAAAAATTATCTTTATTATCAATATTATCTTTAGTTTTTATTATTACATTTGGATCATTTGGTTCAGAAGCCAGTGCTGAAGCAGGATGGCAAAACATTGGTTCTTACGAATTTAAAAATGTAGTTCGAATAACTTCAAAAGATGGTGGAAATTTAAAAGTTTGTGTTAATAATAGTTCTGAAAAAATAGAATTAGGTCTAGAAAGAGCTCCTATTGGAAAAAATGTTAGTAAAAAAACTTCTGGAGGATCTCCTAACTGTGCAACTTGGTCTGGATTAAAAAAAGGAAAAAAATATGATTTGGGTAATATAACTTATTATGGAAAAGTAACTTTAAAAGTAACAGTTTATGATTGATTAAAAACTATTTGTTAAAAAGTCCCCTTTAAGAAAAGTCTTCTTAAAGGGGACTTTTTATTCTTTACATTAACGATACATTTTATAATTATTAACTATAATGTTATACTCATTAAATAATTAAATTAATGTTTGGAAATAGGAGTTAACAATGAAAAGTAAAAATTATTATGATTTTTATCTACTAGCAATCATAATAATGCTTATGATTATAAGTATTATTAGTATATATAGTGCTCAAAAAATATTACCATATAACAGTAATTTTGCTATGCAACAAGCCATTTGGTATGTTATAGGTTTTATTATAACCTCAATCATTTATTACTTTGATTTTGAACAAATAAAAAAAATTTCACCTTATTTATACATTTTTGGAATTCTATTATTAATAATTCTATTTATAGCTCCATCTTCAATTGCACCAAATATTAAAGGAACAAAAGCTTGGTTTGTTCTTCCGAAAATAGGATCTTTACAACCTGCAGAGTTTATGAAAGTTTTCTTGATTATTTTTTTAGCTAAAATATCAGTAGATCATAACAATAAAACTATAAATAAAACCACTAAAACTGATTTAATATTAGTTTTGAAAATATTAGGAATAACTTCTATACCTTTATTATTTATATTGTTACAACCAGATGCTGGAACAGCAATGGTTATAATTACAATAATGTTTGGTATAATTGTCGCTTCTGGAGTAAATTGGAAAATATTGATATCCTTTTTCTCAATAGTTCTTTTGGGTATAGGAACATTAATAATTATCTATATATACACTCCCAATACATTATTACTATTTCTTAGTCAATACCAATTAGATAGAATACATTCTTGGTTAGATCCTTTTCAATTTCGACAAGGAATTGGATACCAATTAACACAATCTATTTTAGCTATAGGTTCTGGAACAACATATGGTAAAGGTTTCTTCAAAAGTCAAGTCGATGTACCAGAATCACATTCAGATTTTATATTTTCTGTTATTGCTGAAGAATATGGTTTTTTAGGTGCGAGTTTAGTAATAAGTTTATATTTTCTTTTAATATACAGAATTGTGGTTATTGTATTAGTTAATAAAGGAGAATATGAATCCATAATTGCAAGTGGAGTAATAGCAATGCTAACATTCCATATATTTGAAAATGTTGGAATGGTAACTGGATTAGTTCCAATCACAGGAATACCTTTACCTTTATTAAGTTATGGAGGAAGTTCCATATTAGGAACCTTATTAGCATTAACATTAATCTTAAATATTTCCGCAAAAACAAAACATTATTTATTTGGAGAGAATTCAAAATGAATAAAGAATTGAAATTCAGAGTAAAACTATTTTCTACTATTTGCCTTAGCTCTATTATTCTCATAGGAATTTTAGCAGTCATAGCTTATTGGTAAAA
>NZ_JBBOTN010000002.1:0-234166 GCF_038005605.1 Niallia sp. FSL W8-0954 | reverse complement strand
GTAAGTATCCGCCGGTAGAACCGGCGGTTTTAATTTCGCCCTATAAGGGCACTTTACCAACGAAGCCCCTAAAGGGACCTCTAAATTGACCGCCAACCGTTTACTCTCCCTACTTATCTTTAAATGGATCGACGTATTCTCGTTTGCTCATATTATCTCGCAAACGGTCCTCTGCTTCTTGCTCTCGTATATACTTTGCAATTGTTTTTTCGTTTAATCCAACCGTACTTACGTAATATCCTTTCGCCCAAAACGTTCGATTTCCATGATTATATTTTAAATTTGCATGTCTATCATGGATCATCAATGAACTTTTACCTTTTAAATATCCCATGAAATACGAAACAGACATTTTCGGTGGTATTTTTACCAGCATGTGTATATGATCTGGCATGGCATGTGCTTCCATTATTTCTACATCTTTCATTTCACATAGTTTTCTCAATATAGCACCTATATCTTTTCTTAATTTCCCATATACTACTTTCCTTCTGTATTTGGGAATAAATACGATATGATACTTACAATTCCATCTTGGTCGAGTAGATAAGGGGAGTTTCACCCCAAATCTCTCACAGAACCGTACGTGATAGTCTCCCATCATACGGCTCTTGTCATCTCACTGGCATATAGCCCACTTTCCAATGGTAGAATCTTTCCGGATTTGACATTGCTATACGGGGTACAGCCAACATTTCGGAAATTTTGTACGCTAAGCAAATTTTGACACAAAAAAAGCCAAATACCTGTACGTTAAGGAATTTGGCTTCAGATACAGATTAATTTTTATTTAAGGGTCTTAGCATATTAGCTGGTAACCTATTTGAATCAAACTTATATTCGCCAAGAAGATTAATATGTTCCCAACCTAGAGGTGAAATATGTGGGAGTAATTCTTCTTTTAAGGCATCATGTTTCTTTAATTCTTTTGTTGCTTCACCCAAATACACTGTATTCCAAACGCTAATTGCATTTATTAATATATTTAAAGCACTAGCTCTTTGTAATTGATCTTGCATGCCACGTTCTCTGAATTCCCCACGTTTACCAAAAAATAAGGCTCTAGCCAATCCATTCATGGCTTCTCCCTTATTTAACCCACGATGTATCCTTCTTCTTAATGTTTCATTCGTAATATAGTCAAGAATAAAAATTGTTTTTTCAATTCTTCCAATCTCTCGAAGAGCTGTGGCAATTTTGTTTTGTCTTGCATACGAACCTAATTTCCCCATCATTAATGATCCAGAAACTCTTCCTTCCCGAATTGAATGGGCCAGCCTTAATACATCATCAAAATTTTCTTTAATAACCTTCGTGTTAATCTTTCCCCGTAGTATGACTTTTATACTCGGAAAATCATCAGGAGACGTAAGGGTATATAATTTTGCGTCGCTTATGTCTCTCAATCTTGGAGCAAAGCGAAATCCTAATAAATGACTTAATCCGAAAACTTGATCCGTATAACCAGCTGTATCTGTGTAATGCTCCTCAATTGAAAGGTCGGATTCATGGTGTAATAATCCATCTATCACGTGTACGGCATCTCTCGCATTCGTGTTGATTACCTTTGCATAAAATGAAGAGAAATGATCACTTGTAAATCGATAAATGGTTGTACCTTTTCCCGTTCCATAATGTGGGTTTGAATCTGCATGTAATGATGATACACCGACAGGAACACGCATACCATCTGAAGATGAAGTTGTTCCATCTCCCCAATATGAAACCAAAGAAAGACGGTGCTGATAATTTACTAACGTTGCTTGAGCACGATTCATCGCATCTTCATGTAATCTCCATTGCATAACATTAGCCATCTGGCGATATGATATATCGGGAGTAGCCTCTGCCATTTTAGTTAATCCAATATTTGTACCCATAGCCATTAACGTTGCCATTATAACAGATTTTTCCTCACCTTTAGGTGCTTGATTGGAAGAAGCGTGAACAAAGGACTCCTCAAATCCAGTCCATTCAGCTACTTCCATTAATAAATCAGTGAGTTTAACTCTTGGAAGCATTTTATAAAGAGATAAGCTAAAATTTCTAGCTTCTTCAGGTGTATCTGCTTGTAATCTCTCAACATGTATCTTTTGTTTTTTTATGTTGATACTTTCGATATTATCAATATTTTTGGAAATCCATTTAAGTTTCGTATTTAAAGTTTCATATCTTTCTGATATATACTGATCAAAATTCACATTAACAGCTATATTAGTCCCTTGAACTTTTGCTTTTCCCCAATCGTCTTTTGGCACTAGATATTCTTCAAAATCCTTATGTAATCGACTACCTTCAACCCAAACATCACCAGAACGGATATAGTTTTTGAGTTCTGTTAAAGCAGCCATTTCATAATATTGACGGTTAATGTTTCCTTCATCATCAAAGACATGCTTTTGCCAACGTTTAGGAACAAAATTCAAAGGCGAGCCTTCAGGTACTTTCCTTTTTCCAGAATTATTTAACTCACGTATAGTGCCTAATGCTTTTAATAAAGGTTCTGCTGATTTAGTAGATTTGAATTCTAAAGAATCCAATAGGCTTGGAGTATATTTCCTTAAATAGTTATATCGTGTTTTTATTAAATCAAGATAATCGTAGTCCATTGGTCTTGATAATAATTTAGCTTCTTCAATCGATTCTACAATTTTTTCCCAAGGCATTACCTGCTCTAATGCCAAATAAGGATCGATCCCTTCCTCTTTGGCTTTAATTAAAGCCGTTCCTATATCTGCATAATGCACAACTTTTTCATTTACTGACTTTCCATTTTGTTTTTGCATTTCTTCTTGACTTTTTCTACCTTTTGCTTGTAACACCATCATTTGTCTATCATGAATCTCAATGGCATGATCAGTTAAGTCTTGGGAGAGAGTGATTAAGTGAGCAACTAATAATGCATATCTTTTATCTTCTTTAAATCTTCTAAAAGAATGGGGTTCATATCTCGCCCCAATTCGTGCTAATTGTAAAAGTCTATTGGGGTGGATTAATCCCGTATCAGCTGCAATGTTCATTTCTTTAATGTACTTTAATCTTTTTATTACCTTTAAAAAAGAATCCGGTGACGACTGTCCGGGAATTTCTCTAAGCCAAGCTAATTGAGTTTTATTATTATTTACCGTTAAATCAATCAGTTTTTCTAGTTCACGTTTATTTCTTTCAGAAAGATTACTTATTAGTTTGGCATATATTTTTTTCTCTGCACGTGTTCTAGCTAACCAAACCATCCTCTCGATTGTTGGTTCAAATTCTGATAAATTATTAAGGTTTAATATTTCTTTTCGCTGTTCTGGTGACAGCAATTCTTTCACACTCAAGTTAAATCAATCCTTATAATTAATTTTGAAATTCCTTAATTTCCCTATTCAAAAATTCTGAATCATGTTCTGATAAGCAGTAGTAAGAAGCAAGCTCCCATTCGCTTAGGAGGGATCATTACCTCTTGTCGTTGGTCTATTGTAAGAATTTCTTTTCCATGCAAGATTTTCACGCTTTTCTTTGGTTTTCATACTCCTTTACCCTTCGATAAAAAGTATTAGGCTTTAAATTAAGACGCTTCATTCCTTCCGTCGCAGTGATTAATCCAGACTTCCATTCCGAATACACTCGAATGAAGTCCTCATTAATTTCGTACTTACGACGCCCGAATCGTACACCGTTATTCTTGGCCACTTCAATTCCTTCTGCCTGACGCAGCTTATTTTTTTTACGTTCTTGCTCAGCGACATAGGAAAGTAAACTTAAAAATTGGTCTTCCATTAATTTTCCAAGATCGCCCATAGTTCGAAATTTCCTACTATCAAAAAGGGTTTCATTTTCTAGGACTACAATATCTGCATTCAGCTCCCGAGTAATATACTTCCATTCCCGAATGATACCATCGTAATCCCTTCCTAATCGGTCCAGTGCATCAAGGTACAATAAATCCCCTTCCCGAATAATTAGAAGCATCCCTTGATACTGTGGTCGGTTAAAATCCTTTCCACTTTGCTTGTCAATAAAGATATAACGTTCTTCAATTCCAAGCTCCCGAAATTTTTTAAGCTGTCGTTCCGGGTTTTGGTCCTTAGCTGAAACACGAGCATATCCAATCTTCAAAATTAATAACCCCTTTCCCCTTTCTATAAAACTATTTATCAATATATGTCAAAAAGTATATCAATAAATTGAAATGTTTCAAAATTAAAAAACACACTTTATGACACGGTAATATTAACTGTTTTCTAACGTGTCACAAAGTATGCTTTTTGACAAAAATTATTAAAGGGGGTAGCGTTGGTGGGACCCCGTACTGGGGAAACGTAAAAACAGGAGTAGCAAAAGCTACTCCTGTTTTTTTAAAGCATCTACAAGTTGCTTAGCGTCCAACATTGACATGCCTTTTTCTTCTCTTAGATACTTTATAGTCTTAATGTCACCAAGAGTTTTCAATTTCTCCTGTGCTAAGGCAATTAATTCATCATTGTTTTCACTAGGCTTTGCAGTTTCCTTTCTTAAAACTTTAACCTTATTAGTTAAAACAACAATATAAATTAAGAACGCTACATTAAGAATGAATGATGTGATTAAACTCCAGATCAAAATGATACTCCTATCATTTTAAAAACCACATTCATTCCTTACGTTTGTAAAACCTGATAATTCCGCAATAAGGGCTGAGGGAGTTGCTACTTTTTCACCTGCTGTTGTAGCACCTACCAGTAGTTTTGCAGTTTCCCATGCTCCTCCCAATGCTTTAACATATTTCTTTATCTTAGTAAGTCTTGCAATCGGTATTGCATTCATAACAAGCAATTCGCTAATTGCCAAACTACAACTCCATACACTTTGTGTGCGAATTCTAGGTAAGGTCTCCATAAAATATTTTTTGATTTCTTCTGGGGATCCTTTTTCCAATAATTCATCAGGAATATGCTCGATAGCATCTAGCGCCGGTAAAAGTTCATCTGCGGTTGCTCTGCTCATTGGTGGGTTTTTTAGATTAACATTGCTTTCTACACTCTTAATTATACCACCTTCCAGTAATTTTTTTTCAATGTATGATTCATTCCTGAAAGTTACTCTTGTTTTCCGAAGAAATTATTCCCTCTTAAATAGTAAGTAAGATATATTGTAAAGTATAGAAAAATGTGTAAATTTAGTGTAGTATTTTAATAGTGTAAGAGAAAAAAGAGAGAAGAGGTAAACCTATGGAAAAACTTTTAAGGAAACTCGGGTTAACGATCATGGTAAGTGTTCTGTTATTTAGTGGTGTATTAGCATTTGTACCAAATGTATTTGCAGCAGAAGGAATTAATGAAGTTTATGAAGAAGGAGATGCAGTATGGGAAGATAACTATGATGAAGAGCCAATAAACGCCGCTGAAAGATATGCCTCTGATAGATATAGTGCAGAAGAGATAGCTATACTTTCTCAAATTGCTTATGAAAAATCTATTAATGAGAGTGAGGCTGGCGAAGGGAAAATCGTTCCGTTTGGAGCTAAATCAAAAGCTGTTATAAAAGTTTCTCAGTTACTTTTAAAAGGTGGAGATGAAGTTATTGATGCAGCTAGAGCCTTCAAAATTATTGATTCTGCCACTGCAAGAACATTTAAAAGCAATAGTGTAAAGATAGGGAATTTTTTGAAGAAGTTTGAAAATGCAGGGGCCAACGCAGCTAATGAAGTTCGTACTCAGCTTCCTGTATGGTTTAAAGATAACACAAGGGTTAGCAAAGGAGTAGCTGAAAATATATCAATCGCTGTAGCTTGGGCAATTCGCGGTGCTGATTGGTTATTTTTTTAGGAGTGAAATAGTATGGAAAATGAAACTGTTAGTGAATGGTTAGGAAGTAAAGGATTATCTAATACTGATATTGATTTCATTGAAACAATTTTGACTTTCACATCCACAGCAATTGTACTAGAGTCTAAAACAGAAGATATTAACAAAAAATTTCAAGCGACTTTTCCGGAAAAGAAAGCAAAAATCATGCCTGATTTAACCTACCAACAGTTTGAAGAAATATTACAAGATAATGGTTTGTCAGTCAATTTAAGCGAACTGTTGAAAAGGTTTAGCTCACAAGGTATTTGTGTGGAACTCTGTGAAAAATTGTTAAGAAAACAAGATGATAATTAACGGGATTAAAAATCTAAAAAAGGAAGCAAAGCGCTTCCTTTTTTTGTTACATATTCTAGCCTATCTTAGGCTAACTAGGGATACCAACAAAACCGATATGAACATTTTACTGTTGGACCCCTTAAAGTAAGGAAAATCGAATTTTATCATGTCGAAATTTGCTTAGCGTACAAAATTTCCGAAATGTTGGCTGTACCCCTATACGATACAAAAGATGTTGTGATTTTATATAGCTTCGTCTAACCTTTTTCCTTGTTCTTACTAACCATCTTGTCAATGTTAGATTCACATAATTTATACCTTGTCTAAATGCTTCACTTGGAGTGTATTTCATAAAGTAATTCATCCATCCACGAATGATGGGATTTAGTTTTTGTGACAGCAGCACTATATCAGTTGTATTCATTTCCTTTATTACATTTCGGATTTTCTCTCTAAAGTTTTTCCCAGCTTCTTTACTGACCGCAGGTGTAAACCCCATAAAGTATATCCCCTTTTGGCTCTTAACCATTCTCTGCCTAAAGCAATATCCCAGAAAGATAAATGAATGATTATCTGATTCCAACTGCCTATTATCTCTTTGACAGAAAACGATTTTGCTTTTCTCAGGATGTATTTCCAAACCAGCATAACCCATCTGTTCTATCAATCTGTCAAGTACATACTCCGCTTGTTTTCTGCTAACACAATGTATCAGTCCATCATCTGCATATCTCTCCCATGGACAATTTGGAAAATTTCTTACCATCCAATCATCAAACATATAATGCATAAATAGGTTCGCAAGAACTGGACTGATTACTCCGCCTTGAGGGGTTCCCGATTTTCTTTCAAAAATCTCTCCGTTTGGCATTTGAATGGATGTATTTAGGCATCTTTTAATATATAAAATAATCCAATTATCTTTCACATGATACGCTATCAATCTCATCAATCGTTCATGTTCTATATTGTCAAAGAGTCCTACGATGTCAAACTCTACAACCCATTTCATACGAAAACATCGTTTTCTCGCTTGTCCCACTGCGTCCAATGCAGATTTTCTTGGACGATAACCATAGGAATCTTCATAGAATATTGGTTCCACTAATGGCTCTATCCGATTTCTCAGAACCATCTGTGCCACACGATCTTCGATCGTTGGTATTCCTAACAGTCTCATTTTCCCATTCTTCTTTGGTATTTCCACTCCACGCACCGGCTTAGGAAAATAGCTTCCCGATGACATTCTATTCCAGAGCTTATAAAGGTTGTTTTTCCAATCTTTATCAAACTCATCTATTTCTATGCCATCTACCCCACCTGCGCCTTTGTTTGCCTTGACTGCCTTATAGGCATTCAGTATTTCATTCTGTGAAATCCGAAATGATTTCCCCTCTTTCATAAAATCCTCCCATTTTTTTTGGTTGTAATATTCAAGAAGTTTAATGACAGAACCCCTTCGCTCCACTGACATTACATCAGCTTCCCCACTACTACGAATTCTTCCGCACCTGTACTGCTCATCCCTACTTTCATACTCGCATATTTGTAAGCTTGTATTTTTCGGTTAACATAGCAATACAAGATTCTCCTGTTCCTCCCAAGAGCCTATGCCACACTCCTGTAACCTCAACACCGACAGCCATCTATCCAGTAAACAGGTTTCCGATAGATTTATCCCAGCGTCCACACAATACTCTGGTTTTGACTATACTTGTAAGTCTTAACGATGCTTCATCAGTTCTTCACTCTCGTTCAGCTTTGTGGCACCCAACTGACAGTTTCTTTACTGCCTTTTCCTCATACGCTCAATACCATAGCTTTTGACTACAGCACCTATGGGTGTTTTGCAATCTACACCTGTATGTCGATTGCGGAAGACCTACTTCCATCTCTTAGAAAGCATTGCTTTTGGGTTACTATAATTCTTTCAGCATCCTCTAGCATTCAGGACACACTATGTGATAAACTATTGTCGCTCGACATGAGCAGAACTCCTCTCGTTATTTGAAGTTGGTTTGACGGCCATCTTCTATTATAACGATTGGAGTTTTTTTCTAATACGACTCTACAAGTTTTATTTTCACACAGGCAGAGCCTGTGGTTTAAAAAGAGTAAAGTAAGTATCCGCCGGTAGAACCGGCGGTTTTAATTTCGCCCTATAAGGGCACTTTACCAACGAAGCCCCTAAAGGGACCTCTAAATTGACCGCCAACCGTTTACTCTCCCTACTTATCTTTAAATGGATCGACGTATTCTCGTTTGCTCATATTATCTCGCAAACGGTCCTCTGCTTCTTGCTCTCGTATATACTTTGCAATTGTTTTTTCGTTTAATCCAACCGTACTTACGTAATATCCTTTCGCCCAAAACGTTCGATTTCCATGATTATATTTTAAATTTGCATGTCTATCATGGATCATCAATGAACTTTTACCTTTTAAATATCCCATGAAATACGAAACAGACATTTTCGGTGGTATTTTTACCAGCATGTGTATATGATCTGGCATGGCATGTGCTTCCATTATTTCTACATCTTTCATTTCACATAGTTTTCTCAATATAGCACCTATATCTTTTCTTAATTTCCCATATACTACTTTCCTTCTGTATTTGGGAATAAATACGATATGATACTTACAATTCCATCTTGTATGTGATAAACTATTGTCGCTCGACATGAGCAGAACTCCTCTCGTTATTTGAAGTTGGTTTGACGGCCATCTTCTATTATAACGATTGGAGTTTTTTTCTAATACGACTCTACAAGTTTTATTTTCACACAGGCAGAGCCTGTGGTTTAAAAAGAGTAAAAAATCAATAAAAAAAGACTAAGTACAATTAACTTAGCCTTTTTTATTTAAAAGTACCTCTTTATATGCTTACCAGTATTGATCCAACTAGAGTAAAAATAGATACTATTACAATTGTATTCAAAATAACGTTTTCAGATTTTTTTGTTTTAAGTAAAAACATTAAAACCACCTCAGTTCATTTATGTACCTTTATTATAAAACAATATGACAGAATTTTCAATCTATTATATTATTCTTTAAAGGATTATTTAGAAAGTTTTGAACCGAGTATTTGCCCTCTTCAAGAATTCTTTCCTGTTCCCTTAGCGCTAGTTCATATTTTTGCTCCGTTTCAGCTATTTCTTCTTTTATACTATTTAACTCTTTATAATAGCCATCAATCTTTTCTTTTAATAACTCAGTCTTACTTTGAACAGCAGCTTCTTGCTTTTCTTTAAGTTGTTTATCTACTTCTATATTAATAAGTTCTTCTTTAGAATCATTTTTAAATCTACTAAAAAAACCTTTTGGTTTTTTCTTTAATGAAGCAACTAAAATTTGGTCTTGCCTTTCCAAGAGATAATTGCTCATAGAATCATTTTTAAGTTCAGTAACCTCGGATTTAGCATCAGCAATTTTTCTATCAATGTTTACTGACTCAATTCTTAAATTACTCAACATTTTCTCATATGATAATAACAAAACCGTTTGCTGCTGCATTTTTACTAACAATTGATTATTAAACTTATAAGAAGCTTCAACAAATTGAGATAACTTTTTAAGATCGTCATATAAAGGTGTATTTTTACTAGAAGGAACAGTTGTAGTTTTATGACCTAACTCAGTTAGTATTTCAGTTGTAGACAACCCCCCTATATCTATTAATATAGAGACTAAATGAATTTTAAAGATAGTATAATAACTTAATTTATAATATCTCCCTTGTTTTTCCGGCTTTATATAAATATCACTTAGCTCATGTCTTAAGTAATATCTTATAGTTGCATCAGCACGTCCAATAAATTTACTTGCTTCTACTGTATCGTAAGTTCGTTCATTACTCATACTTAAAATTTTTTCAGTCCAAATATAATCTTCTAATTCACGAATAATAGCAACATTATAAAGAGGATCAAGTTTAAATTCATCTTCTAATAATTCTCTCATAGAAATTTCACTCATTCACCGCACCTCCTACCACATTATATTGTCAAAAATGACACTTTACAATTGATTTTACACGGAAAGAACCAAAAAATCAAAGGAAGTAAACGATAATTTTACATACCATCAATGCAAATTACGCTTACATAAATCATCATCTTACAGCAATTCTATATAAACTTTATAAAATACTTTTGTAAGCATTACGTAAAATAAATATAATGTTACATAAAATTTATATCATAAATACGTAAGGCTTACATAAGTACATAAGATTAATATATAAATTACATCATTATTACGTAGTGTTTTCATTGGTAAAACCCATAGAGTACGTTAATTTCATGTTAATATACACTTTATCTATAAAACTCAACGTAAACATCACATAAAACAACCATTTACATAAACTTTCTCTTATAAAGAATGCGCTTTCCAAAAGAATTCAAGCGAATAGGGGAAACAAATAGATTATAATAGTATTATTGACTATAAATTAAGGAAGTAATGAGATGAATAATTATTTAACGAAAGAAGAAATTGATATAAATAAAATCTATGATTATAATTTATATCCTGACAGGATCAGTGGTAGATGCGACAATTGTAATATGGCACATTTTAAAAGTTCTATATCAAAGGGGAAACTACTTAGGGAATGCCGGAACTGTTCAATGAAAAAAAGTATCTAAGTCAAAAAAAAGCAAAGAATAGGACGATTCTTTGCTTTTTTTATCTTATTTTAATTCATTCTCATTTATTTGTTGTAAAATATCATCAATATCTATATCCTCATCATCAGTAGAAGAGGCTATTTCTCCAACCGATTCTTCAAAAAGATCTTCCACTCCTAGTTCTGCAGCCAGTTCAGAAAGATCAAAATCATCCTCTTCGTTAGTTTCACTAATTTGCTCAATGCCTTGGGACATATAGGTTATTTGTTTTTGTCTTTCTTTAAATTCGTTATATTCTTCCACTAATCCCTTAGCCAATCGCTTAGGAAATGCCTCCGCTTTAAAAAATGTATAAACAGTTACAGAAAAATCATTTTGTTCTTCAATATAACCAGAAAAAACAGTACCGTTTAGGGGTAATTTATTAATAATTTCATCTCTAGCATCATCAATAAAAGAACTACCAACTTTTAATTTTGAATCAATAATAGCTAAAATCCCTATATGGTGAATTTTGGCCATTTGATTTGTCTCTGGATTAATCAATTCTATAGGATCGTGAAAGCTATTTTTATCGAGAGACTCAGAAAACATTTTATTAATATCATGACCATTTTTTATTTCAGAAGCAGGTTTAGTTACCTTACTTATGAATAAACAACCTTGATGTTCTAAAATTGTTCTTCTAAAATCAGCACTATCAAAAGTAACCGAGGTTCCACCACCAGTAGTAGCAGTATTTAGTTCATGAAACTCTTCAACTAGTTTAATATTTGCATAGTCTCGGTAATTTTCAATTCCTTTTCTCTCATTTTCTAGTAAACTATTGAACTCTTCATACATTAGTTGGTTATCAGGATAGACTACAAATGCTACACCTTTATTAGGGTTTTTGGCAATATCGTCAATTTTTTTAGTGAAATTATTTACTTGTCTTAATACATCAGGACCATCCGCTCTAGTAGGGATAGTAGCCACTACACCAATCTTTGTAAATCGTTTACGAGCAATTTTAGTAGCTTCAATTAAGTATTTTTTTGGCTCTTTTTTTATTTCATCTATACCATATTTTTCTTTTAATTTATTAAACTCTTCTTGAATTTTAGGTTTATTGTTATATTCATAAAATTCTTCAATTGCCTTTACGATAGTAGAGGTACCCGTTCCGCCACCTAGACCAGCAAAAAACATTACTAAGTCGTCAGTCGGTCTAACTCTATCTTTTATGAAACCTTTTAGTTGTTCTTTAACTTTTTCATTTGTTTCTAAAATTTGCATTGCCTCTTCAGGATTTTTACCTAAACCACCCAGCTCTAGACTCTCTCTATTATTGGGAGTGATGTGCTTTAATCCCGCTAAATCACCATCATTACTGTTTAGTGCTAAACAATTATATACAGAAGTGCCATCAGCATTTTTTATAGCTGCAAATTGATCTGCCATTCTTGAACCGGCTTGTCCAAACCCAACCATAGTTATGTTAATAGCAGGTTTATTTTTTGTGAACGTTTTAGCCATTATCTCATCTCCTTATTTACTAGTAATCTTCTTCATCCATAAAGTCTTTGAATTACTTGTTTGCCGCGAATAGTTAAAAACAAATGCTTATATGGTGGAACAGCTTTATAATATATCAACGACATTGCTAACAAACGCTCAACTATTTTTTCCGCTTGTTTTCTATGTATGTAATCATCCTTGGAAACAAATGAATAACGTTTATTTTTTTCAACTCTATGTTTTCGTTCTACCTGTACTTTTTCAGATATTTCTCCAACTGTTACAATACTGTCCTTTTCGTTCTTTGCAATAAAGAGAAATACTTTTTTTAATACTGTGTCATTAGATATTAAATCGGTGAACAAATCTAATGTTTCTGGATCAAATTTTGTATTTTTATATTTTTGATGAAGCTCTAAGTCCAATATTATCCTCCTTTACTAAGATATTCTTATAATTTAAATATATAATAACCAATTAAAGTTACTAATTCAAGTGTCTACACTTTTAATAAATAAATTTACAAATGAAATACATCTCACAAACCCAATAATATCAACGTTTTACTCATAGTTACTAAAATAAGTTACTGTATAGATTGATTATAAGTTATCTCACTTTATTTTCATTAATTATTGCTTAAAAAAATAAATTTAATATTATCTAAAAGTCACAAATTAGTATTTTTAGTTATTTCGCTATCATTTAAAAGTATTTTTTATATTAAACGATTAATATAGTAACTATATTTAGTAACTATATTAAAAACCTTATATGACTTGATATTTTTTATATATTACAAGTTCTATAAGTAAGTAACAACCGATATGGTTACCACTATTAGTTACTACTTATTTAATTTGTTTTTTTTGGTGGATTTACATCTAAATTATATAAGCACTGCAAATACCAATCATATAAACCAATGTTTTACGTAACTCTTACATCAACTCAATAAACAATTTCCTTACTCTAAATATACTTTTTACATTAATCAAACATAAACGAGAGATTAACATGGTTTCTTCTAAAATGAAGACTTATAAGTCAGTTTATTCGCAATTAGATTACTAACTCGAATATAGATCACTCCCATTTTCATTGTCCTTCACCTATAAAATTTAGATGAAACAGTTCATTTTTTATTCACTTTTTTATACACTCGTGATTATATAAAAAATGCTGACTTTTTTAATTAATTTCAACTGCTTACGGATATCCTATTACGGATAAGGTTATTTGTCCGTGAGCGGACATCCTTAACAGAGGATGATGTTAACCCTTGATAAACTTATATTTTTTTAGGTTTTAAAACCCCAACTTCATATGTTTTTAGAGTTAGATAACACACATCATTTTATGTTTTTTGTACTCTAATCAAAATTAATTTTTTACAGTAGTTATCTCGAGTTTTTTTACTAGTAATTAATTTAAGATTAGTATGCCTAATGAATGAATAATACTAATATTTATGCATAAAACTCTAGTTGTTAGGATCATCCCAAAATGATATACTAGTCACAGTTTAATAATACAAAGGGAAAAACCCTCAAAATGATGAAGATTGATTCTTCACTATTTTGGGGGTTTTTCTGTTTTAAGGAGGAGGAAATTTGGAATCAGCCAGAGTATGGTATGGATTTGATAATGAACATGAAAAAAGAAAAGGAGCCTGGATAAATTCAACTGATTTGGAGCTATTATCACTTATTTGGACTAACCGTTATTTAACTAATAAGCAATTAACCAAATATGGTAATCAATTATTTGGATATAAAGGGGATTCTATTCAAAAGAAATTAAAGAGGTGGTCAAATTACGCTATTGTAAAAATAGAATATCAGTCCGTCCTAAATAAACCACCTATATCATGTTATTACTTAGGAAAGAATGGTATAAACATTTTAAAACAAGAAGGAATTATTAAGGAAGAAGAAAAAGCTATAAATATCAATAATTACATTAGAAACTCTTCTCATTATTTAGGAATTCAAGATGTGGTTATAGATACTCTCATAGCTTTAAAATCAAATAGGAAAAACATAATTTCAATACATCCCAACAAAGATACTTACAAAAATGAAGTTGGTGGACCATTTATTGTCCCTGATTGGGTATTTAGAAAGGGTAGTCGCACTCTAAATATTGAATATGACACAGGTTTACAGACAATGACAAAAATCAAAGAAAAAATAAAAAATTACATCAAATTAAGTAAACACAAACCTGAAGAAGAACATTATGTATTAATATCAGTTGCTGATAACAGCAATATCTATACAGTAAAGTATTATGATGATAGAAGAACTAGAGTTTTAAATATAAAAGACACCATAATTCATAAAGGCGCTGATAAGATATCTAACCTTCACTTTTATGTTACTACAGCTAGTCGCTCACCAATTATTGCAAACAATATATTAAAAGGAATTTATCCATTTGATAAATCTACTTTTAAGTCCGAACAAGAACTTTTTGAACTATCAATGGAAATAAGCAATTCTAATTATCAATTGGTGCCTCTTGCAAAAAAGGAAATATTTCATAATGATAGTTATAACATTGGAGAGATAGCACAATATGAATTGATTCATAAAGAAAGAACCAATTCAAAACAAGTTTTAGTTTTGAATATAGTGGAAGAGGCAAGTGTTGCTGCATTAAACAAAATAAATTATCTAGAAGAAGAAAACAAAAATAATAAATTTAAACAAGAGGTTTCACACCTTCTTATTGTTTATCAGAGTAGATCTGAACTAGAAAATGACATTGTAATGAAAAATTATGAAACACTAAAATTTACAGATACTAAAAATTGGCCATTACTTCTCCAAGGAGAAAAGCAGCTAACATTGGAGAAGAAAAAGGGGGGCAGAGTACTTGAAAGAACTAAAGGTTCATCCTAAGCTCCCTGGGATCACTATTTTAGTTACTGGGTTAGTCTCTGTTTTTTTATCAGTTAGAAGTATTTGTAACTATCTTTTCTTAGTTATTGGGCAGTTTTACAATAGTGTTCCTAGCTTCGTTTTATTTGGTAACAGCTTAAGTCCAGGCTTAATTGGTTTTCTTACATGTACAGTCTTCTTGATTATCTCTTGGTTAGTAAGTACAAAATATGAAAAAACACAAAAAAAGTTGTGGAGAAGCCTATGGTTTTGGAATATGTTCATTGGAATAACAGCCTATTATATGTGGTTAATCACAGCACCTGTTTATAATACGCTCATTCCTTACCTAGGAAATCTTATCAATAGCATACATGTAGATAATATTTGGTTTAATGTAGCTGTTGGGGATATTAACACTTTGTTTTACACTTTAGTTTTTACACCTTCTATAGTTACAAGTATAATTTTAATTTGGCTGGGTGGACAATATTCCCAATACTCTAAACAAATTAAAGAAGCATTTGAAAAATTTGAATTTAAAAATGTATATTTACAAAAATGGTTTAGAAATAGTAAAGAAGAGGTTTGGCCAGACGTTGTTCTAGGTCCCGATTCTCAAACTAAAGAACTTATTATTCAACCTGGTAAAGATAGATCATTACATAATGGCATATTCGGACCACCAGGAACAGGTAAAACATCAGCATTAATATTACCTATCATTAATCAGGATTTGCACTGGCTAACAAAATTTATCAATGTATTTCCTAAAGTCTCTAAATTATCCAATTATAAAACGGAGGAAATAAGAGGAACATATTTAAGTAGTATTAGTATAATTGAACCATCTAACGATTTGTGTCAGAAAGCATTTCAATTAGTTAAAGCTCATGATATACCTGAAGAGGCTGTATTCTATATTGACCCTACGAATCCCAATACACCATCTATTAATCCCATGCAAGGACCAGTTGACCAGGTAGCCGAAGCATTTGCAATGGTAATGGATGGAATTCAAGAAGGGGGAACAGGAAACTTTTTCTTTCAACAAAGTCAAAGAAACCACTTAAAAAACTATATTTATCTATTAAAATTACACGACCCGTCTACAGAGGCACAATTTGATACTTTATTAAAAATGTACAATGATCCTCAAATTGTTAGGCATATGCATTTAAAGTTAAAGGAAACTATCCCTAAAGATTATCACCTTATTAAAGATAGGGATGAACGAAACCATTGGGATATCGTAAAACAAATTGATAATTGGTTTAACATGAACCATATTCCTAAAACTAGTCGAAATGGAGCTAATGAACAAGTTAAAGAAGGCGAATACTATGGGGAAACAGCTTATTTTGACGCACAAGGAGAATATGTACAGGGGCTAAGAAACGTTCTAAATGATATAGGAGCAAATAAACTGATAAGACGCGTACTATTTGATAAATCAGAGTTTTCTTTTGACGAGCACTTAAATAGAGGCGGTATATTATTAGTCAATACGGCAAAAGATGATTTAGGAGGTCTTTCTAACGTTTTAGGGAAGTTTGTTTTGCTAAGCCTACAGAATGCTGTATATAGGAGAACACCTCTAACTAGTACTTTTGCACATATAATCATCGATGAATTTCCAGACTATATTTATTTACCATTTAAAGAATTTATATCGCAAGCTAGAAAATATAAAGCTATTATTACTGTTGCAGCACAAACAGTAGCTCAATTGGCAGACAAATACGGAGAAATGTACATGCATACTTTGTTAACTGGTTTTAGACACAAAATGGTTTATGGAGATATCTCTTATTTTGACGCACAATTATTCTCAAAATTATTAGGAGAAGAGGATAGTTATGAAGAAGGGAAAAACGAACAGACTGTTAGCCCTCTTCAAGAAGAACCTGTTATGCGATCCGGTAGTAGCTATCAACAAAAAACAGATGTCATTCTAACACCAAATAAGTTAATTTTTCAGGAGCCATTCCAAGCTGCTGTGAAAACAGTTGTTAATAATAAACCGATACCTGTACGGCAGATTGATGCAAACTTTGTTCCAAAGGCTGAATTTAAAGAAGCGAAAGTAAAAGTAATCCAGGAAAGTGCTAGTATTTGGTTAGAATCAAAATCCTTAAATACGGAATTGTTTCACGAAACAGATAAAGCGCTATCCGAAATAATTGATATACCACTTCAAGAGGAAGAAGCATTAATAGGAATTCCTCTTCCAGAAAAAGATGCTGTAGAGGATATAGAATTAGAATTAGTTGAATTTGATAGATACCCTGATAAATATTTATCTAAAAAGGAAGCGATAAAAGAAGAAGCATATAAAACGCAGCCAATATCACAAAAAGGAACTTCTTTAGGCGAAAAAGCAATTAACATAAATGATGAAGTGGTTGACCTTGATGTATCAAGCTTATTTTCCAAAAATTTACCACCTTCGAATGAAGTAGCTAATCAGTCAGTATTAGATGAAAAAGAAGAATCATTCTATAATGATTTAATAAAAGAAATTGATGATACTACAAAAGAGGGGGAAGTTGAGAAAAAGGAAGAAGGAAAATCTAGTCCTTTTGACTTTATTACTCCATTTTCTGATAAAAGTTAAATATATCCTAGGTAATTTTCAGTAAGTATTGAAAAAATTAAAAATATAGGTTAAAATTCCAATAAGTTAGTAAACATAAAAAACAAATAATAAAATTAAATATTTAATGGGAACGACCCAAGACGAAGTAGTTTGAATAACTGCTTTTGTTTTGGGTCGTTTTTTATGTTTACAGAAAATTCACTATTAGGAGGGAATATGATGGCTGAAACACTAAAAACATCATGGGTTAATGACAACCAATTAAATGAACTAGCAAAGATTAAGCGAGATAGAACTATAATTAAAGGAGCTGTAACAGCAGTATCAACAAGGGAAACCAAAGTATTAGAAGATGGAAAATATGTAAAAAAACAGATGGAAGTAGCAACATTTCTCTTAGAAGGTACAAACATTACAGCATATTGCCCAAGCAACGAATTTTCTGATCATGATTTCCGTTCATTAAACGGTTTTACAGGATCAATTCAAGAAGTGATTGTAGACCAAATAGACATTGAAGACAATATTGTATTGGTATCAGTAAGGAAAGCGGATGATATCAGAAAAGCGGAATTCATGAAACAATTAGTAACACTTGAAGCTGAAGATTCCTTAAAGTCAACAATTTTTGACGGTGTAGTAAGAGGTTATAATCCAAACACGAGGAAGGTTTTTGTCCGTATTAATGGTGCAGATTGCTTTATGAACGCTAGACATTGGAGCTGGGAAAATGGAAATATTCAGCATGAAATTAATCGAGGAGAAACAATACAAGTAAAAGTTTTGAGATTTGATAAAGAAAATAATCTTATTCAAGTTAGCAGAAGGGATACTCAAGATGATCCATTTAAAAAATTAATCGAACTTTATAATCAAAACAGTACAGTCGCTGGTAAAGTAACGAATCTAGACCCAATACATGGGATATTTGTTAAATTAGATGCAGGATTAGAAGTTAAAGGGATCCGTCCCCGTCACTTGCCAGAGCCAGTAGTTGGAGATATTGTTTCTTGCACTATCCGCTCCATCGATAAAGATAAAAGACATGCCAAAGTAACTATTACGGGGTATCCAAGGGGTAAAAAGAAAATCAAAGATGTCGCTTCATTCCTCTTTGAATAATGAATATTTCTGAACAAAATAACTTAGTAATGGACGATTTCCCTGTTTTCACCACAAGAAATGGTGAAATCCCTTTCTGGGACCATCCACTACTTAAAAGTAGTTATGTAAAACCTTCGAAATATTACCCATATACAGGGATAGAAGGTGCTATGACACTATTAAACAGAAAAATTATTGATGAAGCGGATTTTACCCTTATTAAAGTTCTAGGTGACGCTGTTTGTGCAAATGAGGACCAAATTAGGAGATATATGTCTTCTCTAATGAGTAGGTCAGAAACCTCTAAGCGTTTAGATCGATTGAGAACCAATGGTGTTGTAGATAGATGGAAAGTTAGAATACGTGGTGATGAAGAAACACGACCTCCCGCTCCCTTTACATTAGGGGTAGCGGGTTATAGGCTACTAAAACATTATTATAGCGATCAGTTCTTTATGGCCCCTGATAGATGGGATAATTATGGTGTAGGTGGATTAAAACGATATGTATCAATGAATGAACTTCGCTGCCAATTCATAGAAAAGAAAGTTGTTTCTAAATGGAAATGGAATGCTCGTCTAGCAAATAATGCTCGGTATAAGTTCCCAATGAGTGCAGCAGAAGTAAAAACCCCTAATGGGAATATTAACTTTCTTATTGACAGAGCACAAATGAACCAAAACTTTATTGGTTATTTCAGAGATAAGTTTGAGAATTGGAAATATGTCTATAATAAATATGGTAATTTACCAATTTCAGATTTTCCTGAAAATCCGCAAATCGTAATTATATATACATCTACCATATCTATTGCTGAAGCAATTCATAAAGAACTGTTATTAGATACATTACCATTTAATATTCTTTTCTTAGTTGAAGAATTAATAAATGAAAATTTAGAAAGTGCCTATTATCAACCACTGAAACATCAAAAATTACAAAGAATAAATGTTCATTTGCAGGGGAATTATTAATTAAATTCCCCTGTAAATATATATCATTATTAAAATGTTGTAAGTATCATAAAAGAACAAATTACCTTAAAAGAGATGAACTTTTAATTATGTATAGCGGCCCTTATCCAAGAACCGCTATTTTTTTATTTTTACTTTCTTAACTGCTGCTGATTTTTTCCCTAGCTCTCCAAACTGTTTTAAAACTTCCTTAGATACAGGACTAATTACAGTATTTTTTTTGGCCATATAAAAAGCTCCTTTTATATAAAATTATTCGTCTATTTAAAGTTTGTCCAAAATTCTAGTTTCTATACGTTCTAAACCTCTCCTCCTCCTCATACACTATCAATATAACAATTTGGCATACTGACACTGAGATAAAGTAGGGGAAAACAAAAAAAGAAGAGGGGGAAGAGAGGGTTATGGATGGAAGGAAGCCATTAAATCCTATTTTTAACAACAATCATAAAAAGAAAGAAGATCAATTACTAATAAGGAATGTTCGGAAAATACCAATAACAAAAGATGAGGGACGCAAAACGAGGATAGATAAGAAAAAGGATGTAAAGATTCCTCTTTCAGATGAAGAAAGAAAACTCATTAAAAGATTGGCCAATAGGAGAGGACTACAACCAACACCTTTTTGTTCACTCTTAGTAAAAAAAGCTCTAACAGAATATAAAGATGCCCAAATTTTTGATGACTCCTATGACCCAAAAGGCAAGCCTTATCCTGCTAAATTAGAAGTTTACTATCATGACCTACTCTTTGATAAGACAGTTGAATGGGATTGTAGCCTTAAAGAAGCAGCATACCGCCTATTGAAATTCATGTTAATAAAAGAAAGAGATGGTCATTTATATGGCTAAATCAAATAAACCAATATATCCTGTTTATGAAGAGGAACTTAATGAGTTATCGTATCGACCAGATGGATTTTTTGACAGATTATTAAACTTTTCATTAAATAAATTAACTAACCCAGTTAAACTTCCTTATTCCTTTTTCATCCCTGTTTCTGAATATTTGAGAGGGGAGTTATTTTGTGAAGATGTCGCGGAGGCAATGGGAAATTATGAATTTACCCAACGAGATCTTATAAGTATTTTAGTCGATGACTTTCTATTTCAAGTTAAAGATAGGAACAATCCTTACGACTTATATCATGAATTAAAACAGAGAAATGATTATTTTGTAAAAATATATAGTTATTCGGAAGATAAGCATCAACCTCTTACTTTTGCTAAACCAAATAAAACAACCAAAACAAAACAGATTAAATGTTCACTAAGAAGAAAAGTAGCACTTAGATTGGAGGTAATGCTATCTGATATTACAGATGTTGAACCAGAAAATGAATTTGTAGTAGAGGATATATTAAGATTACTATATCGTGATTTTATACAACAGTATAAGAAAGGTAACTTAGGAAACGTAATACCAGGTATAATTAGAAGATTGAATGCTGATAAATAAAAAGAAAAATCAGAATGGACTAACTACTTTGTTTTGCCTTACACTGATTGCAACAGTAAGGCAAAATAAACTTTCAAGATTGAAACCCTAGTAATACATGTTTATTTATAGAAAAATTATTATAATCGATATTTTGAAGGACCTATAATGAACGTCCTATGCTATTGTGTGTATTAATGACTATTGACTATAATGACGAACAAGTTAGTCTAAGAACTACATTTTATTACCAGTTAAAGACTTAAATAATTTCCCCTCAATTTCTCAAAATTTATCCCCACCTATTATCAATTATCCAACCTAAAATATTGATAATTTTCAAAAAAAATTGAAAAACAACAAAATTTCTATATAATGGAATAGTTAGCAATAAATTTACAGTATAGAAAGGGGGGGGAAATATGTCTATTAGAAAAAGATTATTTCAGTTATTATTAGTAGATTTTGTTTATTTATTGATCTATTTTATTTACATTATAAGTCCAATATATCCTGGATATTATTTATTAGGAATTATAAATATTGTCTGCTTAATAATTGGTCTAGTTTTATTTCTTATGTATTTAAAAAATGCCATAACTATAAAGAAATTTAAAAGTGTAGATATATTTTTGACTATTGGGTACTTAATTTCAATTTTTATTATGTCTTATACTTTTATTGTCTGGTTACTTTTTAGTCCAGATTGGTTCAATGGTTAGTAATCTTAAAAAATAATTTAATAGTGAGGTAATAAAGTTATGAAGAGTAATAGAATTTTTTTAACTAAATTTATAATTGTTATAGCTTGTTTATTTATTCTTACACCTACTAATATTTATGCTGCTGAACCTGACTCTTCAAATGGTGTTTTAAATGAAATTAATAATTCTATAGAAGACATATATAATGATTCAATTGATTTAAATGTTACAGCCGTTTCTTCTGATGAAGATGCTTATACACTACTTCTTAAACATAAAGATCTAGTTTCATTAAATTCCGATAAAACACTCAATGTTAATTATAATAGTTTTTTAGATGCTGAAAAATTATCGGAGAATGATCTTAATACTTTAAAGAATTTTATTGAAAAAATAAATGTACTAATTACTGAAAAAGCAATTACCGTAGACAAAGATCTTTTAATTAACTATGTTACAGATGTACCTAGGGAAATTGTTATAAGACCTATGGCGCAAATTATTAGTATTATGTCTTCAACTAGAAGTCATGCAAAATCACTTAAAAAAGTATATGACAATGCTGTATTTGGAACTAGACATCTAGTTGCTGGTTCATATTTCGCACAAAGAGTTAAACCCGGTGGAGTATGGGATTATAAAGTTCAATTAGGAACAACAACAAAGTATACAGTTTCAGATTTAAATAAATCTTTAATGACAGGTGAAGCAATTGGTAATTTTCATTATGGGTATGTTGGAAGATCTATTTTTAGTGCTACAACTTTAAAGTCTGCAGCTGGGTTAGTACAAATCGGTGTTGGAACTTCTAACATAAAATTTTACAAGAGTTTTTTCGATGATCCAAAAGATCAAGCACAAATTCAAAAAGGGATAGATAAATATAATTCTGAACATTAGAATACACTTGGAACTTTTATAAGATAAAATAATTGATTAAACAGAATAAACAGAGATACCTGTAGTTAGGACATTTTAAAAAGAATGCTAACTACAGGTATTTTTATATACATATCTATTATATTAATTAATCTTATATTTGTAATTTAACAGGTATATTTAGAATATTTCAAAATATATTATGTTAAAACAACTAATAATCTCTTATTTATTGTTAAGGAGCATTTTCTAGCTTTTTCAATATCAACTTCTAATACTTTTTTCTTATTCTTTGTAAGAGACTCCTTAAAAGAAGCTAAATATAACTTTTCATATGTAACAGAAATTGATTTAAGCGATAATTAAATTTTTCAATACTTTTTGTTAATAATTAACTTGAATGTGGAGTAGTAACATGATACTATAATTTTAAAGATTGAATCGTCGTCAATCTTTCTCTTTTAAATGTAAATGTCTTCTAGGATTCTAGAAGACTTTCATACCGAAAATACGCAAATTAATATAATGACTAACGGGAAGCACCCGAATGTAAGACAATTCTTTGTAATTGCCTTGTGTTCGGGTGTTTTTTTGTTTTAAAGGAGTTTTAGTATGACAAAGAAGGTTCTTATAGCGGTAGGTGATAAAACCTATACCAAGATTTTAATTGAGACCTTTTCAAAGTCTCCTGAAGATTTCACTTTAAGTAAACAAGAAATTTTACATCGAAAATATCTCTATGAAATTGTTAAAGAAGAAACTCCTTCAATACTAATTGTGCATGATACTTATTTAGAATCCATGCAAGAAAATCAAAAAGATAAAGATATTGAGCTGTTAAGTATTATAAAACAACTCCGACTTGATTTCGACGACGCATTAAGAATTGTTTTCCTATGCGAACGATCAAGCAATGATCCGCTTCTTTCTCGACTAGTTAGTATGGGAGTACTTGATATATTCAATACCCAAAGAATAGATATTGAACAATTTATAAACCAGTTAAAAGGGAAAGTCTCATTCGCAGAAGTAGCACGTTTTATCAATAACTCTCTTAGTATCGATGGTGAAGTGATTCCCTCTCTACTGGAAGAAGATTCGGAAGAGGAATCTGTTAACGAAGATGAGAACGGTAAAACACACAAAGAAAAAAACACTAAAGAAAAAACTATCGTACAAAGAATCGTTCAAAAAAATGTCATAAAAAGGGAATACTCAATTCACGTACATAATGCACCCAGTGAAAAAGTAGTAGGTGTTCCAGTTAGGAAGAAAACTATCCTTGTAGGTAGCTTTTACCAACGCAATGGTACAACATTTATTTCACATATATTAGCTCGTAGCATAGCAAATTACCAAGTTAGCACATTATATGTGGAAGATCCCTTGCTAAATCCCTATACATATGACCGTTTTTATGGCCATGAATTTGCTCCAAATTACGTAAATAAGTGGAGTGCACAACAAGAGAATACTTCAGATATTCAAACAGAGTGGTTTCGTGATGGTGTTGAACTTATATGTCATAATCCCACTTTAAGTGAGGAACCAGTAGGAATTAGCTTTGAGGATTATATAAAGTTACTCTACACTAATTCATCACTTGTAACGATTATTGATGTTGGTAGCAACTTAGACAATGAGGTAGTCACTGATTTATTAGAGATAGCAGATCATCTATTCATTGTTCTTGACTCAGATGTCACCCAACTTCAAGGGCTTGGTGAAAATCCACTATTCTCTAGCCTTATCGAATCTGAGAAAACACATATCATTGGTAATCGTTTCAATGAAAAAATAAAGAAAAATCCCTTAATTCAAGATTTATTTAAAGATAAATTAATTTCTATAATTCCCTCTTTTGAAGATGAAGATGTATATGAAGCACAGTATCAAGGGATATTCCTTAACGACTATAAGGATTATAAAAGCAAAGTAAATGAACTTTTGGTACCTATATTAGAACTTTTACTTCCTAATAAACTCTTGAAAACTAAAGCAAGCGGGATATTAAACAAACTCTTCAATAGAAAAATTAAGATAGAAAAAACGAATCCAGGAGGTAATCAAAACGAATGAATTTCTTTAAAAGACCTTCCATCAAAATAATCAGCGGTCTATTGGTAGGTGTATCAGCTATCGGTTTAACCTTATTCTATGATCAATTTTTACGAGTACGAATTGATTCAACAGAGGTTGTAGTGATTAAGCCCTCTTCTGAAATATTAAAAAATGAACCTATTACAGAAGATAAGTTACTGATAGAACGTAGACCTAAACAAACTTTAATGAATGACGTCATCCTACCTGCAGAAGTGGATGAAATTATTGGATTAGATGCTAATCAGATTATCCA
This sequence comes from Niallia sp. FSL W8-0954, assembly GCF_038005605.1. Classification (NCBI taxonomy): domain Bacteria; kingdom Bacillati; phylum Bacillota; class Bacilli; order Caryophanales; family Bacillaceae; genus Niallia; species Niallia sp. FSL W8-0954. Next base: position 208,982 of record NZ_JBBOTN010000002.1, on the reverse strand, counting down.
AGGGAATTCACTTCTTACTAAAACAATGATAGATTACGACGAACTTTTACCAAATGAAGAGGAAGGCGAGGCTATTCGACCTATAACGAAAGAAATGATTTATGCAATGCCTGGTTCTTTAAGAAGAAAAGATACCGTTAATATTTATTTGATTTATAACGATGGAACTACAAATTTAAATAAAAATGGTCCATCTACTACTAGCTCTGAGGATACAAAAGAACAGCTCGAAAAAATATCTAATTCAATGGAAAGTGAACCGTTCTTAAAATCAATAAAGGTTGTTTATGTAAAAGATTCGAGTAATAAAGAGGTAATCTCATCCTCAGAAAACAACAAAGAGGATAAACGACTTAATGCTACTTCAAGCATAAGTGATTTGGAGATTATTTTAAATGAAGAGGACTTTAAAAAGTTAATGAACGAAGTGCTCGGTAAAGGAGCAAAATTATATATAACTTATCAATAGGGAGAAGGACATGTAATGGAAATATTAATTTTTAGTCAAAACTCTATCTACAAAGAACTAATTGACAAAATGGACAACCTCCATGCTCATATGGGCAATATTGATTATTCAAATAAGGAAAAAATTGACGCTGTTTTATTAGATGGAGATTCATTTGACATCAATAACATAGGAGTAGTTAGAGAGAAATATCCCTCTATTCCCATGTATTTTAAGCCTACTCAAATCAAGAGTGAACAATTTACTAAGACAATTACAAGACTATGTGCAGCATATAAAGTAACCCTTATTCATGAATATTCTACAGAACTTCAAGTAGTTGAATACTGTATCAATAACCTAACGAATAAAGATGATTATTTATCAAAGAGAATCATTGGCATATTTGGCACACATAATGGTGCTGGTGTTTCCTCTACCACTTTAAATTTAGGAAGAGCATTATCACTCAAAGTAAAAGAAAAGGTTTTAGTTTTGAGTTTAAATAGTTGGGATCCAGCCGATTATTTTTACTTGTATCAAGGTCAATATTTAAATGATTTGAAAGTAGATCTCAATGTCAAAAATTTAACGATAAACAGGTTATCCGAAGCTATTTATTATCATGATTCCTTTTATCATTTGGCCGGCAACCGCGATATTAAAATGCAAAGATTTTATAAACCTTATGAAATTGAACATTTGATTCAAACAGCTCAACAGTTATTTGATGTAATTTTAATCGATGCTGGCACTCACTTTGATTCTGCACTTGCAGCACAAGCTTACTTAAGTTGTAATATGAAATTTCTTGTTACTAATCAAGAAGAGAAAGGCTATAGAGGATATTATCCTTATCTATACCAACAAATAATTGAACCTTCTGGTGGGAAAAATGATGATTTTATGCTTGTTATCAATAAATTCCAACCTGCGAATGCATTAATAAGCGAAAAAAAACTTGAGGAAGAACTAAATATGAATCGAGTTGTCACAATACCAGATATGAAGGAGCTAGGATCCATTGCTACTTTTGAGAAAAAATTACTATACGATTTTTCAGATAGTAGCTATAACAAGCCAATAGATGTTTTAGCTAATGTAATAATTGCTGAAGCTAAATTAACAGAGAAAGAAGATACGAAGGAACACAAAGAAAAGAAAGGATTTTTATCTATATTTAACCGGTAATAAGGAGGCGAAAAAATGACTTTAAATGCAGTTAAAAATGATACAGAACAATCATTAGGATTAGAAAGTGAGTTTGAGCCTTCCCAATGGTTATCTAAAACTATTGATGAAAAAGGGTTAAAAAAAGATTTTGTAACTACCTATGAAAGAAAAAAGACATTTCGTTTAATTTGTAACCAAGTTAAAGAAGAGCTACAAAGTATCATAATAGCTGAATCTGTAGAAAATGATCAATCTTCCTCTTTAATAAACGATGATTCAAATAGTGATGATGTTTGGTTAAACAGGCAGCACCAAGCAGTTATTGGGGACAAACAGGCTATATCTTACTTTATAACAAAAATTAACGAAGTCTTACAAAAAGAGAATATTACGTCCGATGAATATCCCTCTTTTTATGATTCTTTACCAGAAGCAATTTTCCATGAAGTATGGGGCGTAAGTATTCTACATAAATGGGATAAAGAACCTAATAGTGAATCTGCTGTTATCAGAGGGACTGAATTATGGATCGATAAACATGGTTATTTTCAAAAACAGCCAGAAGAATTTGAAAGTATATCAGTAGTAAATCGGATAAAAAAAGCTTTTCAAATTAGAACAAAAGAAGCACTAATTAATGAGCAGCAACCAGAACTGGAAATAGAACGAGAAGATGGTTCGCGAATCACCATGATGATGAATCCTAGAACTAAACTAGACATTATAGTATTTAGACGATTCGTAATTAAAAATAACAGTTTAGAAGAACAAGCAAGATTAGGAACAATCCCACAAGATGATGTTCCTTTTTATCGAGCCTTATCAAGAAGCATGGCTAACACCATTTTTGCTGGAAGAGTTCGATCTGCAAAAACAACTTTTATGAAGTCAATGATACGCGAAAGACCACCTGAATACACAATTGCAGTTTTAGAAAAACATTTTGAATTAAATCTAACCGAGGATTTAAAAGATCGTTTAATTTATGAAGTTCAGGCCACAGAAGGAGACTTACATCATGCCGTACCAAGACTTCTTCGTATGGAACATGACTATATTACTGTTGGGGAGATTCGTTCTCTAGAAACAGAGGGGTACTTACAAGCTTGTGAAAGAGGAGAACGTGGTGCCTTTTCTACTTATCATTTAACAGCCGTTAAAAATATTGTTGCTCAGATTACCCGACATTTATTAGATGAATTTCCCAATCGGAAATTTGATAACGAACAAGAGAGGGTAGCAAGAAATATAGACCTGGTCATTTCCCTGAGCGCAGAAAGAGATAGAAGAAAGAAAAGGGTTATCGGTGTAACAGAAATTATATGGGATGAGAACGAAAAGAAACCAAAAGAACAAGATCTAGTTCGCTACCACCCAATAAGCGGACAATACTATTATTCTTCTAACATAAGTAAGGAACTTCTATATCTAATGGCTGAAGAAAGTGTAGAGGATACTAAAATTCTATTAAATCATCTAAAAAAGAAAGAAAAGCTTTTTCCAATGAGCGAATATGAGAGACAAAAAGATAATATTCTTAATGATTTATTAGATGGTGCTTTAAATGAATAATTTTCAATGGTTTTGGCAAGCTGGTATCAATTACGTTCTCTATTCCATCTTTATCGTTTCTGGGCTTTATATTTCCTATCAGATTATGATGGATTCAGTCAAAATAAAGTATCAAGAAGTTAATTATAAGTACCGAATAAGAAGAATCAAAAGTGGTAATGCTTCACCAGAATCTCATACCTATAAGCACCCTTTTTTTAAACACATAAGCTTATTAATAAGAACTACAAGTGATCATCGTAGTGACAATGATACTGGTGTATTTCTCTTATTCACCACTTTACTTGGTTTGACTAGTTTCGCTTTTATCTTTTATTTAATAAAAGATTTTGTTATCGCCCTACTATTCGGGTTACTTCTGATGACCGTACCATATTTAATATTAAGGATAAAATTAAACAAATTGAGATATGTCATGAGTACAGAATTTCTAAGTATGGTTCAGAAACTAACCCAAGCCTATAGTGTTAATAAATATGATATTTATTACGCTTTAAGTGCCATGCAAAACGAAATACAGAATAAGAGTTTAAGAAAAGTAACAGTTCGCTTAATTACTGATCTTCAGTTATCTCGAAATGAACAAGAACTGAAAGATAGCATTCAAGTTTTCACTTATACTACTGGAACCAATTGGTCCAAAAGATTAGGAAGTATTATTTTAAAAGGCTATATGTATAAAGAAAACGTATTACATTCTCTCTTAGTTCTAACAAAACAAATAGAGGATACAGAAGAAATGTTAGAAGAAGAACAATCTCAGACTGTTGAATCTATTTATGATGGATTCCTAACGGTTCCATTGTTTATCGGCTCACTATTATTAGGTTATTTTACAAGTGGAGCACAGGATTGGTTTAAGCTTCAATTTGGAGAAAAATGGACATTATTTACCTTTTGCCTTTCCGTAGTAGGGACTGTTTTTTCACTAATAATTTCAATTTATTTAAAACATCCTAAAAACGACCTATAAGGAAAGGAGTCAAATATTATGGAATCAGAAGTTCTATTATTTAAATACATAGATGTATTTAAATACCTAGTAGTAATTGTTCTGTCTTTTACTTCAGGATATTTAGTGTATTTGGGAATGAATTCAACATCTGAAAGAATGCAACACCGTTTACGGTTTAAAAGCAATTTGCAAAAAAATAAGAACTCTATTTTAGGACTTGCTAAAAATTCTAAAGCCGAGGAATGGTTTAAACAAGCAAAGTATCCATTAGGACTAAATGGTATTAAATACTATTTAATTCTATATTCAGTAACAGCATTTTTAGTTCTTTATTACATAGTTTTTCCGGTTTTATTAGGGAATATGGATTATCTTGCACCAAAGGCTGCTGTTATATTACTTCTATTTGTTTTCGCTCTTCCTAGTAATCCTATTTCGTTATTTGTTTATATCATGAAAAGAACCATTGACTATCAAACATCGAAATTACATTCAGAGATTTTTATGCTCTATGATTTAATCATTAACGAAATAGAAATGATGACTGTCCATCGTCTTAATACTTATAGTATTTTGCAAAATATAAAGCCATTTTTCTATTTGCTACAAAAACCGTTAACGGAATTACTAAGTTCATGGACTAGTGATGGACCAAGTAAAGCATTAGAACAATTTTCTAAACACTTAGATTCTAAACCCAGCGAGGCGCTAATCGGAGTTTTACAAAATCTAGACAGTATGAAAAGAGAGACCGCACTTGAACAGTTAAATGGAATGCATGGAACATTTGCAAAAAAACAAGTTGAAAATTACAGAAGAAAAAGAAAAATAACAACAGATCTATTAAAAATTCCTATCAAAGCTACACATTTTATTCATATATTAAATTTTGTACTTGTAGTAGTAATGATGGTAATAGCTATATTAGATAAATCACAAATGTAAAGGTGGAATCTATTATTCTTTTAAGGAGGTGACCAACAATAAATACGTCGCTAAGTACTTTCATGAAAATCGCCATTACAGCCATTGTGATAAGTACATTTATTTTTGTAGCTTTGTATCAGGAATTATCTGGTTTCTCTGATTCTATGGCTCTATATACTGCAAAAAGCGGTGGATAACGAGGGGATATTATTATGAATAAATCACTATTAACATTTATGATGATGGCAGCAATTGTATCCATTATGACTTATTTAATTTTAGGAACCTCATTTAATGCTTATAAAGCAAAAAACAATCAGTATCAAGATATGCTACAAAATGAACATCAAATAAAAATCAAATTGTAAAAGGGGAATTTTAAAAATGAACACAACTTTAGCTCAATTCTTAAAAATCGGACTTACAGTAGTAACAATTAGCGCATTCTTATTCTTCATCGGCTACAATCTAGTAGGTTCAAATACTACTACTTATTCTGCAAAAATTAACGGAGCACAAAGCAACCTTCCTACTGGTGCTGGTGTATCTAGTAATAATTAAAAGATCAACATTTACAGTCAAAGGAGTTTACAGCTCCTTTGATTTTTTCAAAGGGGTGTTCTAAATGGCAAGAACGTTAGCTGAATGGATGGTATTGTTTATTACAGTAAATCTTATATTCACACCATTATTAACATCAATTGATAGTATGCATCGAGATGCAATTGAGGTCACTTTAACCGAAGGAGCTAAAGAGGCCGCTATTGAGGGCAGATTAACACCAGAAATTATTAAGGAAATGAAAAAAACTCTAGTAGAGGGTTATAACTTTGACGAATCTAAAATTATCATCACAGGAACATCTAAATTAACCCCTCGAAACGAATATATAGAAGCTACTATTGAAGTGCCACGAACTTTTATATTTATTCTTAATATATTCAACCAAGGTCCTAGAACTATTTCAAAAAGCACCAAAATCTTAAGCGAATATTAGGAGTATATAATGAGTACAACATTAAGAACTTTATTATTTGCACTACTTTTTGCATTAATTATGCAATTACAGCTTAATTTAGATACAGACAAAACCGCTTCTAGACAATTAAAGAACTCTTTAGAATTAGCAGTTCATGATGCTGGTCTTGCGATTAATCCAGCTGCATTATCTGAAGGAAAGATAATCTTTGATAAAGAAAAATCATTAGAAAATCTTAAAAATAGTTTAAATAATAATTTAAAACTTAAAAGTTCTCAGGGCTATGTTTATACACCTACCGCAAACTCTTTTTTTCAGAAAGAATTGTACTTAGTTCATCTAGAATTTATTGATGATAGTATATCCAGGACCTATCCGTTTGTATATTATAACGATAACTATCAGGTATTTGAAAACGTAGAAGGTCCTTGTGTAATTGCCATTGTAACTACTGAAAGCCCCCGCTGGTTCAAAGGAGATCTTGCAATGATACGACAAGCAGCGGTTTATGAGTATAAAAATAAATAACAGGATAAAAGAACCATGCTAATTGTATGGTTTTTTCTTTTAATAATTCCAAAATTATCCGATATAAACAGTGAACATGGTTAAAACAACCAATTTTTTTTACTTTTATAATGAAATTATCTTAAGAACCGGGTATAATTAAGGCATATCAATACTATTTTTATTTTTTGTGCCATCAATGGCTATTCGATTAATGAAAAAAGATGCGGTTCTTTGGGACTATGTTTTAGAAGTTGATTAGGGTGATTATACTCTGATCCATTAAAACGTCCCATTGGATCGCTTTTTTTCGTTTATAAAGGACAAAAAATAAAGTAAAAAAATTGAGAGGGGAAATTTATATGAAAAGAGTAATAACGTTATTAACATTAATACTAATTTTAGGAGTATTAAAACCAGTGCATTTGCTTGCAGATGAGTTACCTTTAGCATCCTGTAGCATGACAATTAATTCAGATAAGGCTACACAAGCTAACCCAGCAAATGCAAGTGGATTATGCAGAGATATAGTGTATGGATATTATGCAAAGGCTGCAGATACTTTTAATATTTTTGGTGGGGTTCATCAATCTGTAACAAAAAGTGGTCAAAAGTTTATAGTACCCGTTTTTTCAGATAAACACACTCATGCAGAATTAACGGTTTATATTAACAGGGTTGCTACTAAGCCAACTCCTAAACCTACACCGAAGCCTGAGCCAAAGCCCGAACCTAAACCTACACCAAAGCCTGAGCCTAAACCAGACCCTAAACCTGCACCAAAGCCTAAACCAGAGTCCAAACCGGTTACACAACCGAATTCTGATAATAAAGCAACAAAACCTTCTACTTCTACAGGTAGTAAAAATTCAAGCAATACCAATACTAGTAAAAATAACTCAACTAATACTTCAAAATCGAGTTCTAGTAAAAGCAACTCAACTAATCTATCAAAATCAAGTGGAACAAGCAATAATACAGAAAGTAAAAAAACAAACAGCAGTTCTTCTTCCAATAGTTCATCAAAATCAAGTCAAAGTAGTTCTTCCGATAGAAGCAATAACGAGGAAAATAAAGTTGTTGCCTCTGTAACAAAAATAAAGGAAGGAAGTAATACATCTACTGATAAAAATGATAATAAAACAAAAGAAAGCACAATGGAAACTGAGCAGAAAAAAGAAAGATCTGATAAAAACGACCCTTCTACTGAAAACAAGGAAGATAACATGGATACCAATATTACAAATGAAAACAATGATAATATTAAAGAAGAAGCAACTCGTTCTTCAATTCTAGATGAAGATGAGTCTAAATCTAGTAAACTCCCAATAATTATTTCGGTAGTAGGAGTACTAATTATCGGAGCTGCAGTAATCTTCATTATTAGAAAGAAAAAATTAAAAATTTAAACTTGATATTTATTGATTCCCCATTTAATTTGCTTTAAAATATTTTATATAAACTTTTATATTAAATGGGAACGACCCAAGACGAAGTAGTTTAATAAACTGCTTTAGTTTTGGGTCGTTTTTTGTTATTAGGAGGTGAAATGTTAATTTTTTTACAAAGAATAGAAAGCGGGATTTAAATGAGAAATGCAAAGATTTTTTTTCTGATTCCTATTTTATTTTTTTTATTTTTACTTTTTATTCAAGAGCATCATGCTCACGCAAGTACTGGTGATGAAGATATATATAATGTTTCATCAACGGTTAAGAATAATTGGAATAACCTAATGGGATCAAAAGATTTCACTATGACTAGTGGAAGAAAAATAGTTTACGATGTATATTCAGACAAGTTTGTTACAAATGGTTATCAAGTTATAACAAAAAATTTTGGGAAAGGTAGTCAAAAATATATTAGATTTTCGGGTTGGTCAGTATTATTTGGACATCGTGAACATACCTCTTCTAACCAAGATACGTATATAGTTGCTAGAAAATCATCTGGTGATAGTGGTATCGGCACAGTAAAAATTTATAAAACAGTTCAAGGAAGTTTAGATGCAACCGAGGATCTAGAATATAATAATCAAGGGGCTGGCATATGGAACCAATGTCCATCGAGTGCAACAAATAGATGGAACGATGATTGCAATATGAAATATCAAGATGTAAGTTTTAATGCTTATTTACCCTTAGAAGAGCTTTTCAATAGAAAAGAAAAAGCTAATTGGGATTTATTTATCGTTAAAAAAGTACAAAATCAAATTGTGTATACGCCACTTATTCTTCCTTTCGAATTTAGTAATAAAGCATATGAGGGAGGAAAGTTATCGCTTTCAAGTGGTACCAATACTAATACCTTAGAAATGAATGCAGAAGGTGTATTACGAAGGAAAACCCCTAGAGAAAGTGCACCCTCTGTCATTGATGAATTAGGTAATAACAGATACTTCACTCAAGGGAAAACTTATACAAAAGTCGATTTTGAAGAATCTCAAACAGCTGTTTGGTATGGAGTTAGAAGTCCACATGATAGTAATAAAACCAAATGGGCAAATACCGCATATTTTACTTTTAAAGGAGATCAAGCTAAATTATCATTTCAACCAAATAGACCTCCTATTGCAAAATGGGAATGGGATCCTTCCAATAACGTCTATAATGATACAACTGTCAAAATGATAAACAATTCTTCTGATCCCGATGGCGACCCTTTAACTTACAAATGGTACAGGAAACCATATGGATCAGCTGATAGTAATTATGTTCAAATATCAACTGCTAAAACGCCATCTAGCTTTAAGATTGCAAAAGGAAAGTATACCTTTAAATTAGTAGTTTCTGATGGAAAAGAAGAGGCAGAAGCTGGACATGCTTTATATGTAAATAACCGGCCTCCTGTTGCAAAATGGGAATGGGATCCTTCCAATACTATTTATAATGATACACCAATCAAGATGGTTAATAGTTCTTCAGATCCTGACGGAGATTCTTTAACATATCGCTGGGAAAGAAAACCATATGGCAGCGCAGATAGTAATTATGTGACTGTGTCTACTGCAAAAACGCCGTCAAGTTTCACTATAGGAAAGGGAGACTATACCTTTAAACTCACTGTTTCTGATGGAGAAGATGAAAGTGTTGTCGGTCATGCCTTATATGTTATTAATAGACCTCCAATAGCTGATTTCACTTGGAATCCTGGTACCATTTACAATGATACTTCTGTTTCTTTCAGTAATAAATCTTCAGATGTAGACGGTGACTCATTAACGTATAAGTGGGAAACTCAAAAGCCTAACGAGACTACCTGGAGTACATTTTCTACTTCTAAAGACCCTCCTTATACTTTGAATAAAAAGGGGGTTTGGAAAGTTCGTTTAACTGTCTCAGATGGAGAGGCAAGCCATAATGTAACTAAAAATATTACTGTACAGAATAGAGCACCAGCTGCCGATTTTTCTTGGAGTCCTAGTACCATTTACAATGATACTTCTGTTTCCTTCAGTAATAAATCTTCAGATGCTGACGGTGACTCTCTAACGTATAAGTGGGAAACTCAAAAGCCTGATGACACTAATTGGAGTACGATTTCGACTTCTAAAAATCCCTCTTATACCCTAAATAAAAAGGGGATTTGGAAAGTACGTCTAACTGTTTCCGATGGGGAAGCTAGCAATAATGTGACTAAAAATATTAGTGTAAAAAACAGAGCGCCGAATGCTGATTTCACCTGGAGTCCTAGTACCATTTATAATGATACTTCTGTTTCCTTCAGTAATAAATCTTCAGATGTTGACGGTGACTCTCTAACGTATAAGTGGGAAACTCAGAAACCTAATGAGACTACTTGGAGTAGTATTTCGACTTCAAAAGAACCTTCTTATACTCTAAATAAAAAGGGGGTTTGGAAAGTTCGTTTAACTGTCTCAGATGGGGAAGCTAGTCACAACGTAACTAAAAATGTTACTGTGCAGAATAGAACTCCGGTTGCTGACTTTATATGGAATCCTAGTACCATCTATAATGATACGTCCGTTTCTTTTACTAATAAGTCTACCGATGCTGATAAAGATTCTTTAACGTATAAGTGGGAAACTCAAAAGCCAAATGAGTCTACTTGGAGTACCATCTCTTCTTCTAAGGACCCTTCTTACACTTTAAATAAGAAAGGGGTTTGGAAAGTTCGATTAACGGTTTCAGACGGAGAAGCTAGTCATAATGTGACTAAAAACATTACTGTTCAAAACAGGATACCTGTAGCAGATTTCACTTGGAGTCCTAGTACTATCTATAATGATACGTCCGTTTCTTTTACTAATAAATCTACGGATGCTGATAAAGATTCTCTAACGTTTAAATGGGAAGCTCAGAAGCCAAATGAATCTACCTGGAGTACTATTTCTACTTCTAAGGACCCTTCTTACACTTTAAATGAGAAAGGGGTTTGGAAAGTCCGATTAACAGTTTCAGACGGAGAAGCTAGTCATAATGTGATTAAAAACATTACTGTTCAAAACAGGATACCTGTAGCAGATTTTACTTGGAGTCCTAGTTCTATCTATAATGATACGTCCGTTTCTTTTACTAATAAGTCTACGGATGCTGATAAAGATTCTCTAACGTTTAAATGGGAAGCTCAGAAGCCAAATGAATCTACCTGGAGTACTATTTCTACTTCTAAGGACCCTTCTTACACTTTAAATAAGAAAGGGGTTTGGAAAGTCCGATTAACGGTTTCAGACGGAGAAGCTAGTCACAACGTGACTAAAAATGTTACTGTTAAAAATCGAGCACCTGTTGCGGATTTTACTTGGAACCCAACAACCATTTATAATGATACCACTGTCTCTTTCACTAACAAGTCATTTGATACAGACGGTGATCCATTAACAAATATATGGGAATATCAGGAACCAAATAAAACGACTTGGACCAAATTCTCGACTGAAAAAAATCCTAAAAATATTTTCACTAAGGTGGGAGATTATAAAATAAAATTAACTGTTACAGATGATGATGGAGCTACAGGTACAAAAGAGAAAACTCTAAAGATTACCAATAGACCACCACAAGTTACTCTTACATATACACCAAAGGATGTATATGAAGGTGATACCGTAAATGTTTGTATAAAAGTAATTGATTTAGATAAACAACCAATGGCAGTTAAATTATTTTTAAAAAAGGATTATGGGAATAAACAAACCGTTTTAACAAAATCAAATATTAACTCTGGTGAAGAGGTTTGTTATGTTTTTGTTCCGGACGTAGGGAATTATGATTTTACTACCGAAGTGGATGATGGCCATGATAAAACGACTGTAGATATATCCTTTTATGCTAAACCACTAATCATAAAAGGACATGTAAATCATACAGCCGATTGGAAGAAAAAGCATGAGAAACTTGGAAATACACTAGATAAATTTTTTAGTGGTGAAAAGTTTTTACTTGAAGCAGATACTTCACCTTATGAAACTATTTATGTAAAGAGTACTTTATCCGCGGTTCAAATGGATAACAAAAATACTACCTCTCCTGTTGATTTAAATAAAGAAACTAATATATTGTATAATGGTTCGCTTTATGAAGAAAAACATCAGTACTATCCAACTATGTTGAAAGTAGGAGAAGCTAAATTTGAATTTGAAGTAAAGTATAAGAATGGAGTAATTAAAAAGGATACCGTTAAAATAAATATAATTGATGACGCATTTAACTCATCTAAATATCATCGCAAATTTTAATTAATGTGGTCAATTATAGTATGGCATGTCATAATACCAGTATTAACAAACTATTGTTAATACTGGTTTTTTTATTTATATTGGTGCTTACGAATAATAATGTCCCTTTAAAAAACTATATAGTTGTTTAATAAACAATAAAGTTATTTAAAAATGAATAGTATTCATCGTAATCTTGCCAGCTCTTCTAGAACTAAACCAGCTAATAGTTTGTCAATAAATATATTTTAAATTTATAATTACTAAATGCTATACTAAAAATGCACAACTCAAATAACCCTCCTGATTCAATTTGGAAGGTTTTAGTTGTATAGGAAAATGTTGTTACTAAATAGTTTCTTGGAATGGTGTTTTCGTTTTTAACATCGCATAAATCCAGTGTAAAAGCTTATTAGCACATGCAATAATGGCTACTTTATAAGGCTTACCTTCTTCACGTTTTAAATCGTAGAAGGCACGTAATCGCATATTTCGTGCAATGGTTTCTTCAGTTGTTTTCTTTTTACGACTATCTCGAATGGAACACCGAACTGCTGTAAAAAGCATGTGGCGAAGCCTTGCAGAGCCTCGTTTAGTAATATGATTCTTCGTGCCTTTAAAGCGACCTGATTCAAATACACTAGGATCAAGTCCTGCAAAGGCAACTAACTTTTTGGGATGACTAAACCGATCAATTTCCCCGATTTCAGAAATAATCGTTGCAGCGATTTTTTCGCCTACACCGGGAATTGTTTGGAGTAGTTCATATTCTTCGAGCTGTACTGCTAACTGATCAATCTCACGCTCCAACGTAGAAAGCTGTTGGTGGTACACTTGAAGTAAATCAATATACATATTCAGACTGACAAGAAGGCTTTGATAACGCGTTGACTGAAATGGGTTGCGTTCTGCAGCTGCGATTAATCCCTCTGCTTTTTCAAGCGCCCAATTAAACGATCTTGCTTTACAATGCCTATCAATAAATTGTGCAATTTCCTCCACACAAGTTTTTAAGACAGTCTCCGAGGTAGGGAAAGTTTGTAAAGTTCTTAATGAAACCTCGGCATACAGATCGCCAAAAACGCCTTTATACTCTGGAAATACTTGATCTAATACAGATTGAAATTGAAGCTTTGTTTGAACCATAATTCCCGTCATATTTTCATGTTGTCTTGTCAGATGCCGAAGGTTTAATAACTGAACACCACGCTTTTTCTGCGGCTCTAAATCCTCTTTGTAATACAGTTCGCCTAAGTGATAAGCATCAATGGCATCTGTTTTAGTTTTTCTTAAACTAGAACTTTTTGCTCGGTAAGATACCAATGGATTTACGATAATGACAATGTACTCTCTTGCTTCTAAAAACTGTACAACTGGGGCATGATAGTGACCCGTTGATTCCAAGACAACTGGTGGTTTCATCCCTGTTTGATGCTCTAAATCTAGTAAATAAGAGTATAACTCTTTTAAACCATCCACCGTATGTTCAACTTTCACACTATTTTTATAGGGCATTTTTTTATCCAAGAACATTTGAACCTGACTTTCACCTTTAGCGACATCCAGACCAACAACTGGATTCATAAATTATCTCCTCCTAGTGTAGTGGATTGACCGGTAACCTCTATCTAGCTTGTCATTCATATCTTCGCTTGTTATACGGGATCATCATGTCCCAACCAGCCTAATCATGTGTTAACAAGTAGAGGGGAACAGTTTAGTTGTCGGGATCAAGTCCCACGGGTGCGTCCGTTCTTCCCCGGCTACTATCAATCTATAAATTGAATAAAAAATAGTCAACCAGAATTCTCTGGCTGACCTTATAATACGAACGGGGAGGTTAGTGAACAGGAAGATAATTTTAAGTTTATTAGTATGGATAAATTAGGAAGTTAAATATTTAAGTGGTATTGAACCTGTATTAAAAACGCACCTATCTTCTAAATACCGCTTCCTAAATGGTTCGGTAAAATGATAGATGTTTTTTTGTAAATAGCAATAATCGTTCTGTTTCGACATATATTTTAATAAAGGTGTAACAAGAAGACTCCTTAAGTGATTGGTAGTGCTTTCTATACTATACTGATTGGAGAGGACTTGATATAGGAGGTCAAAAAGATGGAGAAGTATTGTATGTATTTAAAGAAAACAGAGCCGGTAGTAACATTTAAGTCTGGTGAACACATTTTCCCAGCTGGTATCGGGGGTATTCAGAAACTTCCTATGGAATATGTAAGCCATACTGCTAACAATGCGTTTTCCGCCATGGAAGGTCAAGTTATGAAGAAGTCCCTTTTAGCACTACCCAGACAATTTGTAGGGCCAGGTAAGAGAGGGAACATAACTAATCCTAAGAAAGCGACACAAGGCGCAGTTAGCTTAATGAGTGGCGTAATTAATCCAGATACAGTTGAATTTGGATATATAAGTTTAGGAAGACCATATAGTATTTCTCAAATCAAAATAAATATAAATGGTAGCTGTCAGTTTATTTCAGACAAGTCTTTCGGTGATGTTGGTCAACAGACCACAGACTTTACTAAGAACTTGGGTAATTATAACGGCAGGTATACATTGCACGAGGATGAGCGATTTAGTCAGGATGAGTTTCTTCTAGGGGTTCATGAAGGTAAATGGTATGTAGGTCTAAGCAATAAAGACCTTGAATTGGAAGTTGCTAATTTTGTAAAGAAATTAGTTGAACAAAAACCATTCGAGAAGCAAATCCCGGATTATGGAACGGTGCAGCAAAGAGTACACCAAACACTTGAGTTTGATGATAGGTATTTCAGGGTCTGTGCCAAAACAATCTTCAATTACCTTGCCTTTGTAAAAGGTCGAGATTTCGTATTACAGGTTTGCTTCGATCCTATACGAGATTGGATTGTAAATGGCGGCGAAAACACATTTGCCACACTGTCCGGAAAAGAGATGGATTTCTCTGCAATTTCATTTCCTGATCAAGCACATAAACTGTTAATCATTCAGAAAGGGAAAATTTTATTTGGTCATATAAGTTTTTACGGTAATGGGTTCGAAACCGTAGTGAAACTAAGTGATAACTTTGAGGGTTTGTTCAATTTAGAGGGTTTTATCTGTGACTGGCAAAACAGGCAAGAGTATAAACTCCTTGATTATCTTAATTCAAGAGTTGAACGGTAACAGGTTGAAGCTGCCTGGACAGCATTCCGATGATAAAAATAAATTTGTGAAGTAATGTACTTAAACAAAACCAGCTAATAGTTTGTCAATAAATATATTTTAAATTTATAATTACTAAATGCTATACTAAAAATGCATAACTCAAATAACCCTCCTGATTCAATTTGGAAGGTTTTAGTTGTATAGGAAAATGTTGTTACTAAATAGTTTCTTGGAATGGTGTTTTCGTTTTTAACATCGCATAAATCCAGTGTAAAAGCTTATTAGCACATGCAATAATGGCTACTTTATAAGGCTTACCTTCTTCACGTTTTAAATCGTAGAAGGCACGTAATCGCATATTTCGTGCAATGGTTTCTTCAGTTGTTTTCTTTTTACGACTATCTCGAATGGAACACCGAACTGCTGTAAAAAGCATGTGGCGAAGCCTTGCAGAGCCTCGTTTAGTAATATGATTCTTCGTGCCTTTAAAGCGACCTGATTCAAATACACTAGGATCAAGTCCTGCAAAGGCAACTAACTTTTTGGGATGACTAAACCGATCAATTTCCCCGATTTCAGAAATAATCGTTGCAGCGATTTTTTCGCCTACACCGGGAATTGTTTGGAGTAGTTCATATTCTTCGAGCTGTACTGCTAACTGATCAATCTCACGCTCCAACGTAGAAAGCTGTTGGTGGTACACTTGAAGTAAATCAATATACATATTCAGACTGACAAGAAGGCTTTGATAACGCGTTGACTGAAATGGGTTGCGTTCTGCAGCTGCGATTAATCCCTCTGCTTTTTCAAGCGCCCAATTAAACGATCTTGCTTTACAATGCCTATCAATAAATTGTGCAATTTCCTCCACACAAGTTTTTAAGACAGTCTCCGAGGTAGGGAAAGTTTGTAAAGTTCTTAATGAAACCTCGGCATACAGATCGCCAAAAACGCCTTTATACTCTGGAAATACTTGATCTAATACAGATTGAAATTGAAGCTTTGTTTGAACCATAATTCCCGTCATATTTTCATGTTGTCTTGTCAGATGCCGAAGGTTTAATAACTGAACACCACGCTTTTTCTGCGGCTCTAAATCCTCTTTGTAATACAGTTCGCCTAAGTGATAAGCATCAATGGCATCTGTTTTAGTTTTTCTTAAACTAGAACTTTTTGCTCGGTAAGATACCAATGGATTTACGATAATGACAATGTACTCTCTTGCTTCTAAAAACTGTACAACTGGGGCATGATAGTGACCCGTTGATTCCAAGACAACTGGTGGTTTCATCCCTGTTTGATGCTCTAAATCTAGTAAATGGGGTACTGCCGACAAAACGCGGATATTATACGCTAAGACATTTTTTGGATATGAAAACCCTAATTTTTCTACGCTAAGCAGAAAAATTAGGGTTTTTTTATATCCTAAGTGGACTTAGGGAATGTATTGAGTTCAAAATCTCAGGTATAAATGAATATTCTCCTAGAAAGTTTATATGTTCCCATCCTAATGGTGATATGTGCGGGAGCAATTCCTCTTGATACTTTCCTGTATTTTTAAAATGTTCAATTGCTTGTGATAGATACACGGTATTCCAAATACTAATAGCATTAATAATTAAGTTTAAGGCGCTGGCACGCTGTAATTGATCTTGTAATGCTCTTTCTCTAAGTTCCCCATGTTTCCCAAAGAAAATAGCTCGTGCCAATGCATTCATAGCTTCTCCTTTATTTAATCCACGTTGAATTCGCCGACGCAATGTTTCGCTAGAAATATAATCTAATATAAACAAGGTTTTATCTATGCGACCCATCTCTCTTAAAGTTGTCGCAAGGCTATTTTGACGAGAATAAGAACCTAATTTCCCCATAATGAGAGAAGCAGAGACCGTTCCTTTACGAATGGAATGTGCCAACCTTAATACATCATCATAATTTTCCTGAATGATCTTGGTGTTAATTCTTCCACGAAGCAACTTCTCCATTTCTGGATATTGGTCTGGCTTTTCAAATGAATAAAGTTTTGAATCTGCAAGGTCTCGTAGTCTTGGGGCAAATCGAAATCCTAACAAATTAGTTAATCCGAATACTTGATCCGTATAACCAGCCGTATCTGTATAATGTTCTTCAATATGCAAGTCGGTTTCATGATGCAATAAACCATCTATAACATGAACAGCGTCTCTTGCGTTTGTATTAATCACTTTCGTATAGAAGCTAGAAAATTGGTCACTAACAAACCGATAAATGGTTGTTCCTTTCCCTGTGCCGTAATGTGGATTTGCATCAGCGTGTAAGGATGAAACTCCTACTTGAACACGCATTCCATCTGAAGAAGAAGTTGTACCATCGCCCCAGTACGACGACAAGTTTAACTGGTGTTGAAAATTCACCATAACGGCTTGTGCTTTATTCATAGCATCTTCATATAAACGCCACTGTGAGGCTGTGGACATTTGCCGGTAAGAAACCCCTTGTGTCGCTTCTGCCATCTTAGTAAGACCGATGTTTGTTCCCATAGCCATAATCGCTGCCATGATCGCAGGCTTTTCTTCTTCTTTCGGTGGATTCAGCGTAGAAGCATGGAGGAACTGCTTTTCGAATCCCGTCCAACTTGCTACTTCCATAAGCAAATCTGTCAACTTCACACGAGGTATCAGTTGATATAGAGATAAACTATATTCTCGTGCTGTTTCTGGAACGTTTTTCTCCAAACGATGGAGATGCAGCCGTCCGTCTTCAAAATTAACCCCATCTAATTCTGTGATATTCGCTTTAATCCATTCAAGCCGATCATGTAATGCATCTATTTTCAATTTTAAGTATTCATCAACAGAAGGTGGTGCGGTAAGTCCATTAAGGTGCTTGTTTTGCTCCCATGCTTCTTTTGTCACTAAATAATTATCAAAATCTTGATGCTGACGACTTCCTTTAATAGAAACGTTACCTGAGCGTACAAGATTTCTTAACTCGGTAAGAACAGACATCTCATAATATTGGCGATTTATATTACCATCATCATCATAAACGTGCTTTTGCCAGCGATTCGAGATAAAGTCCAAAGGAGCATTCCTGTGGGATTAGTTTCTGTGGTATTTCACAAAAAAAGATCCTCCTTTATGATGCTAATATTGAGACCAATCAACACAGCGTCAGAAGGAGAATCTATTATGAATAATACCCGTAATCACCGTTTAAATCAAGTGTCTACTTCCACTTTAATCATTGGAATTGACATTGCTAAAAATACACACTATGCATGTGCGGTGGACGATCGAGGGGTTGAGTTAAGTACCTCTTTTTCTATCCACCAGTCTCATCATGGTTTTCATCAATTTTATCTCAAGCTTCAAAATCTAAAGGCAATTCATCAAAAGGATGATTTATTGATTGGATTCGAGCCTACTGGGCACTATTGGATGAATTTAGCTGCTTTTCTTACCCAAAATGATATTCGTTTTGTCATGGTCAATCCTCTACATGTGAATCGTTCCAAGGAGTTGGATGATAACTTACAAACGAAGAATGATAAGAAGGATGCGAGAGTCATTGCTAAACTAATAACCAATGGATACTTTAGTGATCCTCGTCAAATAGAAGGAATAGAAGCAGAGCTTAGAGAAGGTTCCTCTATTCGGTGGAATCTGAAAAAGGACATTTCGAAAGTGAAGAATCGTATCATTCGCTGGACGGATCGTTACTTTCCTGAATTTAAAGTAGCATTTAAAGATTTAGGGCTGAATGCATGTGCCATATTAAAACATACCCCTTTACCAGTAGACTTAATGGAAAAAGAAATCGAGGAGTTAGTCCTTTTATACTTGGAAAAGGAAAAACTAAAGTATCCAGCAAGACCTAAAATAGCACAACTAAAGAGAGTGGCGGTACAATCTATTGGATTAACAGAAGGCTCCAATATGGCTCGTATAGAAATTTACTCTTTAATTACTCAATACGAACTTCTGACAAAGCAATTAGAACAGGTAAATGAAAGTTTAAAGACACTAGCAGAGCAACAAGCGGAATATCATTATTTATTATCAATCCCTGGCATTGGGGAAACTACCGTTATAGATTTACTAGCAGAAGTGGGTTCTCTCAAGCATTATAAACATCCACGCCAACTTATTAAATTAGCGGGATTAACCTTACGAGAGAACTCTTCTGGAAAGATGATTGGACAAAAGCGAATCTCCAAAAGAGGGAGAAGAAAGCTGCGAGCCCTTCTCTATCGTGCTGTCTTGCCTTTGATTAGAAATAATGAAACCTTTTATGATTTATATCAGTATTATATCTCTAGAAAAGAAAACCCTTTGAAGAAGAAAGAAGCATTAGTCGTTCTATGTAATAAAATGTTAAAGATTTTTCATGGACTTTGTCAGCAAGAAGTACTGTTTGATAAGGAGCGAATGAGACAAGATCTCTCTATCCTCCAACCCAAATAAAAATCTATAAGACGGTTATATTCAAAAAGATGACAGGAAAGCTGGCTTTTAGAGAGACTTACGACTTAGAGTCCATACAGGAGCATGATGCCAGCCTCTGCCTTATGATGAGACCAAACGAAGGAATGTAAGCGCGCGACGCTAAGAGACATGGGAGGGTACGTCCTCATAAGAAGAGTAGAGATACCGGATGCATCTAATAGTGTATATTTGTCAATAAATCCCTATTGGCTCTAGCGTCGCGTCCACTTACTTACCAAATATTATAATTAATGGAATAGTTAGTTAAAATATGATTCAAAGAGTTTTCCTAAAAAAATATTGGACTAAAAAAATAACGCTGTAAACGTTGGTATATCAACTTTCCTCGAGGGAGCTCCTTCTGGAATTTTTCGTTTATTATTTTTGTTCATCTCTTTAATGGTCTCAATAGCTTGAAGCAATGGCTCTCCTGATTTTGTAGAAGTGAATTCTAGGGCTTCTAACAATGTTGGAGTATATTTACGTAAGTAGTTAAAGCGAAATTTTAGTAAGTCTAAGTAATCGTAATCCATAGGGCGTGATAATTGCTTCGCCTCTTCTATTGAGTTTACGAAGTCCTCCCAAGGCATAATAGCTTCTAAGGCTTCAAATGGGTCCTTCCCTTGTTCTTTTGCTTGAATCAATGCTGTTCCCAAATCTGCAAAGTGAATAACCTTTTCATTAACTGATTTACCATTTAACCTCTGAATCTCTTCTTGAGCTTTACGTCCTTTTGATAACAATAGGCTAATTTGCCGATCATGTATCTCAAAGGCATGATCAGTAAGGTTTTGGCTAAGTTGTAGGAGGTGTAAAACTAAAAGCGCAAATTTCTTATTCTCTTTAAATCTACGGAATGAACGGGGTTCATATTTGGAACCCAATCGTGCTAGCTGTAAGACCCTATTTGGATGAATTTCTTTAATATCCACATTAAGTTGCAAAGTTCGTATGACTTGAAGACGTTTTATAACCTTTAAGAAGGCATCTGGAGAAGATTGACCGGGAACTTCTCGCAACCAAGCAAGGGGTGTCTTTGAATTGGTGGAACTTGCATCAAGTAAGTGATCTAACTTTTGTTTTTGAGATTCACTTAATGTAGAGATGATAGATTTAAAAATTCGTTCTTCTGCCCGTTGACGAGCTTCCCATACAATCCTTTCTATTGTTGTCAGTGCTGGCAAAATTACTTTTTGTCTTCGCAATTCTTCAATTGTTGAGCGAATCAAGTAGTCTGTATTTCCGTTCTCAAGAGCAAGTTTAAGAGTAAATTGTGCAATTATTCGATATGCCCCAAAGGATAAGTTTTGGTAGCCATAATGTTGCCGAAGTTCCTCTAGATGTTCATTTCGAGTTGCTACCCGTTTTGCATACTGGGTATATTCTTGAGGGGAGACATCAATTTGTTTTGCAATATAATCGAGTATTGGGCTGGGAATGTCTTTAATCTGAAATAAAGTCCAACCTGGATACCGAAGGACAGCGAGCTGTAAAGCAACCCCTAAGCGATTATGGTCTCTTCGGTGCTTATTAATAAATCCAAGATCTTCTGAGGTAAAAGTATAGTGCATTTCTATGTCATGCTCATTCATATCATCAGGAATAGACACAAACATATTTCGCTGATCGGAGGTTAACAGCTCTTTCCCTCTCATGTTATACCTCCTTGCCAGATTTTTCTTTTGTTCCTAAGTAACGATATAACGTTGTTGCTCCTATTCCTGTGGCTTCTTTAATTTGAGATAAGGAGTAGTCTTTACTTTCATACATCTTCATGGCAAGCATGATTTTTTTAGGTTCAACCTTCGGTCTACCTCCATTTCTTCCCCTAGCTCTAGCAGCTACCAGTCCATCTTTAGTTCGTTCACTAATGATGTCCCGTTCTAATTCGGCTATGCTGGCTAACATTCTGAAAAAGAATCGCCCCATAGCTGTTGTTGTGTCAATTTTATCTTGAATAGACACGAAATGAATTCCCTTAGCTTCAAACTGCTCCATGAGTTCAATTAAATGTTTGGTACTTCGACTGATACGATCTAATTTGTAGACAACTACTGTGTCGCCCTTACGCAGAACTTTAAGTAGCTCGTCCAATTGAGGCCGGTTTTTCCTCTTACCTGATTCTTTTTCTTCAAAAATCTGTTCCACTTCATAATGGTTCAAAGCATCCAGTTGTAATGACAATGACTGATCTTGCGTACTTACCCGTGCATATCCAAATTTCAACACAAATCCCCCCTTACTTAATACATTTACTATACCATAAAGGGTATTTAAATAGATATATTAGTAATTTGATTTTGGTTATATTTTTGGTTATGTGTTTTAAGTAGTTTTTGAATATTTTTAGATAATCTCTTTTCTACAACCAAAAACGGTCGTTTTTGGTATTTTTTTATATAGAGGAAATGGATATAGGAGATTGTGAAAAGGTGTACTTACACTAACGGGCAGCATTCCTGTAATGAAGAAATATGAGGTTTGAACATAAAAAAGCCCCTTGGTATGATATGAATGTCCAAAGCCTGGCGGCAAAAAGGACAACAAACACATATACCAGGAGGCTATTCAAATGAATTATAACCAAAATGAAAAGATTGCTCAAATTACTTCTCAAACATTAATTATAGGTGTTGATATTGCTAAATACAAGCATGTGGCAAGAGCCCAAGACTTTAGAGGTTTAGAATTTTCAGCACCTTTATACTTTGAAAATACAGATTCTAGTTTTAACTGTTTCTTAGAGTGGATAAAAAAGTTAATGAATCAAAACAATATGGAAAAAGTGATCGTAGGAATGGAGCCGACAGGTCACTATTGGCTGAATTTAGCTCACTTCCTTAAGGCGAAAAATATCAAGTTTGTAGTTGTAAATCCTTTGCATGTAAAGAAAAGTAAAGAGTTAGATGATAATTCTCCAACTAAAAATGATGTAAAGGATGCAAGAGTTATCGCACAGTTGGTCAAAGACGGGAGATATGCAGAACTTCGTGTGGCTAGAAAAATACGTGATCTTCTATCTGTTGATCTTCAAGCAGTTCAAGGGCAAGTCCATAATTGGATAGACCGCTATTTTCCAGAGTTTCTTACCGTCTTTTAAGGATTGGGAAGGTAAATCTGCTATACAATTACTAAAACTAAATTTATTGCCACATGAGTTAGTAGCTCTCTCCGAACAGGAGATACTAGTACATCTTCGAAAAGCTGTTAAACGTGCAGTGGGACTCAGTAAAATAAAAGAACTAAAGAAGATTGCAGTTGCTTCAATTGGTATTAGGGAAGGTTCTGATATGGCTAAGTTAGAGCTTCGCACGTTAATAGACAAATATGAACTAATAAAAGAAAAGTTCGAAGAACTGGAATCTAACATAGATAAACTTCTTGAACAAATTCCAGGTGTTGAACAAATGTTGGCTATTAAGGGAATAGGGAAAGACACGGTTGCAGGCTTTTTTTCAGAGGTAGGAGACCTAAGTTACTATTCCCACCCAAGGCAGATTATCAAACTAGCTGGGCTTAGTCTTAAGGAAAATACATCTGGTAAGCATAAAGGACAAACCTAAATTACCAAGAGAGGTAGGAAGACATTAAGAGCTCTCCTCTTTCGAGTTGCAATGCCTTTGGTCGCTAAAAATACCGCTTTTAAAGCATTACATGAGTATTTTACAAAGCGTCCAAATAATCCTTTGAAGAAGATGCAATCTCTAATTGAATTGCAATATGTAATAAGCTCATACGTATTTTATTTACCATCGGTAAAAAGCAGTGCGAATTTAGTGAAGAACGCATGTTATCGGACATTCCTCATATGGACGTATTACAGGTAGCAGCTTAATTTCTTTTCTTGATTGAAATTATTTAGTAGGTTAATTGTTTTAAACATTTGAAGCACGGATTAGTCAGTAAAACAACTAAAATACGGGCAAGGACCCTGTCGGGCAGCATGACTGACATCCACCTCATGGAAAGGTTGGACGAAGGAATTTTGGAGCGAAGACTCTGTGAGATATGGGAGGGTTGACCTCCATGAGAAATGTGGAGATCCACCAGTGCAATCATATTTTTACTCATCCACCAATGGTTGTAAGAAGGTGGTTGATGGGTTATAGCTCTTTTTTCTCTCAGAGTCCAAATATATCCTTTCAAGTGAGAATCCTCCAGCTATAAGGACATTTACCGACAGGTAAATAACTATGAAAATCTAAGAAAACAAGAGTAATCCGGCGTTTTCCCTTCTTTTATAGAGGGAGTTTAGTTGAATAGCGCTATTAATAAAAACAAATCCCAATCATCAAGATTGTTCACACAAATTCCTCGTTCCCACCTGAAATGGGGATATTTGTGTGGCTATTCAAAAATTCCGTAACTTAGCTGGTATGTACTTTTATTATAAAAATTATTTCAAACTGTTTATAAACAATAATATTGTATTCCTCTTCATCCTAAACTTCTACACTTCAACTTTTCCAGATTTCTGTATCTTAATTTTTTCTTCTAAGGACAATAGTTCGTATTCCCAATTTGCGTTCATTCACTTCCTTTTATTTTCTTAAACATTTAGAAGTTATATAAATTGTTCCAGTATCAATTTTCCCCCTGAATAATTATATAAAATTAAGTGCAAATTAAACATATAGGAAATGAAAGGAAAAATGTTATGGAACAAATAGTTTTAGATATTAAAAAAGCGTTAGGGGGTAATGATGACTTTTTTATAAAACGTGATTACCTTTTAAAAAAGGAAGTTTTGTTACTAGGACTATCTACTTTAGTAGATATGACAAAAACAAAAACAATTCTTCAAAAACAGTCAGAGGGTTTAATTTCTCAAGGGAAAACATCAGAATCTATATTTATTTTAATGGGTGAACTTTTTGAAGACGATACAAAAAAGGCTATTACATCAGTCCTTGAAGGTAAACTTATTATATATATAGAACATACAAAAAAGTTTATTATTTACGAACCTGTTCCTAAGGGGTTAAATCGTTCAATTGAAGTTCCATCAAATGAAAGTGTAATTCAAGGACCTTCAAACTCCTTCACAGAAGATATTGACACAAATATTGGACTCCTTCGTAAACAACTTACTTCAAATAAACTTCTTGTTCATTCCTTCACAACAGGGAAAAATCAGAAGACAAAAATTTCTTTACTATTTATTAATGGTCTAGTGGATAAAGAACTTGTTGAAAATATAAATAGTCTTATTGAAAAGAATAAGAGTATGGATATCAGTAACTTACAAAGCATGTCAAAAATGCTGGGGTTTTCATCTTGGGATACAGTTTCAAAATTTAATACGACAGAACTTCCTTTTCATGCATCACAATTTCTTAAAAAGGGAAGAGTTGTTATATTAGTTGATCAATTACCTTTTGCTTTAATACTGCCTAATCTCCTTTGGGATATGTTTATTGTTGAGAGTGATCGTAATTTTCCATTTCCCATTATGATAACTATCAGTTGCCTCCGAGTAATTGGTGCATTAATTGCTCTAATAAGTCCAGGAATGTATGTTGCTCTTGTTGCTGTAAATCCGGAAGCGTTACAGATAGAGCTTGCACTTTCTGTAGCTCAAAGTCGAGAAGGGGTTCCTTATCCAGCACTTGTTGAAGTTATAATCATGTTGGTTGTTCTAGAACTGATATTAGAAGCAAGCATAAGGCTTCCAAAATCAGTAGGTCCCACAATTACAATGGTTGGAGGAATTATATTAGGACAAGCAGTTGTAGAAGCTAAATTAGTCAGCAATCTCTTAATCATCATTCTTGCAGCAACAACAATTGCTAACTCAACCCTTGTGGGGGCTCAAAGCTCGCTTTCAATCAGATCATTTAAATATATTAATGTAATTCTTTCTTCACTATTTGGAGTTTTAGGATTAGTAGTAGGTCTAGTTTTTATTAGTTCTTATTTGGCAAGTTTAACTACCTTTGGCAAGTCCTATCTCTATTTAAATATAGGAAGGAAGGAACAATAGTGGTAAGAAGTCTACATGTTATGATAATGTATGTGCTTTGTCATCTGGGACTAATTTTTTTTATGTTTCCAGCTGATATTATTGCTAGTACAGAACAAGGCCATTGGTTCCCAATTCTAATAGGGATTATTGTACATTTTGTATGTTTGTTGACTTATATGAAAGGTCTCAGCTTTTTTCCAAAAAAGGATATTTTAAGTATATTTTCGAAAAGCAAAAAAAGGGTAACTTTTTTATTTTTTGCTCCCGTTTTACTTTATCTAATCATGGCCATTATTATAACGGTCAGAGCATACGCAGAAATCGTAACCTTGGTATTTTTATCCCATACCCCATTATGGACAATTATACTATTATTGTTGTCTGTTTCTGCATACATTTCATCTAAAGGTATCGAAGCCATTTTACGAACTGCATTTTTATTATTTATATTATTTTTTCCAATATTATTGTTTGTCTTAATCATGTCATTTCAGAATGTTGATTGGAGATATGCCATACCTTTTGACACAGACTTAGGATTCATTAGTAAGCCTGCTTACTTCGAGAGTTATTTTGCATTCGCCGGTGGGTTTCTCTTTCTTGGATTTGTACAACCATTTTTCTCTTATGAAAGAAAATATGTTATTTTGTCTGCGATATTTCTTATTCCTTTCTTTCTCTTTTCAGTATACATTCCAATTCTTACTTTGGGACAAGCGACTGCATCAAAAGCATTTCTTCCTTTTGTACTTATTGTGGATTCTATAAATATTGATTGGTTAATGTTTGATCGAGTTACAATGTTTTTTCTTTTAAGCCTTATTGCTTTTATTATTTTGTATCTCTCTCTCTTAATGTGGAAAGCAATTCGAATAATCAACTATTACATTCCTAAAAGTAGACCTAGCTACCTATTGTTCGGTTTGTCTGTAGCAATCTTTTTCGTTTGCTTTTGGATTCCAGACTGGAAGGATGTTGAAAATATCCTTTTTATGAATTCTCTTTTAAGGTCATACGTTATAATTGTTGTACCTCTTTCTATTTACTATATTGGAAGAAGATTAAAGAGGAAGGATACAAATGAAACTATCTAATAAAAAAGTCATTTATTTAATTTGTAGTCTTTTAACTATGTTGATATTGAGCGGTTGTTGGGATATTAAGGATATAAATCATCGTCTACTACCAGTGTCGATAGGTGTTAAGAAAGTTGACGACCAATATTTGGTGATCCTGAATATACCAGAGCCTATAGATGGTAGTATGGAAACGAAAATTGTATCTGCTAAAGCTGAAACGGTCTCAAAAGCAGTGGATACAATTAGTAGAAATATGGAGAGCGATGTGTATTTATTGCATGTAAAGCTAATCTTTATTGAGAAAGAAACTGCTGAGGATGGAATAAACGATATAATTGCAGGATTTATGCGTTCAAGAGACGTTTCCCCAAAAGCTTTAGTTGCAATATGTGATGAGGATCTTCAAGAATTTTTCAATAACATTAAAATTAATGCCGAAAAAAAAGGGCTCAGCACTTATAACTATTTCGAAAAAAATGCAGGCTGGAATCCTGACATTGCCCTTACAAGAGTTTGGGAGGTCTTCCGAGGCATACATTCTTATACACATGATGTGGCTATACCTTTGATTCGTTCGGGAAAAGATACGACTATGGATCAAATCGGTTCTGCCATATTAAAAAGAGGAAAAATGGTCGAGCAAATCAGTTCAAACGAAACCCTGCTGTACAATGTTTTTAAAGGGGAGAGTGGTAATGGAAAAATGGAAGTAATGGAACATGCTACAGTCATGCTACTGGGTTCTAAAACTGACAATATAGGAAGACTAGTGAATAATGATGCACATATGGAAAGTCTAATAAAAATGAGAGTTGTGATATTGGAAACAAAAGGAGAACCCAGTTTGAATTTAATTAAAGAGGAAATTAATACTCTAATCTCTGAGAGGTATAATAAATTATTTACAAAACTTCAAGAGAATGAGGCTGATGTATTCGGAATGGGTCAGTTTTTTAGAAATCAAATCCCTCGTGATGAATTAAAAAACTGGAGGTCAGATTACTTTAAAAACATGAAGATTAATATTAATGTTAAAATAGACATTCAAAATGAAGGTTATCTGAAAACAACTTAAAGAATTATATCTATATCCATTTTTGTAACTGGATTGGATTTTATGAATCAAATTTATGTTATCTCAGCAGTTATCTTGAATATAACAATTGAAAAAATAAATAGATAATAAAAAGCTGTTTTTCGATAAGAAAACCGGCTTTCTTTGTGAATTATGTGAAACAATGTACTTAAACAAAACCAGCTAATAGTTTGTCAATAAATATATTTTAAATTTATAATTACTAAATGCTATACTAAAAATGCACAACTCAAATAACCCTCCTGATTCAATTTGGAAGGTTTTAGTTGTATAGGAAAATGTTGTTACTAAATAGTTTCTTGGAATGGTGTTTTCGTTTTTAACATCGCATAAATCCAGTGTAAAAGCTTATTAGCACATGCAATAATGGCTACTTTATAAGGCTTACCTTCTTCACGTTTTAAATCGTAGAAGGCACGTAATCGCATATTTCGTGCAATGGTTTCTTCAGTTGTTTTCTTTTTACGACTATCTCGAATGGAACACCGAA
Organism: Niallia sp. FSL W8-0954; assembly: GCF_038005605.1. NCBI lineage: Bacteria > Bacillati > Bacillota > Bacilli > Caryophanales > Bacillaceae > Niallia > Niallia sp. FSL W8-0954. Next base: position 180,504 of record NZ_JBBOTN010000002.1, on the reverse strand, counting down.
CTGCTGTAAAAAGCATGTGGCGAAGCCTTGCAGAGCCTCGTTTAGTAATATGATTCTTCGTGCCTTTAAAGCGACCTGATTCAAATACACTAGGATCAAGTCCTGCAAAGGCAACTAACTTTTTGGGATGACTAAACCGATCAATTTCCCCGATTTCAGAAATAATCGTTGCAGCGATTTTTTCGCCTACACCGGGAATTGTTTGGAGTAGTTCATATTCTTCGAGCTGTACTGCTAACTGATCAATCTCACGCTCCAACGTAGAAAGCTGTTGGTGGTACACTTGAAGTAAATCAATATACATATTCAGACTGACAAGAAGGCTTTGATAACGCGTTGACTGAAATGGGTTGCGTTCTGCAGCTGCGATTAATCCCTCTGCTTTTTCAAGCGCCCAATTAAACGATCTTGCTTTACAATGCCTATCAATAAATTGTGCAATTTCCTCCACACAAGTTTTTAAGACAGTCTCCGAGGTAGGGAAAGTTTGTAAAGTTCTTAATGAAACCTCGGCATACAGATCGCCAAAAACGCCTTTATACTCTGGAAATACTTGATCTAATACAGATTGAAATTGAAGCTTTGTTTGAACCATAATTCCCGTCATATTTTCATGTTGTCTTGTCAGATGCCGAAGGTTTAATAACTGAACACCACGCTTTTTCTGCGGCTCTAAATCCTCTTTGTAATACAGTTCGCCTAAGTGATAAGCATCAATGGCATCTGTTTTAGTTTTTCTTAAACTAGAACTTTTTGCTCGGTAAGATACCAATGGATTTACGATAATGACAATGTACTCTCTTGCTTCTAAAAACTGTACAACTGGGGCATGATAGTGACCCGTTGATTCCAAGACAACTGGTGGTTTCATCCCTGTTTGATGCTCTAAATCTAGTAAATAAGAGTATAACTCTTTTAAACCATCCACCGTATGTTCAACTTTCACACTATTTTTATAGGGCATTTTTTTATCCAAGAACATTTGAACCTGACTTTCACCTTTAGCGACATCCAGACCAACAACTGGATTCATAAATTATCTCCTCCTAGTGTAGTGGATTGACCGGTAACCTCTATCTAGCTTGTCATTCATATCTTCGCTTGTTATACGGGATCATCATGTCCCAACCAGCCTAATCATGTGTTAACAAGTAGAGGGGAACAGTTTAGTTGTCGGGATCAAGTCCCACGGGTGCGTCCGTTCTTCCCCGGCTACTATCAATCTATAAATTGAATAAAAAATAGTCAACCAGAATTCTCTGGCTGACCTTATAATACGACGGGTGCGTTAGTTTATTAATAGTCAAACAACTTTATTATCAAATTCGAAGATAAGAATAATTATAGTGATACAAAATTAACCACTTTAAATAATCCATCCTACAATATATCGTAGGATGGTTCTTGTTTTTTATGTAAAAAAAAAAAAACGTATTTATTATCTCTATACAATTGGAGAAAAAGTAAATGAAAAATTCATTGTCAAAATTATCATTTCAACCTCACTTTTCTTAATAAAATTAAGAAAAAAATAAAGGATGATAATTTTGCTAATAAAAAAATCTAAAAATAATAAACACTCTCTTGTTTACAAAACATCTACCTTTTATACTGAGAAGCATCTAGTTAAACTCACTTATATAAATAAAATCACCTTTAATGCTGCTAATGGAAAAAAAACAATTGAAGTTTTATGGTCAAATATAAAAGAATTGCCGTTATCAAAAAATATCTCATAGGTTATCAAATAGAAGACTGAAAGAAAAATTTAAAGTTATTTCAAAAAAGTCGGGTAGAAATTTTTAATTGCGTTTAGTTATTAAAAGGGAACAAGAAAAAAATATAAAGAGAAAAATAGTAGGGATAGTAGTTATATTTATAAACGCGCAGCCTGAAGGTAGCGCGTTATTTTTTTAAAGGCTGATTTCGTATTATTAATAATATAATAATACGTAGTAGTTATCGTACTTGACGATAAGTTACTACTCGTTTGTTTTCCGTATTCTACTTTGCTACACTTAACCTAAAAAGCAGGTGATAGCATGTGTGGTCGCTTTACTTTATTTACCGACTTTGGAACAATTATTGACCGCTTTAATATCGACTCAGCAATTGAAGAATCCCATTATAACCCAAACTATAATGTAGCTCCCTCTCAATCCGTACTTTCTGTGATCAATGATGGTGAAAAGAATCGTCTTGGATATTTACGTTGGGGATTAATTCCTTCCTGGTCTAAAGATATGAAAATCGGTTATAAAATGATTAACGCTCGTTCAGAAACAATTGCCGAAAAGCCAAGTTTTCGTAATGCCTATAAAAAGAAACGCTGTTTGATCCTTGCTGATTCTTTCTATGAATGGAAACGTACAAATGAACGTAAAATTCCTATGCGTATAAAATTTAAAAATAATCAACCATTTGGTATGGCTGGCTTATGGGAATCTTGGAAATCCCCAGAAGGAGAAATGGTATACTCATGTTCTGTAATTACCACTCAACCAAATAAGCTAATGACTGAAATACATGATAGAATGCCAGTCATATTAAAACCTGAAGATGAACAATTCTGGCTAAATCCAACAAATACCGATACTAACTCGTTAAGTAAATTACTTGTTCCCTTTGACTTTGAACAAATGGAGGCTTTTGAAGTTTCAAATGATGTTAATTCTCCAAAAAACAATTCACCTAGCTTAATTCAGCAAATTTGTTAGAAAACAACAAATACTTATAGTGGTTTAAAAGCATTTATTGACGACAGTGACTTTTTGTTCAAGTTTAGATCTATTCGAATATAACGATTCTAGAGTCGAATTTTAAAATAGATGCTGCTGGAACATTAGTTATGAATTATGTATCTGGAAATTATAGAAATCTATGACTGTGATGTATCTTCAAGTATAAAAGTATATTTCACTTTTTTGTTTGTAAACAGACTGTCCTGCTCGAATAACTGACGATATCTTCTGAAACTATTGAAAATAATAGGATAAAAAGTTAAAATTAAATCAGATTATTTTTCTATTTTGGATTTTTCTTTTACTTAGTAAATGTAGAGCCTTTGGGTTCAGTTTTAATAGCAGCTGTGCTATTAACTGTCCTGAAGGCTTTTTTTTATGAAAAAAGTAAACGACAGTAAAGAAAATTAATAGAAATGAAACAAAATACTAGGAGGGAAAGGTTTTGACGACGACTAAATTATTTGATTCTAATGTCTGTAGGAGGATTACATATGTATAAAATCACATGCTTTTGTCCTCTAGAACCTACAAAGTTAGAAAGCTTATTAAAGGGTATAGGATTTTCAAGTAAAAAAGATGGATTGGAATGGTATTTTGAAGATATAGTTTTTCGTATTGAACCATTTAAAGGACATTCTAATCAAAGAGAAAAGGGATATAGAGTGTATTTTAATGGTAATAATACTATGAGCTTTGCTTATATGTTTGACCTTTCATTAGGAACTTTAAATACTACAATTACCTGTATTGAGTATATGTTAAGTGAGGAAGGGAAAAACTCTAATGATTGGCTATCACTTTTAGATAATAATCCATCTATAATTACTATTGACACAAGGGGTTTCTATCAAAAAAACAGTATAAATATAATTGTTACTAATAATACTGTAGTGTTCCAATTGAGAAGTAAAAAGAATACAAGCTTAAAATTAATAAGCGGGTTAAAAAGGATCGAAGAATTGGTTGAATATATTATTCCAACCACTTACGATCTTTTTTCATTTGAGGAGGAATTAGCATAATGGTTGATTTTTATACTAGTAAACATTTCTATCAAATTCGTGAAAATATATTATTGATTGACGGAAAAATAGAAGAAAAGGGCAATATTTCTGTATATCATCTTATAAAAGATGAACCCGCTTTTATTAAAATATCTCAAAAAGGCAATATACCAAAAATAATAAAAACAGAAGATGTATTATTCGTTGATAATTCATTAGAAATTTATCATGGCCAAAAAACAATTAAGAAACATTTTCTCGTGTCGGTTCTACTTAAATTTAATGAGCAAGAAAGATATATAACTACAGATATTTTGGCTGCTAACGAGGACCATGCAAAGAGAATTATCAAGGTAAACTATAGTATGTTTCATATTTTAAATATAAATGTTAAGAATGTGAACATTGTTAGGTTATTCAATAATATCCAATAAGGAAAAGGGAGAAACCACTATTACTATTATATCACTAGTAGTGGTTTCTTAATGAAAATATTTAATGCTGCTCTTTTTAATATTGAAAAGAAAAACGGGGAAAAGTTTTATGAATAGAATTGAAGATTTAATTGACATACTTAATAAACGTGGATGGGATTATATAATCGAAAAAAAAGGAAACATTAGATTTATTTTAGAGAATCAAGAAATTATATGTTCTAAAGTGGACTCAGAAGGCATTAAAAAAATCATACTTGATATTATAAACTGGTAAACTAGCAGGATTGCATTAGAGGGGAGAAAATCCTTTTAGAACAATTATTATACATTTTAGATAAGAAACCTTTCTCTTATAACAGAAGCGCAAATAACAGCTATTTTGTAAGTTAGAGAGTATCTAGAACACATACTTGACACTAAATCTATATTGGAGGAAATAAGATGTTATTAAAACATGTAGAATTAGAAGATATTGAAAATAATGATGGTTGGACTAATAAAGTTGACATTTATGGTTATGAAAACAAGGTATGGGTAATGGCTCATGGTTTTTTTAAAGAATACCCTACTAGGGATTTTGAGAATACAAAAAATAAAATTGATAGTATTATTGCTAAATTAAAAGAGGTGTCTTTTAAAATAATTTATATTAAACAATATTAGTACTAAATAAAGGGTATGGATAATATAATTTATCTATACTCTTTATTATATATAAATTATCTAGCTTTCTAGTTTTAATATTTTAACTTATTTTTAATAGTTTTAGATGTTTTAATATTTTATCGTAGCTTTAAACCCTTGGTACTAATAGGTTAATAGTAGACAATTATAGCAAAATTGGGATAAAATATAACATTTTTAGGATGAAATATAGCAATTTTGGGACGAAATATAGCAAATTTAGGGTGAAAATGTAACATTTTTGGGATAAAATATAACATTTTTAGGATATGTAGTTACCTTAGTTTTATAGTTTTAATATTTTAGGTATCTGATGAACCCTTGATATATCTGTGTTTAATGATAGTAAATATATCATATTTGGGATAAAAAATAACGTTTTTGGGATAAAGTATAACAATTTTGGGATCAAATGAACAAATGATATTTAAGCACGTTACATTTAGTTGATAATTTAAAGACATCTTTTATAAATTGCATTTCTTAAATTACTCGAGTCAGAGGATCTTTAAAATCATAATGATATGCATATATTTTTTATTAAAAAATATATTTAATACACTCTTAAAAATTACTACTAAAAAACATCCCAAATATGTTATCTTTTTTCAGATTTTGAATTATAACATATTTGGGATGTTTTTTCTTTTAATAATTGAACTATAAAATTTTTTGGATGTAATGTCTTTTGGAATGAAGGAACTATAACATATTTGGGATAGTGTTATCTTTTGATAAGTGAACTATAACATATCTGGGGTAGGGTTATATATAGAAAAAGCGAAACTATAACATATTTGGGATAGTGTTATCTTTGAGATAAGCGGAACTATAACATATTTGGGATAGTGTTATCTTTGAAAAAAAGCGAAACTATAACATATTTGGGATAGTGTTATCTTTGAGATAAGCGGAACTATAACATATTTGGGATAGTGTTATCTTTGAAAAAAAGCGGAACTATAACATATTTGGGATAGTGTTATCTTTGAGATAAGCGGAACTATAACATATTTGGGATAGTGTTATCTTTGAGATAAGCGGAACTATAACATATTTGGGATAGTGTTATCTTTGAGATAAGCAGAACTATAACATATTTGGGATAGGCTTTAGAAAGTAGAAGATCTTATTGATTAGAATATTCTGAAATATAACAGTTAATAATCTTTTGTTATATTTCACTTTCTTTTCTCTGAAAATAATGTCATAATTTGTTTAAGATTACAAACTTGTTAGTAGGTGATAGTTTGATAGAAACAAAGCAAGTTGAATTTAAAGTAAATGATCTAATCATCCAGTCTAATGATTTAATAGAGGCTTATTATGATAATGAATTAACCACTTTAGAGCATAAGTTTATTCGATATGTTGCTAGTAAAATTAAGAAAAATGATTCCCAATTTCCAGACTATACAATTACTGTTAAAGAATTTGCAGAAGTCATGAATGTTAAAGGAAATAATTATCATAGTCAGATAAAAGAGTTAGCTGATGATCTAACAAGAAAAAGAATAAAGATTCGCTCGTCTAATGATAAAATGGGATGGTTTCCATGGTTTAGCGCTATTATATATGATAATGGTACTGTTCATGTTTCTTTTAATCCAATAATTAAAGATTATTTAATTAGCTTAGACAGTAGATTTACAGGATATTCTTTTGATGATATAAAAAAATTAAAAAGTGGATATACAGTGAGAGTTTATGAACTGTTAAAACAGTATGAGAAAATTGGAAAAAGAACAATAGAGCTAGATGAACTTAAAAGGATGATTGGAGTAGGGGATAAGTATCCTGTATACGGGAATTTCAAACAACGAATATTAAATGTTGCCAAAAAAGAGTTAGAAGCAACTGGAGAATTATATTTTTCTTTTAAAGAAGTCAAACAAGGTAGAAAAACAGTAGCAATAGATTTTAATATTCATAAAAAAAGTCCTAAACAACAAACTCCTCTTTCCAAAGAATCACAGGAATTTGTTGAATCAGTAAAGAAATCTCTATATATTCATGGCATCGATATTTCTGATAAGAAAATTCTATCCTGGAAAAAGTATGGAATAGAATTAATTTTAGAAGTTTTGGAAGAAATAAAGCATAGAGACATTGAAAATTATGAGAATTACATATCAAAAGTGTTAAAAAGTAAGTATGAAAATAAAGAAGTTGATCCTGATATAGGAAAAGTGGAAAATACTAGCAAAGAAATAATAGATGATATAAATGAAATAGATGAATCTCTATTAAATCTTGCTCGTCAAAACATCGTTGCAAAATATGCGCCTGGTAAGGAATTAATTCCAGATTATTTTCTAGAAAAAGAAGTAATTCCATTTTTCATGAAGTTCATGAACGTTAGTGAAAAAGTTGCAAGTGAATTATGGGAAAAATATAAAACAATTATTATGTATCAAATTAAAACCAAAAAAGATGAACAATTACAGAAACGATATAATAGATAACATAACAAAAAATAACTCAATGGGACTACCCCAAATATGAAGGTAAATCAAAGTTACCTTATATTTGGGGTAGTCTTTTTTGCGAAGGAGATTGAATAATGAAGAAGGAAAGAATACATTCAATTGATATTATAAGAGGATTTGCAATCTTAGGCATAGCTTTTGCAAATATATTACCCCTAAGTGGTCCTCATTTATATGAATCCTCTCCAAGCAGTATTTGGATGGATCCTATTGATAAACTAGTAGAATCGATTTTATTTATCTTCGCTGAAGGTAATTTTTATTCCCTCTTCTCTATCCTTTTTGGTTTTAGCGCAATTATTTTTATGGAGAACGCAGAAGACAAAGGATATAATCCTTACTATTTATTCTCAAAGAGATTATGGATACTGTTTGCAATTGGATTCTTACATGCCTTTTTCATTTTTTATGGAGATATACTCATGATATACGCAGTAATAGGTTTGTTCTTACTTCCTGTTTATAAAGTTCCTGGTCGTGTTATGATGCTGCTGATTGGTATATTTATGATTCCAATGTTGTTTGAATTAATTAAGATACTGTTATTTGATTATCAAATTGCAGCTGTTGATTATAACTTATTACAAAATGTGATTATTAATTATCAAACAGGGGGAAGAATTGCATTATTACAAAATACTGTTGATTGGTTAACGATTTACTCTATAGAAAATCTTCCATCTTTGTTCTGCAGTATTTATCCAATGTTTTTGTTAGGGATGATATTAGGAAAAAATAAAGCATTGATTACTAATATTAAGGAAATCCACAAATTAATGTGGGTGATAAGTGGTAGTATTGGTATTGCAATAAAAACATTAGCAATAATATATTCTGACTCCTACTTTTTAATAAGACTTTCCGAAATTTTTGGTAATATAAGCATGTCCATATTTTATGGTTTATCTATTCTGTTATTACTAAAAAAAACAGGAAAGCATTTCAAATTAATTGCTAATATAGGAAAAACATCTATGAGTAATTATTTATTCCAAACAACATGTTGTTTTTTCATGTTTAAAGTATTTAAGTTATATGCACAAGTTTCACCTGGTCATTTAGTTTTTCTTTCTATAGCTTTAATATTCATACAAATATTATTAAGTAATTGGTGGTTAAAAAAACATAAGCAAGGACCCATTGAATCGGTATGGCGTAAGTTAACTTACTATAAAAGGACTCCTTCCTATAATAGGGTTGATAAGAAATAGATATAATAGTAGAATGAAAATGTAACTATTTTATATTTTTAACATTTTAGCAGCCTTTTATTGGCTAGCAGTTTAGATATTAAACGCAGCGTCCTTTGGGATGATTTATTGAGTATTACACTTTATGTGTAATTCATTAAACCATCTCTCAGGGCGCTTTTTGCGTTTTATATAAATAATATATTGAGAGGATGAAGAAAAATGATGAAAGAAACAATTAGTAAGGGGCCAGTTTTACAAGGAAATGTATTTGAGGAAAGTAAAAGAAAAGCAGAAAAAATTATTGCTAGTAAACCAATCTTACATTCTCGTCATAGTATCGAGATCATTTTGCCAGATGGGGAACGAAGAATATTTAAAGCTAAGTCAGTGTCAAAAGAACATGCATTTAATGAATTCTTAGTATTTATTGAGTGTTTAGAGCAAGGAATTAACTCAAAAGTAATGTGGAGGTATAAAGGCGATAAGGTTTATCATTTTAGTACAACTATCTACGAAAAACCTTCTACAATTACACGCTTAAAGAAAGCGATAATGGGATATTTTTTTGATATTGAATAAAGAGCTATGAGGACATTTACATTTAATTAAGAGAGGTAGATTTATTATGAGTAGATACAACGACGCAAAGGAATATATTAAGTATTTTGGGGAGAATGACACTAGTCTTCCACATTTACTGGCTATTATTGTCGGTGAAACCGTATGTGACTCAACGATCGATACTTTAGGTGAGTTAGGTTTAAGTGGGATTTCTCAATTATCTGAAGAGGAGCTATTGAAGTTCGAAGGAATAACTACGGAAACTTTATTTAGAATAAAAGCACTAAATGGAATCTTAAATATGGTACCAAAATTTGATTGGCAATCGGAATTTAAAATATCTTCTAAATTTGATGTAATTGAATGTGTGAGAGATATTCGTTATAAGCAGGATTCACAATTAGATCTTTTATTTTTAAATAAGAATAATGTGGTTATAGGCAGACAAAATATTGTTAAAGGGACTAGAACACTCAATAAAGACTTAGTTCATTTGGCATTTCGACAAGCAATTAAAAGAAACGCTTCAAAAATAGTAGTCTGTAGTAATGAACCTGCAGGTTATGCAGTTTTAAAAGATGAAGACTATTCTTTATTCGACTATTTTTTATCTATATCCAATCTAATGAATGTTGAGGTACTTGATCATATTATTTTGGGTAAAAAAATGTGCGTTTCTATTGCGGAAGAGATTACGAATAAGTCCAAAGGAGAATTAGCATGAAAAACCAATGTAACCTAATAGGCCGATTGAGTAGAGATCCTTATTTAGCAGGTACAGAGGAAAATCCAGTCTGTTTTATGACACTTGCTGTAAATCGAAACTATAGAAATCAGCATGGAGAAAGAGAGGCAGACTTTATTCCAATTAAAGCATTTAAAGAGAAAAAGTTAGCTACCACTTGTCATAATAATTTACAAAAAGGTAGTTTAATTGCTGTTACAGCACGTTTGCAAGCAAAATTTAAGGATAATAAAACAGAAATTGAAATCATTGCAGAAGATATAGTCTTTTTAGATTCAGGTAAAAGGAGACTGAAGACTGAGGATGATGGAGAGAATAATCACAAATATTCATATGAGGAGAATTATCATCAAGAGGATATAATGCCTTGGGAAAGATAATATTGAGTAAACGTTCATTCTAATAGAATGGGCGTTTTTTCATGATTAAAAATAGGAGGAAATAACATGTCTCATATAGGTAACAAACGTGCGACACGTTGAGCTATAAATGACATTAAAAAAAGTCGTGAAAAGCTCGGATATGGGATTGCAAATTCATATCTAACTGTCATTCCAAACTATGAATGAGGGAACTAACCACCCCGAAGCATAGTCACTAAGACTCCTACATGCGTCAACTCCCTCCGAAGGATTTGAGGTGTGAAGCTAGGTAAAGTCGATTGAAGTTGGTCCCAATGCTGTTATTGTAATGGTTCAACGATAAATCGGGTGTCTATAAAATATATATGGTGAGAATGTCCTTGTAACTGACGAACTTTCGAATGTACACAACTATAACCTAGATGATTAGGAATAATCATCGCCGTATAAAGCGGTACTTGTGAGGATGAGTAAGAATGTTTGTTATGAAAATCCTTAGCAACAAAGAAGGGTTGCTCCAGCAAGTAGTTGTAAAGAAAGCACCTAAGTATATATGAACAGATAGGAATGATTGGAACGTGGAAAGCGAGTAACGTGGAGGTTCGGAGACTTTTGAAGCGTTCATACGGAAAAGAGCAAATCTATAACGTGTGTTAATACTCGTGATGGTGGTGGCATGGTACCGAAGAAACAGGGATAACAAACTGTGGAGGGAAGGCCACTAGTCTAACGGAATTAAACAGAAAATTACTAGGGTAAGCAATCGGTTAGGACAAGTAGGCAAAATCCTTTTAAAGGAGAGTAGCGAACTTACCAATGAATGATAGTGTAAGATATTCCGAATATTATTTAATGCAACCAATTTTTGATAATCTATACGCAAAATCAAAAGAAAATTTTTCATTTTCTAATCTCTATGAACTAATTATTAGTAGAGACAATCTACTTTTAGCATATAGAAATATCAAATCTAATACGGGGAGTAAAACTGTTGGAACAGACGGATTAAGTATCAAAGATTATAAAATAATGGATGAAGCTACCTTTATCAATAATATCCGAGAAAGGTTAGCCAACTTCCACCCTAATAGTGTACGTCGAGTTTTCATTCCTAAAGCTAATGGAAAGGAAAGACCGCTTGGCATACCTACAATGGAAGATAGACTTATCCAACAATCCATAAAACAGATACTTGAACCAATATGTGAAGCGAAATTCTTTGAACATTCCTACGGTTTTAGACCAAACCGCTCAACACATCACGCTCTTGCAAGGATGCTAAACCTTATAAACGTAGGGAAAAATCATTATGTTGTTGATATTGACATTGAAGGATTCTTCGATAACGTCAATCACAACAAATTGATTAAACAACTATTTTCTTTAGGTATTAAGGACAAAAGGCTCCTGGCAATTATTAAAAAGATGTTAAAAGCCAATATTGAAGGTGAAGGGATACCAAACAAAGGTGTTCCACAAGGTGGAATACTTTCCCCTTTACTCTCAAATGTCGTTCTTAACGAACTCGACCATTGGGTAAGTGACCAATTTGAAACCTTCGACATTAGCAAACTAGGAAGTAAAGATACTCGTAAATACCGCTTTTTGCAGACCAAAACAAACATGAAGCAAGGCTTTATTGTTAGGTACGCAGACGACTTTAAAATCATCACAACTTCATATAATGAAGCGAAAAGATGGTATTTTGCAGTACAAAATTTCCTTGAAAAGAGACTAGGTTTAAATATCTCGAAAGAAAAATCGAAGATAACAAATCTCCGCAAAAGAAAATCCGAATTTCTTGGATTCAAAATTAAAGGGGTTAGGAAAGGAAAAAGAATCGTAGCACATAGTTTCATCAGCGATAAAAAGAAACAAGATATTATACAATCCTTACGCCAAAGAGCTAGAACACTATATCGTTCTAACACCCGAAAAGAAGCATATGAATACAACTCTTATATTAGAGGAATTCATAACTACTTTTCTGCTGCATCGCACGTTAGCGTTGATATGAAAGAAATTGCCTACAAAACTTACCGAACTATATGGAATAATCTTTCAAAAATTAGTGGATCAGGCAAATGTGAAGTGAAAGGATATGAAAAATACAATTACACTACCTTTTCCATCAAAGAAGTACCTTTAATTCCTGTTTCAGCGGTGAAATCTATCGTGGTGAAACAATTTCAACAGGATATTAATGACTACAGTCCGAAAGGTAGAGAGCTAAATAGTAAAGTCAATCTCATGTATAACATTCAAAAAGCTGTGCAACAACTAGCTAAAACTTACATTGAGAAAAGAAGCATTCAATACAATGATAATCGTGTCTCAAAGTTCAGTGCCAGTAAAGGCAAATGTTTTGTTACAGGTGTGGACCTAACTATAGACATTCACAACTATCATTGCCACCATATTACACCTATATATTTAGGTGGAACTGACGAATACGAAAATTTGGCTGTACTTCATAAATTTGCTCATATCTTGGTTCATGCTACGAAAGAGGAAACTATAGAAAAATATATGAGGTTGTTGAATATAAACGAATATCAACTAAAGAAATTAAACAAGCTTCGTAAAGCTTGCAAACTTCAACCTATTAAAGACTAGTAAACTGTATAACCAGTTAGATGGGGCGCCGTATGAGGTGAAAGTCTCACGTACGGTGCTAACCGGGGGAAAAGTCGGAGATTACATCAAAGACTTACCTATCGGAACTAAAAGCAGGTTTTTTTGCAACACCTGAAACACAAGGTGAATATATCATTAAATTACTAAATGTCGAAGGTAGTGGTGTTTGGTTTGATCCCACTTGCGGAGAGGGAGAGATTCTAAATCAACTTGCAGCTGCCTTTAATAATGAAGAGACTATTATTAATACTTATGGAGTCGAACTTGATAGAAGACGTGCTGAACGCGCTTCAAAGCTTTTGAATCATTGTATAAATGCCCCTATAGAATCTATGGTAATACAAATTGAAGCTGTGTCATTCTTATTTCTTAATCCACCATATGATTTTGCATTAAAGGGGATGGATGATTCTTCAGCCAAAAGAAAAGAATGGGTTGAATTAGAAAGGAATTATAGATATCTAAAAGAGAATGGAATATTGATATATATTATTCCTTCATATCGTTTTGCAGATCAAAAAATTTCTAGGTTTTTAGCAACTAACTTTAATGAAGTTGGCATTATGCGATTTTCCAAAGAGGATTATGAAGACTATAAACAGTGTATTTTTATTGGAAGAAAAAAGGCAGGAAAATATAAAGGAATTAATGAAAAATTATTTGATTTTTTATTAAGAATGGATTCCGAGGAATTTATATTAAAGAATGTAAATACGATTGATCAGATTGTAACTAGAGAATTTAAATGGAATGTACCAAGCGGTTATAAAAACTTATCTACATTTTATACAAAATTGGCAAATAAAGACGATTTTGTTGAAAGTATTAGAGAGAGTAAAGGATTCGAAGCTTTTATGAATAGAACCAAGCCACGTCAATTAAGTATAGGTGGAGAACCTATTCTGCCGCTTAATCAAGGGCAATTGTCTTTATTATTAGCAAGCGGAGCGATTAATGGTGAGCTAGGTGAAGGCGAAAATTATCATTTAGTACAAGGTCTTGAATCCGTTTCTAAAATTGTGGATGAAGAGGTAAAACATCACGACAATGGCAGCAAGACTGTAATAACTAAAACCAGAACAAAGAGGGATGTATCTGTAAAGATAATAACTCCAAATGGGATGATAAAAAAATTAGTGTGACGGTGATTGATATGATAAAAATTTTAGAATTATTCGGAGGTATTGGGGCCCCAAGAAAAGCTTTATTAAATCTGGGGGTTGATCATAAAGCTATAGATTATGTAGAGATAAAAGAAAATAGAGTACGTGCTTATAATGCTCTATATGACCATGCTCATAAACCACAATCCGTTGTTGGATGGAATCTGAAGCCGGATATCCTTATCCACGGATCTCCCTGCCAAGATTTTTCAAGGTCAGGATATAGAAAAGGTGGAAATATAAAGACTAAGACTCGCAGTTCATTAATGTTTGAAACGCTTAAAATTATAGAAAATATGGGGAAGTGGAAACCAAAAGTTGTAATTTGGGAAAATGTAAAAGGCGTTTTAGATAGAGACCTAATTGGCCCGTTTAACTCTTATATTCAACAAATGCGTAAACTAGGATACACAAATTCTTTCGATGTTTTAAATGCTGTTGACTTTGGTATTCCACAGCAAAGAGAAAGAGTGTTTTGTATATCCATTTTTGGAAAAGAGGCATTTGACTTCAATAAATTAGAAAGAACCCCAATGCGTCATATTAGTGGATTCTTAGAGAATAAAGTAACTGGTTCTCAGTATTTGGTTAATGTTCCAAGTATGTTGAGTAGAATAGAAGAATTTAACCCAGTTAAGGAAACGGATAAGTATAAACGTAGATTATCCGTAATAGAAGATTATTGTTGGACTATAACAGAAAGACAAGATCGATGTCCTAACGCTGGAATTATTAGATTAAAAGATAAAGAGGGATATAGATATCTAACTGAAAGAGAAGTATGGAGATTAATGGGTTTTGATGATAGGGATTTTGAATTAATCTTGGAACAATTCCCTTCTAGAAAGGGTTGTAGAAATGCTACTCTTTACGAACTAGCAGGAAATAGTATAGTCGTCCCAATTTTAGAAGCAATTTTTAAAGTTATTCTAAAAGAGGATTTTGCAGAAGATTTACTAACAAATACAAAAGGGCAATTAGAGTTGATTATTTAATTAAATGGAAAAAACGGATTAGATCTAATATTCTAATCCGTTTTTTAGGAGGATATAAACATGAACTCACAATTAAGTATTTTTGATCTTAATATTAAGAAAGTTAAAGAAATAAGAACAGAAAAGCAAATTGATAAGAATGTTGCATATGACGTTGGAGACTTTATTACTGGTTCTAGAAAAGAACTAGATAAAATAAAAAGAAGATTTCAGGAAAATCATTCTGAGGAAGAATTAGAAAACATAGAAAAGCTTAATCCGCTTCTTTCAGAGGAATTAATAACCAAAAGAGAATTAACAAAATCTTTTTCTCTGAAGCTTGAAAAGGAAAATGGTGTAGAACCAGGAGTTGCTAAATTGAAGCAATTAATTATTAATAGAATAGATAAGGTTCCCGCTGTTCAAACAAAAGAGGGAAGAAGAGACTTTATGTTAGCAATCCAAAGTTTCTTAGAACTTATTAATAAAGTGAAAAAGTGGGACGATGTTTCAGACTTTATTGTTGGTTTTTCCAAAACGCTTATATTAGAAAGAAATAAAGAATCAGATACAAATTTCTTTATTTTAGGGAAAAGCTTCTTAAAATTTTTTCTGAGGGCAGGATATAAATCATCTATTAATACAGCATCAAAAATAAATACATGGGACGATATCTTTGGGAAAAAGGAAAATGGCGTAAAAGGTACAAAAAAGAAAAATAGTAAATGGGAAAGAGTATTACCAGAAAGACCTGATAGAAGAGGTGGGAAACCAAGCCCGGTAAAAAAACCTGAAGATTTGGTGGAGTTGTTTGGATTTCGAGGAGTGCAATTTGGCCATTATATGGATGATGAAAAAGGCATGGAGCATTTAGTTCGAGCTTCAGAAGCAATTTTGGATTTAGCAGATGTACTTGAAATTGATGTTACTTCTTTATCTTTAGATGGAACACTTGGACTAGCTTTTGGAGCAAGAGGAAGAGGCGGAAATGCATTAGGTACTTATGAGGCTCTATCAAGAGTTATTAATATGACAAAAAATAAAGGTTGTTTAGGAATTCTCGCCCATGAGCTATTTCATAGCATTGATCACTACATTTACATTAAAAGTCATAAAAATACAAGTAGTAGAGGATATGGAACAGAATGTAATACACTAGGTGAACAAATACCTTCTCAAATAAAAAGTGCCTTAGAATATTTATCTGAGAGTTTAAGAGAAGGAAATGGAACAGCATATTTCATAAACACAAACAAAGATGATGTAACTTATAGAGGAGTTGCTTTAAAAAGAGATTATGAACGTTTTAACGGAGATATAGCATTAGGTATAAAAAAAGAATGTACTATTCAGCGAGAAAGCATAAATAGAAGACTTGATTTTTCTCAGTATTATGGAGCATCAGAAATTTCACTAAAGAAAGAAAAAGAAAAACTCAAAAGAAGGGCAAAAAGAGAAGTTAAAAAATATGCATTGGCTATGGCTTGGTATCATGAAAAAATTACTGGAGAAAGAGTTGAAAGAATACCTTATCCAACTGATAAATCACAATATTACCTAAATGCAATCGAGTTAGACAATGGAAATGAATCTAAATATTGGAGTAATATTATTGAAATGGCTGCAAGGGCGTTTGAAGCTTACATTGCAGATAAACTATCAGCAACTAATAGACGTAATGACTATCTAGTGTATGGGACATCAGAGGAGATTGCTTTTCCTCAAGGAAAAGAGCGAGAAAAAATAAATAAAGCTTTTGATATATTATTTGATACATTAAAGATCAATGACATATTATAAATAAAAAAATATAAGAAACCCAAGATATAGACTGACCTAGCAATATGGGACAGTAATAAAACACCTTCTTAGGCTGCCATATTACCAAACTCTATTGGTGTGTGGTAGCCTAATTTTTCTTGAATACGTTCTTCGTTATAATATCTCATAAATTGATCTACACGCTCTTTTACTTCTTTTAAAGATAAAGAATGGAATTTAACATACTGAAATTCCTCTGATTTTAGATTCGAATGAAAGGACTCAATGACGGCATTGTCCCAACAGTTTCCTCTGCGTGACATACTACTGACTAAATTCTGCTCTCTGACCCGACTTTGATACGCATAAGAAGCATAGACACTGCCTTGATCGGAGTGGATGATTATTCCTTCAGGATTCCCTCGTTTTTCTAGTGCTTCATCCAAGGTATCCATTACTAAAGAAGTTTGTTGATGGGGATAAAGCTTATAGGCAACGATTTGATTGTTATACAAATCCATGATGGTAGATAAATATAAAGTATCTGGACCATATTGAATATAGGTAATATCCGTTACCCATTTTTCGTTAGGATTGCTTGCATAAAATTCTCGCTGTAATAAATTGGGCGCAACAATGACCGATTCCCCCTGTGATTTCCACCTTCTCTTTTGCTTTATTCTACACTGAAGATGATATTTTTGCATAATCCGTTGAACAGTATTACGGTTTAATTTAATTTGATAATTACGCTTTAACAGCTCTTTGATCTTCCGGTGTCCATATCGGTACTTTGTTTCTTTGCAGAGGGAAATAATTGTTTCCTCCTCCTTAGATAACTCCATTGGTTGCGAAGATGCCCAGCGATAATACGTAGATCTTGGAACATGTAAAGCAGATAAAATAGCTGATACAGTATATTTTTTTCGTAATGTCTGTACTAATTGGAGGACAATTTCCTTTTCAACTCCTTTTCGATTTCCAAATACTTTTTTAAGATTTCATTTTCCTGCTTTAAGTGATTCATTTGACGTTCTTTTTTATCTTCATCACTTGAATTATCTGGACCATGCCCGTATGAATACTGTTTTCCTATAGGTTGATCGAATCGATGAACTTGATTTTCCCGATACCATTTCATCCACGTTTTGATTTGAGAAACATTTTTAATTCCATATTTCTGCATGATTTCTTGATTCGTAAACTGACCACTCATCTTATCTTTAACAACTGCCCATTTAACCTCACTTGAATATATGTTTTTGCCCACGCAAAACACCTCCGAGTTAGTACTTTGTTTAAGTGTACCATTCGAAGGTGTTTTATAGTGTCTCATTTATTTAGGTTAGTCTAATATCTAGCTCAAGATACCTTGGGTTTCTTTTTTATATAAAAATTACTATTAACTTCTTTATAACTCTAACTTTAGACCCTAACATTTTGTTTATTTTTTATATATACTTTATACTATAGTTTTATTATGATGATGGTAAAATGATAACTAATAGCCAATTTAATTGAAGAGTGAATAAATAAATGGAGTGTCCAAAGGACTTTAAAAATAAAGTTGTTTTCTTCCTCAAAATGGTTATAATATAGGTAATATGTCATTAACGTTACAAAAGAATAGGAAATTTATAAAGAAATTCACTGTATACTGGAACTTTATTACTTAATATCTAAAGTATAATAACAGCTAAGTAAACGTTGGTTTAGTTAGCTTTTTTTTGGTGAATTATATACTTTATTGAGAGATATCTATAGAAATTTATAAAATGTTTGTATATATAAGTTAAAATAAATAGAAGATGATATAAGAATGAGGGATATTAAGATGGAAAATTACTTATTAAAACGGATAGGTTTTACATCTGAAGATAATTATGTGATTTTATATTCTTTGTTAAAGGAAAATTTTACAAATTGTAATGAAAATATAAGATCTAGTGTTTTACTTTCTATAATTCAAGAAAAACCTAAAAATAGATGTAAAAAAGTCCAAGAAGTAAAATTGCTAATTTCTAAGGAACAAGCCGATTACTTATTAAAAATTAATGAAGAAAAAGAGTTAATAAGAGAAATAAATTCCATCATATTGAAATAATTAATATCTTTGGAAATTAATCCTATTGAATAATTCCAAAAAGTATGTTTTAATAAATTCAATATTAAATACAAAGGGAAAAACCCTATGAAAAGGCCAAATTTCGATTTGGTATTTTGTCATAGGGTTTTTCCCTTTTTGTTTAATCCATAAACAAAAGCTTGTATGATAAAATAAAAAAACCCACCTAGATACAATTAAACTATCAGGCGCTAAACTGATAGTAGTTTAATTGAGTGAAAGCGGGAGTTTTCTAAACTTATATTCTTGAAAATATTTTAACATAAATATATGTTTTAGCAAGTAAAACTCCTTCTTTAATTTGTTTACTTGGGTTTACTTAGGAGGAACAATAGTGGAAGAAGAGTATTATAATTTAAAAGGTAAAAAGGATAAACTAAAGTATTTTCGATTAAAAGATACAGGTATGTTTACGCAAAGAAGTAAATTGATAAATATAGAGGATACTCAAGAATATAAAACCTATTTTTACCCAGAGCAAGATAAATTGATCTTTGAGGAAAATCAAGTTAGAAATTTTAGTTTAGACGAGCACGGAGAGTCTATTCCAGCAATTGATGGTGAGCTTACTATTTTTAATAACTATTTTTTTGACTTTTGGGGATTTTATCTGGGAGACGCCACACGATTATATGCATATTTAAAAAGACATGCTTATGGGGAAAAAGACTATGTGTATCCCAATTTTGAATTGATTTCAGAGAAAATGGATAAATCAAGAAAAACATTACATACCTATTTAGATATACTAGAGCATTACGGCTTTGTCTATAAGTTTAATGTAATAAATGAGTCTCGGAATAATATGGAAGAGAGTCCTATTTTTAAAGTCAGGAAACAAACTCCTTTATTATCTAAAAAGCTAATAGAGGGAGATAATAATATAATTATCCCTGAAAATGCACCTGCTCATGTAAAGAAAATGCTAAAAAAAGAACGTGAAGGATTACCTCCTAGATTACGCAAAGAGCACGAAGTTTTTACCAGGAAGCATTTAAAAAACAAAGCGGATATCCTTCCAGAACAATTAGATTATGAGGAGATTTACAATAAATACTTACAATATAAAGATATACTTAAAAATATTCATAAAAAAGATAAAAGTGAAGAAGTTGACTCATCTATTACCTATTCTGAAACAGAGGTACATTTAAAAAAGAATATGACACAAGATGAAAAACTGCTTTTAGCTGTTGTTCTAGAATCTGCACAAGCAAATATTTCTAAACCCTCTTTCGATACTTGGTTTAAAGATATCCTAATAAAAGTTCAAAATAATATTTTAACTATTTATGCACCGAACGAATTTGCTATGGATTGGCTAGAAGAAAGATATAAAGATAATATAGTAGAATGGGTGAATAAAACAGGTAGTTGGATCACTGACATAAATTTCTCCCATTATGAATTTTATAAGCAAGTTTAATAATAATGTAGAGAAGCTAACTATAACAATTTTAGTAAGGACCATTTTTGGTCCTTTTCTTCATATTAATCTAGCTGCTAAGCGCACAATATTATTTTGAAGGTTGCAAATCTCTTAATAAGCAATATTGATAATAACTATGTATTCAAGAAAATAGTGTTTGTTTATTGAGATGGAATAATTGTAGGTGAGCGGCCTCTCTTTGAATAAAAGGTTTCGACCCTTCTCCTATTGTCATTGCATTATTTGCTTCTAACTCTTTTTCAGTGTCTTTTCGAAGGTTCGAGAAGGGATCATTACAGGGGAACAGTAAAAATGTAAAAAGAAAAGGAGATGAGAATTAGAGGTAGTTATGATTAATCAAACGCAATCAAACAAGTAAGGTGAGATCTATGGAAGAATTTGAATATAAGACTAGCAATTATTTATGTAAATTGGATGAAGAGCATTTAATAATAACAGTTTTTAAGAACGAGAGAAAAATTGGCAGTATCCAAAATAACCACAATATAAAAAATTAATAGGGGAGAATTCTTGCAGCTGGTACAACATTACACCATGAAGTATGTGAAATAATATTGTAGGTAGCTTCTATATATATAAGTTATAAGGAGGATATTTTTTCTTTTTTAATAAAATTTCTTTTAATATAAAACCACTTTAATTAACAATGATTCAAAAGAAATATAATAAATTTTCCAATATATAGTTTAACAAGAAGTGTTATGCTTAAGTTAGTTATAAATACGTGTAAATAATTTGTGTGCATTATCTTTTTATTTAATTTTGAATACAAATAATCCCAAAAATGTGTTAGAGTATTACATAAGAGGTAATATAACCAATGTTAAAGAAAAATATCATACTCAATTGTTCAACAAAATGGAATCCCCATAAAAGCAGAGTCAAATATTGATTTATATACTCTATATTATTCCTGGAAGCAAAATTATTAACTAATACTCATGATTTTGAACCTTTTTTTGCAAGATTATAAAATGGGTAATTTATATGATATATGGCTTTATTCAAAAATTTTAAAAAACCTCAACTTTCAACCCCTTCTAGAGATTCAATTATTACCAAACAATTTACTATCAACAAACGATTACTTTTATCTTTTCACGGAGAGATAGCAAACAAGAACTAGTGAACTATTTAATTTCTACCAAAATGGCTCTGGAAATAATAGATAAACTCTCTTATGAGTTATCAGATCAAATTTACTTTACTATAAGTAATTGGCTTATAGTAAAGTATTCTGAGTTTAAATTAGATACCAATAAATATGAAATTGTTTCATTTTCTGGGTTTTAAATTTATTTTCTTCAATAGAAATAACATTGAAAAAACAAGGAATTGAAAATCCGTCAATTATTAAACAACTAAATCTTCTTAATTTTCAGAAATCTATCTCGGATACAAAATAGGACATACAATTAATGGAATCAATAATGGATATTAATCAACAATTAGATAAAGATATTGTTCCAATTGAGATATAAAAAAATTACCGAATTAGAAAATCAAGATGGAGGTTATCCATTATATAGCCAATCTAACGAAAAATCTGATATTTTAACAACATACTCTAGTATATAATTTTTTTAAGTCAATTGAATTTAGAATAAACCTCACAAATAAGCAACTCATATTTAAATTACTAATTTAAAATAAGTGTTAAACAAAGGTATCAATTAAATTGATATAAACAACAAAAAATTTAGGGAGGAGAAAAAATGATGAAAAAAATAAGTTAACTGGAATGTAAGCGATTGTAATCAATGTGGAAACTTTGCCGGAATTAATGCAGAGGTAATTAGAGTTAATGATGGGGTAGTAATGTAATGGTTATTTTTACCTGTTTTTGTAGTTTTAAGAAGGTATGCAGGTGCTTTTGAAAAACATGTAATTATTTGAAAATTCAATCATTAGGAGGGGAACTATGAAAGGATTAAAGGGTATTCTGAAGGGGACGATTTTCGCGTTGATTTTTTTATTAATGGTTCCACAAGTAAGTTTAGGTTACAGTGGTGAGGAAGAAGAAAATGTAGAACTAGGAGAAAGTGTTAAGGTTGAAGGTCAGTTATCAGAACCGGAATTCACTACAATGGCTGCACATACAGCAGTAACTACGCTTTCAGGACCAACAACTGTGAAAAAATTTGTTAGGTACTTAACAGGATCATGGGCAAAAGCAAGCTCATATACTTGGAGTAAAAGTCAATCAGCAAGTTCAACTATATCTTCTAATGTTGGGGTAACTGCAAAAGGTATTTCAAATTCATTAGGGGTTTCAAATTCTGTGACAACCACTTATAGTGTTGCCATCACTATTCCAGCAAGCAACAGTAAATATAGTAAACTTGCTTTTTATAGTGATTATAATAAGAGGTATGTCAGAGTAAGATTGTATAATACACAAGGTCTGTTATATTCTGATAAAAAAACTTACCATTATGCTCCGCGTAAAGATACTTATTTACAGGTCGTATATCAATAATTGAGCGAGGAAAAATTTCATGATACAAAGCCGAAAAAAAGTATTTAGTTTAGTAACAATTGTTGCTTTGGCCTTTGTTGTTTTCTTTTTGATATTTCAAACAAACAACAAACGTGTCGAAGGTAATCAACATAACTATATAAATCTCAAATTCGGTGATAACTTTATAAGTTATATCGTTGAGAATAAAGATGGTATGGCCTTTAATATTTTTGGTGTTCAAGATGTCCAAAACACCAATTCTTCAATTAAAGACTTGGTGTCATCTATTGAGTTTAACAATCCAAATATTGATGTTATAGATTACCAAGTGGATGAAGGAATTATATACCAAAACTATAAGTTGATTAACATCATTGTTACTACTAAGGTCTTAACCGATAAAGTTGAAACAGCAGATCAAGTTCTTATTCAATTTGGTAATGAGGATGTAAAAGCATATAATTTTGGGAATTTAGCTATCCAAAGTGATGTTTCTTATCAAGATCAACATATTGAACCCTCGGGTAAATATAATGTTGGTTATCCTTCTTTATCTTTAGATGTTAGTGTTAAAAATAAAACAGACAAGGATATTAATTTTTCTGAAATTCACGACCTTACGAAAGACATTTCATACGAGTTTGACCAGTCTTTCAACATTCATTCACAAGAAAAAAAGCAAATAAAAATTAATAATCTTAATAAAAAAAGTGAAGGGAATCATGATTTCATGACCATTACACCTATCCTCTCATATACCTTCGGAAATAGTAAGTATGTGTATAATATGCCCGGTGTTGTTTATGGAGTTCTTGATAATGATATTGATAAAATAAAAAAAATTATTAATTAAAAAAACAAAACAGTTCTATTCCGTATTGAGGGCGCTTCTGAGCGTCCTTTTTTCTTTTACTTTAACCCAAGGGGATTACCAAAGGAAAATCCCACGAAGGCGAGAGAGCCTTATATGGCGTCTGGCAACGGTAACGGACCGAAGGTAGGATAAGGAGTTGACGGACTCACTGCACCAAGAAACTCTTGGTGTGTCAAAAGGCGAACGTTAAAAGTAACTTTCACAGGAAGTGGTAACGGCGATAAATTGCTTGTTTATACAAAGTATACCTTTAACGGAGCTACATTCTCCATTGCAAAATCACCAGCGCTTTCTAGGACCAGTTGCACTGTTGAACGGAAATTTATACCGGTTAATATATAGAGACCAAATATTTATCATACAATACCTTTCGGCGTAAAAAATAAATCAAATAATATATTAAATTTATCTATAATGCTATAAGATATTGGATTGCTTTATATGATTTTGGTCTATATAGCATAAAGATTAACTTCTATTTGTTATTATTTAATTGCCAAAAAACATTTTCGTCATTCTTCCTGTATCTTTAATATGCTTATATCTTATAATTCTTTTTCTTTAGTGTTATTAAAAGAAAATACATTTTGAACAATCTTTCCTCAAATTTTTGTATTCTTAAAAATAATAAAGAGTCATTAAAATGTCTTAAGCAATCTTTATTCAAAACTACAAATAATGTTAGAGTTACCCACTAATATTTTCCGCATTATCAAAATTGTAAGGGAGGGTTGTAAATTTTCCAATGCGTTTTGAATTTTTTACATCCCCCCTTGCAAAATTTACAAAGCGGAAATATAACATGGGGTTGTAAAAATTACAAGGCGCAATTATCTAATAATTTTCGCTTTGTAAAATTTTCAACCCCTATTGTGAATTTTTTAAGGTATTTATAGGTTGAAAAATTTCCAAGGGGCGGTTGTAATTTTTGCAAGCAAATAAATACTAAGTTAATAAAAACAATTCTTTTAAAAATATATATTATATAAGGGAAAACCAATTTTGTTATCTACTTGTCTTAAAAGAAAAGTAGGGATATAATACCACTATACAAATGTTTCGTACTTTTATTTTTTATTTGCAATCCCTTAAGGGATTAGCAGTCTTAATATAACGTTAACAGCCTTTGTGGTTGATGAAAATAAATAGCTTATAAGCTATTTATCTACATTAAATCACAAAGGCTTTTTTGCGTTATTTTAATGAAGCACTTGTATAGATGAATTCATAACAGAAAGGATTGAGAGAGGTATGACGACGAAAAAGCAATCTAAAAAGAGAAAATTAAAAGAGGGTACCAAGAATTCTAGGACCACCAAGGAACTAGTAAAACAAATCGAAAAGAAAGTAGAACAGGATGGATATTGCATTTTAAAGCAGATTCATCATGGGAATGAAACTTACCATAAAATTTGGTGGTGGATGGAAATAGAATTAATGATTGGAGAATATGACGTAGCAGCTAACAAGGTTAAAGAAATAAAAGATATCAATATCGAAAATCGACAGAATCTACTAGATATAGTAGCAGGATTAGAAGGAAGCGTATCCCTTGTGCCGCTTGTTAAAGATTAAACCAATCAGGAAGCACAATGTAATGGGAAATGAGATTATAACCACACACAAAGGTGAAAATATGAACATAGAAACTGTTCAGTTCTCGTATTTCAAATACAAAGATAGATATATAGAATATTGCGGTTATCAATACAACCAATATTGGTTTTTGATTCATAATTCAAAAAGATCCGAAGTAGTGTCTATATCTAATGAGCTTTGTCCATCTTTTGATACAGCAATGTCTTATATATCTAATATGTATATTGATAAAAAAATGAAATAATAAAAGGGAGGTGCCCTACCTAATTAGATAGAGGCATCGATGCTTTCTATTCTTATTAGGTAGAAAGCATGAAGGAAACTAAAACGATAAGTATAACAGAAGAGTTAATAGAAACACCAAAAATGATTGAAGTATATCTTGATGATGCATGGCAGACTGCTTTTTGCTATGGATTAGCCTATGAAAAACCAAAGCAAAATTGGCAAAGAGCAAAACTGCTTTTAACTATTATTGCTGGTAATGATTCTACTGTACAAGCTATGAAGGCTGCTATTGATATAGGATCAAGTGGTTTGTCTTTCGGAAACGGAGAGAAAGGCTTAACAGATTATACTTATACAAAAGAATTGGAACTCTATACAGAAAAAGGGAAATACGAAAAATTTCCAATGACTATTATTAATAATAGAAAAGCAATTGTTGTTGTTCATGATGAATTAATGGGAAATGATGATTATATTTTATCTTTTACTGGGGATCCAGCAGATGACTTACGTACAGTTTTAGGCGGAGGCAAATTTGGACTACATATCCTACCCGAATGGAAAGATATTATTTTTCATGAATTTTTAAATATAGGAATTTTACAATCTGTAGATATTTACTTTGATTCTAAATTATTTCCAAAAGGATTTTCCTTATTTAAGTTACAAGCTACAGAAGAAGAGGTTGATAATTTAATCTCTAAAATGATTAAAGAGAAAAAGTTAAGATTCCGCAAAGAGGGTACTGGAACTGAAGTAGAAATGGTATCAGATTTGACAGAGTATATGCAACAAAATGTTGAGGGAATGATTAATAAAGTTAGCAGAGAGGTATCACCAATTCATAATCCTTTAGTGGATCATATTAGTCCTAAAATTAGTACTTATAAACGTGAATTGTTTCCAGTTCAAGCTCATGTAAGTACTGCTGTAGCGAAAAAACTTGCTAAGAGTAAGGCTGTAATCATCCAAGGCGAAATGTCGACAGGTAGTGCGGCACGTTCCGCTATAAGTGTAGCTTAAACACGAAAAGCGGGGGCCGAATCTTTATAAGATTGGTTACAACTCTTTAAACGATTTACAGGGTGAAATTTCCCTGTCATGGCTAATATTCCAAGTCAAGTCATGTCTATGAGACTCCTACATGCGTCTATCATTCCAATGTGATAGAGGTCTGAAGCTAGGTGAAGTCGTCCTTGAAGCGAACTCGTTGAACGTGGATATAGGGCGGTAGGCTTTAAAAACATTCTATGATGAGCGAAATCGAACCCTCGTATGTACGCTCCGTTACTCATTCCCCAACCTAATAACGAGATATATGGTTGGGATTTGCGTGAAGGTATTTCCCTTTTGCCAGTAGAGAAATTGCTTATATAGGTCTTTCCAGTGCCTATATAAGATTCATGAGAGTTAGGAATAGTCTACTCATGAACAAGTTGCGCCGGAGTATAGAGGGCATCTAAGGAATGTAAAAGAAGGGCTGGTTTAAAGGGAACGTGCGAGAGCCAATAAGTGGAGGTATTGGAACTTATGAAACTTATTGGAAGTCAGCGACACCATAGTACCAATAATGAATAGCCGTTTGTATCTTGCTATAAGTTGCTTCTGCAACGAAATGTAAGAGAGGGTAGAAACTATTCTAGGGAAGGGTGTTAGTCGAGAAGTATTGCACTAATTGAGGAAAATGTTCAAACGAACCATGTGAGAGTAAAAGAGTTAATTCATTTCGGATAGTCCATTTTCTCTAATCAAGGGGGCGATCCACATAGAAATGAAGGATAATAAACAATTTCCACAAAACGAAAAAGAGCTAAAACTAGCACTTGATAGTATGTACCGATTAGCCAAAGAAAGCAATAAACCTTTCTATAACCTTATTGAACTTATGAAGAACGAGCAGACTATACTGACCGCCATTCATAATATCAAGGGTAATAAAGGAAGCAAAACTGCTGGTATTGATGGTAAGACTATTGATTACTATCTTCAAATGGACAGAGATAAGTTGATGTCCCTAATTCGTAGGAATATCAATAATTATCAACCTAGTCCAGTAAGAAGAAAGTACATTCCCAAATCAGATGGTAAGCAACGTCCCTTGGGTATTCCTAACATGATAGACCGCATCATACAAGAAATAGCCAAAATTGTCATTGAACCCATAGCAGAAGCTAAGTTTTACCATTACAGCTTTGGTTTCAGACCAATGCGTTCAGCTGAACAAGCCATTGCTGAAACACTAGAACGTATTAGGAGAAGCAAAACCTATTGGGTAATAGAGGGCGATATTAAAGGATATTTCGATAATATCAATCACAATAAGTTGATTGAAATAATGTGGACATTAGGAATCCGAGACAAAAGAGTGCTTATGATGATTAAGAAGATGCTAAAAGCAGGAATTATGGAAGAAGGTAACTTCAGAGACAGCGTTAGTGGTTCACCACAAGGCGGTATCATCTCACCTCTTCTGGCTAACATTTATCTTAATTACTTTGATTGGGAGATTGCTAGAATGTTCCAAGAGCATCCAGCTAGGTATAAGGTCAAAGACGTTTCTCGAAATGGGTTACAACGTGTTCGTCAAAGACACGAAGATACATTTCTAATCAGATACGCAGACGACTGGGTTATACTCTGTAAAAGTGAGGAAAATGCCAAAAGGATTCTCAAAAAAGTGGAGAAATATTTTAACCACCAATTGAAACTGGAGCTATCCAAGGAAAAGACCTTAATTACTGATGTGAGAACTAATAGGGTCAATTTCTTAGGATTCTGGATTTTTGCAGAAGAACATCGGCTTAGAAAAGGCAGCATACAAGGAAAAGCTATTCCTAATATGGATAAAGCCAAATTGAAAATAAAGGAAATTAATAAAGATATTAAAACCCTTTATGACCATCGCGGTACTAAATCCAAACAGGTTGCCATAATCGAGAGTATCAACTCAAAGATTGTCGGTATAGCAAATTATTATAAAATCGCCAACGTATCTACTATATTTCAAGGGTTTGATAAACGTATTCATTATGCCCAATGGAGAACATGGTTGTTTATGAACAATCGTCGAGGACGATATCATCAACTAACTACTCCAGCGGACACCCTTATAAATAGAAGAGATAGACATAAAGAGCAAAAAAGCAAGGTGTTCTTCGTTGAAGAGCATGGAGCCAAAGTAGGAATAACCAAATTTGCATTTACTCCTAAACGTAATGCAATGAAAGTGAATCTCTTAATGTCTCCCTACACAGAAGAAGGTAGAAATATTTATAAACGGACAACTGGCAAACGTGAGGCACTAGAAAGACCGAATTTCTTCCAAGAGGATATTCCTTTCTATCAACTCAATAACCGTTATCCGATATATAATTTCGAATTCTATCTAAATAGAGAGTACGCATTTAACAGAGATAGGGGGAAATGTAACTGCTGTAAGGTTTCACTATATGAATGGAATCTTAATACACATCACAAAAACCCTAAACTACCGCTCAATAAAGTCAATAAGGTGATAAATCTAGTTTCCTTATGCAAAACATGCCACAAGCTGGTTCACAATGAAAATCCTGTTACCCATACCAAAGGTGGAAAGAAAATAGAGCAACTTAGAAAGTTGCTTAAAGAGGCTAAATAAGTACGGCTTTCGAGGATTAATTAACTCTTATTCGTATTTGAACAAATTAGTGTGATGTCAGTTATAGTCGCAATGCTATAACAGGCTTTATGGAGAACTGAGACAACAGTTTAAAATATGGCTTCCCGATGGAACGCCGTATGCGGTGAAAATCGCACGTACGGTGTGAGGCGGGGGAAAAGATGGAGATTACTTCAAATTCTTACCTATCGCACCCGAAATGGGTAGTGGCTACCTCAATCCTTACGGATTGGGATGCCACACATAAAGTACCATTATGACTGCTGTGGCTGATGTACTATCGGATATGAAAAATAAAGAAGGATATCATAGTGTTTTAATGTGCCCACCTTCTTTAACTAAAAAGTGGCCAGAAGAGATTAAAGAAATAATTCCTCATGCTGAAGTGAGAGTAATTGAAAGAACGAGTCAATTAATTAATTATCATCGTGATTGGTTAATGAGTGGAAGAAAGAAACCAAAAAAACCAGTTTTTTTCGTTATATCTTTTACGACCATGAGAGGAGATTCATCTATCGTTCCGGCTGTTCAATTTAGTCAGAAAAAAACTAGTAAACAGCAAAGTGAAGATAGATTACCTTATCGATATGGTTATTATTGTCCTTCTTGTGGAAAGGCTCACCAGGTAATTGAAGATATAAAAATGATTCCTGATACGGATGAACCTTCTAAAGAAATAGAAGTGCGTTCTACAAGAACCATGGATAAAGACGAATTCGGAACTGGAAGAAGGCTCCAAAATACACAAAAGCCCGCAAATGCCTTTTGTTCAGAATGTGGAGAAAGCTTATGGACCAAGAAGGTAGCAACTCGTTATTCATCAATAAAAGAATGGTATGTATATGAAAAGAAATTGATTCATGCCATTAAAGAGGGAAATAAGAACTTATTAGAGCATATTCAAAGTAACCAAAAAGAGGTACCAAAAAAGCAGGGTCAACCACGAAGAGTTGCTAGTATTGAATACATTCGAAGAAAAATGAAAAATTTTTTTGATATTGCAATTGTGGATGAGATTCATGAACGTGTGACACGTTACCTTATAAGTGTCGTTTGATACGAAATAGGTGGTCTAAGAATAATCTTAGATACAACTGATATACCGATGTCGGAAATGAAAGCCGTCACGTTGAGCTGAAACCGACAGTCTGATACTCCTACATGCAAGTATTTGATAGAAATACAAGCATTCTGTATGGAACTAGGTGAAGTCGGCTGAATTCAAATCTGAAGCCACTCTTATAGAGAAGGTATGGTTGGAGATAGGCCGGGACGCTATAAAATACCTATGATGAGAATGTTCCGTGGGGAACTGACGAAGATTGCGAATGTACGCGCCTAGAGGATTGACGATTGGGAAACCCTTCGTACTACTAAATGTAGGGTGAGATACCGATGAGTAAAATTGTTCGTTATGAAAATCGGGATAGCCAACGATGAGGCTATAAGGCTCACAGGTGTAAAGCGACCATCTAAGGGTATATGCAAAGCTAGGTATATCGGAACGTGGTAAGCAACCAACTCCTAATTAAACACCTATCAGTGGGGAGGTCACTATAAGATTCTTACGAATTGAAGTGTGTTTATGGTTGTGAAAGTAGGGTCACAGTACCGCTGAAGCTATGGAAACATAGTGGAGGGATAGACCCAAGTCTAGAATTCTAATTAAAATCCGAGTTAGAGTTGTAGCTCATCTTTCGGGTAAGAAGGTGAGTTGGAAATCACTTTAAGGAGATGATTTCTACACCAATGAGCGCAATAGCAAATCGACATAAACAATATTACGATTTCACGGGAATACAAAATGATTTGTTTCAGAGGAGCCGCGAAGGTACTAAAAACTTTAAGGATTTGTTAGAGATTATTATTTCCGATGAAAATATCTTGCTAGCATATCGGCAAGTTAAATCTAATATGGGTGCAAAGACTCCGGGAACGGATGACCAAACCATTCTAGACCTTGCTAAAGTTGATCAAGATAAGTTTATTCATCATTTGAGAAAACTAGTATTGAACTACAAACCCAAATCAGTCAGACGTGTATGGATACCTAAAAATTATTCAAAAGGGAAAAGACCTTTAGGTATTCCGAGTATAAGAGACCGCATAGTACAGCATATGTTCTTAAATATACTTGAGCCCATATGTGAAGGAAAGTTCTACAATCACTCATATGGTTTTAGACCAACACGTACAACAAGACATGCTGTTGCAAGAGTTCAAACGCTAGTAAATATCAATAAATACCACTTCACGGTTGATATTGACATAAAAGGATTCTTTGATAACGTGAATCACTCCATTCTACTCAAACAATTATGGAATATTGGCATAAGGGATAAGAGAGTAATTTCGGTCATAAGTAAAATGCTTAAAGCGCCGATTAAAGGAGAAGGCATACCATCAAAAGGAGTACCTCAAGGTGGAATTTTATCACCTCTTCTATCCAATATAGTTCTAAATGATTTAGACCAATGGGTAGCAGACCAGTGGGAAAGCTTTGAAACAAGGTATAAATACTCTGTAAATCACTCGAAATATACAAACCTTAGAAGAAATTCCAAACTTAAAGAGGGATTCTTAGTGAGATACGCTGATGATTTTCGAATCATGACCAATAGTTATGAATCAGCAGTTAAGTGGTTTCATGCAGTCGTGGACTTTTTAAACAAAAGGCTAAAACTTGAAATATCACCTAACAAATCAAAAATTATAAATCTTAGAAAGAAATCTTCTTCATTCTTAGGTTATATATTTAAAGCCGTTAGAAAAGGAAACAAAAGAGTCTTTTATTCTCATATTGATGACGACAAACAAAAACAAATCATCGCGAAATTGAAGGATAGAATTCATAACATACACAAACATCCTACGGCCGGTAACGCCAATCTTTACAATTCCGTAGTATTAGGAGTTCAAAATAACTTCCAATACGCTACTCACATTGTTAATGATATGAGCGATATTGAATACAGAGTTCTTCGAACTCTCAAAAGCCGACTTAAAAAGATAGCATGGTATGGTAAACCTATTAATCTTCCAGAAATAGGAGCATATCTAAAGTTTTACGAAAATACTCGTAAAACATACAGAATTGCTGGTGTGTACCTATTTCCAATAAGTCAAGTGAAGACCAAGAATAATTTAAATTATTCGCAGGCAATTAACCCATACACTGATGAAAAAGTCTTTGATTGGGATAAAGAACTAGCTGAACTAATGAAATCCAGACTTCCTAATAGAAGTGTAGAGTATATGGATAATAGATTATCTAAATACTCCGCACAAAAAGGAAGATGTCATGTTACTGGAGTACCTCTCAAAGCAGCTGACGTTCATTGTCATCATAAAATGCCTACCTCTCTTGGTGGAACAGACGAATTTCAAAACCTTGTTGTTGTTCATAAGGATATACACATAGCGATACACGCTACTAAGGAAGAAACCATATTAAAGTATGTTAATAGATTCAACCTTCACACTAAACAAATCGAGAAACTAAACCAACTCAGGAAGCTATGTAAACTCGAAAGGATTATTATTAGATAAATCTAGATGGAGCGCCGTATGAGCTGAAAGGTTCACGTACGGTGTGGATCCGGGGAAAAGTTGGAGATAACATCAAATTCTTACCTATGGATATTGAAAGCATCGACTAGTGCTCAAGGAAATGCACTTGGAAGTATTGCAGCTGCAGCTAAGAAAGTGGTTGGAGGAACGGGAACATTATTTGGTGGAAAAGCGGAAGATATTTATTATACCTTATGGAGGCTGTTTCCTTCTTTGATGGTGGAAAATGGTTATAAATATTCTGAAGTTAGAAAATGGAACGAAGAATATGGGGTAATTGAAACTACCACTTATAATCAAGATTCCAATGCTGAATATACAAACAAGCAATCAAGAGGTGGGACAAAAAGAAACGAGAAAATACTACCAGGTATTTCACCGTTTGTTTTTTCAAAATTTCTTGTACAAAATACAGTACTTGTTAGATTAGTTGATGTTTGGCCAGATCCAGTTGAATTCGTGAATGTGCCAACTATACTAGTGAAACCAGATGAAGATCTTCAACAAAATTATCTGAGAATGGTCAACACTTTTGAAAGATCCATTGAGGAGTTAGAAGATGGGTTTAAATTATATATGCCGTTAACTCAGACTGGAATTTCATACCCAGATAATCCATTTACTTATCCGGCATTTTATATGAATGGTGAACTTATTTGGAAGCCAGAACCATTTGAACAAGAAAGAATTCTTAGTAAAGAGAAGAAGTTACAGGAAATAATTAAGGGCGAGATATCTGAAGGAAGAAAATCTATTGTTTATGTTCGAGATACCGGGTCAAGCGTTGAAGGTAGGGATGTTAGACCACGATTAAAGCATATTTTAGAAATGATTGGTGCTAAGGTCTGTATCCTGGATACTTCTTCAACAAGTACAAATAGACGAAGTGAATGGTTAGAAAAAAAGATAAAAAAAGAAAATTATGATGTTTGTATTGTATCTCAAGAATTAGTGAAAGTAGGATTAGACCGTGCGACAAGAAGTTGCTAAATAATAGTGTTTCCATAAGAAACCGTCTTAGTCATTGAGGACGTTCCCGCCCGACACTGCTTTTCGAGTAATCGAATTGTTGGGTTGCATGAGGGTTAAATGCTTAATGGAGGAATTTACACAGAATTCCAAAAGAGCTAGGGAAAGTTAGGAAGGTATAAGCGTAAGCTGAACCTTTGTAGTCTTCGTTACCGACAACAAGCGTACTGTGATTGAACAAGCTTGTAGATGTGGATAGGAAAAGTTCTACGGTCGAGGAACTGCGAAATGACCCATAGATCCACCGGAGTAAAGAAGGATGCCTAACCTAACGTATCTATTATTAGTGAAACTTGGTAAGCCCTATACATTCCTCTCATCTAAGGTAGGGTGACCGTAAGGAAACCACAATATGTAGAGGGTAAAGGAACGTGGAGAAAGCGAATGTCGACATAACGAAAGTTAAGGTGAAAACTCATTTGTATAAGCCGTCGAATAGGGCAATACCCAAATCGAAAGATTGCAGACTTCCACGTGGTCATCAACACGAATAGAAAGCGAAAAGAATAATCCTTAAAGAGAGGGAGATATGTTATGAAAACCAACGAGTACGTTGCGTCGGCTGTTTCCCCACTGGTGGATAACTGGCACTCAATTAATTGGATGAAAGTTAATCGCTATGTAAGGAAACTTCAACAACGAATCTATCGTGCCGAACAACTTAAACAAACGAGAAAAGTAAGGAAATTACAAAGACTTCTACTTAGAAGTAAAGCGAATTTACTGTTAAGTATTAAGCGCGTAACGCAAGAAAATAGAGGCAAAAAGACAGCTGGTATAGACGGATATATTTCTAACACTCCGCAAGAGCGAGTTGAATTATACAACAAACTTAAAATGTACAGTATAAGAAATATTAAGGTTAAACCGGCTAGAAGAACATATATCCCTAAAAAGAATGGAAAGAAACGTCCGTTAGGCATTCCTGTAATTGTTGATAGAGTGTACCAAAACGTATTTAAAACTGCTCTAGAACCACAGTGGGAAGCAAAATTTGAAATGACATCGTATGGATTTAGACCTAAACGTGGCGCACATGACGCTATGAGCGATTTATTCGTGAAATTAAGCAGAGGAAGCGCTAAGGGGTGGATTTTCGAAGGTGATTTTGAAGGCTGCTTTGACAACTTAAACCACGACCTTATTATGGAAAGAATTAAAAACTTCCCAAATAACAAAATCGTTAGAGAATGGTTGGAAAGTGGATACGTTGACAATGCTACATTCCATAAAACAGACAAGGGAACACCACAAGGCGGAATCATCTCACCACTGTTAGCGAACATAGCATTACATGGGATGGAAGAAGAAATTGGAGTAAGATATATCCACTCTAAAAGACAGGGAGATACATTGTATACCTCGTCAGTTGGCGTTGTTAGATATGCAGATGATTTCGTTATCGTCTGCCCTACGAAAGAACAAGCCGTTGGGATGTACGAAAAATTACAACCATATCTAGACAAACGTGGATTGAAGTTAGCAAAGGAGAAAACAAGAGTTGTTCATATTAGTGAAGGATTCGATTTCCTCGGATTTAACTTCAAACAATACCCAACTAAGGATGGAAATAAATTATTCATTAAACCATCACTTGAAAGTGTCAAAAATGCTAAACAGAAAATCAAGGAAGTATTCGACTGGGGAAAAGGCAGAGAAACAGCATATCTAATTGAAAAACTGAATCGTGTATTACAAGGGATTGCAAACTATTGGTCACCAACAGTAGCCAAAGTAATTTTCAGAGACATTGATACTTATGTTAATGAAAAAGTCGTAATTTACCTTAAACACAGACATCATAGAACTTCATTTAGAAAACTGATGAAAATGTACTTTAAACCAGACAATACAGGCGTAAGCAAAGACAAGTGGCTCCTAACGTGTCCAAAAGATAATACGAAACAGCTTATTCGCATGAGTTGGACTAAGATTGAAAGACACGTAAAGATCAAACAATATAATAGTCCATTTGACGCATCGCTTAAAGCTTACTTTGATAAACGTGACGAGAAAATATTCAATAGGGAAAATACTAATGCTAAAAGGAAACTTGCGAAAAAGAGCAGATACAAATGCAGAATTTGTGGTGAATCCTTACAAGGAATAGAACCAATTGAAAGCAATCATATAGTGCCTGTAGTAATTGGCGGAGTTGATAGTTATGATAACCTCGAACTACTACACAAATCATGTCAT
Organism: Niallia sp. FSL W8-0954; assembly: GCF_038005605.1. Classification (NCBI taxonomy): domain Bacteria; kingdom Bacillati; phylum Bacillota; class Bacilli; order Caryophanales; family Bacillaceae; genus Niallia; species Niallia sp. FSL W8-0954. Next base: position 144,557 of record NZ_JBBOTN010000002.1, on the reverse strand, counting down.
AAAACACACCATGTATTGTTAGAGAATTATGGCGAAGGTAAGAAATTACCAAAAGTCGTAAACTACCTAGAAAGCAATGGTATCAAAGACGTGAATAGTAAAAAGGCTATTAATCTTATGAAAAGAGCATTCAAGAAGTTCCGTTATTAAGTTGAGAGGATGATAGATGGCTTGAGCCGTATGTGCTGAAAGGTACAAGTACGGTTCTTAGGGGGGAAAGAGGTGGTAACATCTCCGACCTACCCGACTATTATGTACTCCAACATTGATATTTTATCAATTTAGTTGGTCTTTATTTACAATTAATCAAGCTGCACGAAGAGCGTGGAGAATAAAACAAACTGAGGAGTGTAGACTGTATTATTTAGCGTATAAAAATATGTACCAAGAACAAATGGCAACATTGATAGCCATGAAGAATAAAGCTGCTGGTGCTATTAACGGTGATGTTTCAAGTGATGGATTGAATGCTATGTTAGGGGATACTGGCGATTTACAATCCATGTTAATACAGTCGATAAAGAAAGGAAATGTGCTTCAAGGAAGTACGGAAGAATGGGTTGCAGAAGCGTCTGATAGAGCTAGAGAAATTCTTTCTAATATTGGAAAACCAAAGAATTTCTCATTAAAATCAAACAAAGAATATTTCGAAGAATGGGCTAATAAGTACATTAAAACTGACAGTTCAAGAAATGTTCTTATAAGAAAATCTAAAACTATCGCTAGCAATATAGAGAAAGGTAAAATTCCTGGTTTTCATTTTAACGAAATGATATTGGAAGTAGATTTATATGCTGCTTTTGGAAGTGATTCAGCTCTTGATGGTGAAATAGTAGACTATTTAACTCGAAGTGAGAGGGAGTCTAAAACAAATAATGATAGTTCACAAATTTCCTTGTTTGATTTAGTGGAGGAAAAACCAGAAAAGAAAAATAAACTTAGAGTAGTCAGTGGTCAGCTGGCATTCGAATTATTTTAGGAGGATAAAAATGCATACTATTACGATAAATTTAGATTGGTTTGTATATATGTATTTTCTAATAGAATATTTTTTCCATGCAGTCTGTATGGATTTAAAGATGAAACAGTATTATTTAGAGAATGGATTAATTCCAACAGAGACAGAACCTAAATCGAAAGATGAAATTATTTATTTAGAAGAAACTCAAAATCTAAATATACAGGAAGATGATTGGGAAGAAGTTATGCGCCCAACTAATATTTATCATATTACTCCGACTGTTTCAGAATTAGATGATAGAACAATAGAATACTTATCGAATTTGACTAAAGAAATTAATTTTGAGGAACTATGTGACGAGCAAAGTGGACCTCTTGAAGAGGAACTTAACCTTACAGATTTAAATACCACAACTTCTCGAGAATGTAGAAATAAACAAGTAAATTCAGAAATAGAGGATCAAGTGGATGATATACCCACTACAAAAATAGCTGATAATTTACAAGGGAAGCAGCGTTGGCTTGTATCTGTTCTAGGTATGGAAGAGGAATATATTCATGTTTCAGATGGTAAAAGAGCGTGGATAAATATTGGCGAAAGTGTGTATCGAATAAATAGAAAGGATTCCTTGTCTTTAGAAATTGAAAGAGAAGGAAAAAATATAAGAGTTTTAAAGATAGAAATTTTAGAACATGCTGTTTCATCAGATTATATTATCCCGGATGAAAAAATCGAATATGAGGCAGCTGCAATTTAAGGGTTATTTGCTATTCGGAGGAAGTGAATTTAGTTCACCTCCTTCACTAAATGAACAAATTAGGATTTGTTCATTTAGTGAAGGGGGAATCCTCTCGGGTACAAATCCACCAGTAAAGGTCTATTTAACTAGTTTTTGGTGAATTTTTCATGAAAATTAGTAAAAATATCCCTGTAATCGACAAACTTCGACAGTTTTACTATATATATTAATACTATACTAATGTACATCAATGATAAAAAAAATGAAAGAAATTATAAAAAGCCATCTAAAGGGGGCAGTGGAATGAGATCTGAAATCAACACAGCTGGTTTAGAATCTATATTGTCTGTGATTGAGGATGACAATCGTTATATTCAAAAACTAAATTTAGATTATAGGATAAAAGATAATAAATTCTATATTGGTTGTTTATATGGAGATACATTTAATACGTCACTCAAGAAAAATTACTTAGAGGTGCTATCTCAAGAAGTAATTAATATGTACGAGAGAAGCTTATTGCCTTTAAGCACTCTTAAAGTTCATGATTTTACAGTAAATTTAGAAATTAATGATAGAGGTGAATTTATACGGGAAGAGCAATATATAGAGATTATTATCCCTGTAGAAGCAGTTGATAAATTATCAACTTTATCCCAATTATATAGCAAATTTAAAAAGCTCATCCCTCTTTTTCCCATAATTAATTCGATAGAGGTTCAAGGAGAAAGAAAACAGTTAAATCAAATTCGAATTTACCTTAACCCTAAGGAAAAATCCTATTTAATAAATGAAAATAAAACGGATGTTTTAGGACAATGGATAGCAAGTTTTGATAATTTTATAGACAATCTTCCAGAAACACCGTTCTATACAAAAATTAAAGTCCAAAATGGAATGATAAAACCAATACAATTTAAAAATGAAAAGGAGAAATGGAAATGGTTCGTATAGGAGAAAAAAGTATAAATGAGATTATGGTAACAATTAAGGAAAAACAATTAAACTTATCGAGATTAGAATTTAAAACGAGAGATAAGTTTGTTTTAATAGGGCCAATTGGTACAGAGAAAATAAAGCAAGAAGATGACTATTATGAAAATGTAAAAGAAAATCTTATATTTGCTAATTATAGCTGGCTTTCACCATTATGCGATGATTTAAATTGTCCATTTCAAGGACATTTAGAAGTCTTACCTTCAGGAGAAATGAACCATCATAATATTGATTTAACAATCAGTATCCCACTATCTGGAAGCCTAGAAAAGGCAAAAATAATGAGTACATTATATGAGCAATTTAAGGTGTTAGAAAAATATCGGAATTTCATCCAATTTTTTGATGTAAGTGGTTTTAAATACATGACAAATCTCATCCATGTAAGTTTAAAAATTCCTGGTAATAAAATTACGCCTCTTTTAAAAGAGGCAAAAACAAAACCTGTGAATAAACAAATTATTTCTCAGTGGTTAGCTACAGTAGAAAATATCATGGATCAGAATGCCAATAATTTCAGTTATTCACATAAGGTTTATGCTGTTGATGGTAGAATGCAATCCACTACTTTTGAGTCCAAATTCACTTTTAAAGTTCATCAACGAAGAGGGATCTTTAATGATTAGAAGCCAAGTCAAAACGATTATGTCATTAATAATAATCACAATTTTATTGATTCCTACAAAAGCAATGGCAAATCCCTTTAGTGATGCTCCATCTATGGATGATATGATTACAAATTGGGGAAATTCCATAAATGATTCTGCACCGATAGTTTCTAGTTTATTCTCATCTCTTTTTACGATAATGTTCCTGGTTGGAGTTGTTAGGCTAGGGTATTCAATTGTTACAAAAACTGGGCAAGTTATGAAAGGGGCTACCGGTGTACTAATTTGGGCTCCAATTTCTTTCTTTATAATTCGTATTTTTTTAATTGTATTATTTACAATAAACACAACAAATGTTACACTGTTTGCAACTGATGTAATAAACTTATTACAGTTATCTGGTTTTTATACAGTAGTGGGAATGACATTAGTTGGATTAGTGATGTTTCTATTCTATAAACTTTTGAAACACCCTGAATTTGGTAGATGGAGTAAGAGACTATGGGCATCTGCGGGATTTCTATTGATTATTAGCTTTATAATCCCATATGCATTTGGTGCAGCATAAATAAAGAAGGTGATATCTTGTTGTCTTTAGTAGTAGATAATACAAAAAATGCGAAAGAAATATCTTATACATGCCGGAATTCTTGTGATCTTTATGATGTTTTAACAGAATCCTGTTCAATTAAGAATAAGGTAGATGTAGATAATCCGTTCGTTGTTTCAAAATGTAGTAGATATTTACCCATAAGTAGTTTGGAACTGGATATAAAAATAAATCAAAAAGAATTGGATGGATTAGCAGAAGAGGAAATCTCTTATCCTGAGATACAAGGACAAATTGAAACCTTAGAAAAATCGTGCTATCCTTTTAAACCGGATTTTCCAGCTGGAAGAACGGATGCCAATTGGTATGTTTCTCCTTGTCAAGAATACGGTTGTTGGATAGTTAATGATTATAAGAAGCCAATTGTATTAGTTAGTCCTAATCCTGGAGAAAAAGTCTATAAGTCGGCAGTACCACTTCATAATCATAATGCATCAATAGGTTTAGCATCACGAATAGCTTGGTATATTGATGAAAATGGTATAGGGCGATATGTAACCTTACTCAATGGACATATTCTAAACTAACAAAGCCATCAAAGTTTGAAGTAAACGTTGATATCTAGCGATTCAAAGGATATAATAATATCAATTAATTGAATATCTAAAGGGAAAAACCCTATCTGAGTTAGACACTTTTATGGTGTCTTACTTAAGATAGGGTTTTTTTGATTTCTTAGGGAGGACCAGCTATGAAGGAATGTATTTTTATTGTTGAAAATGAGAATATTACTTTTCGCAAAGGCTTTAAAGATCTATTGGAGGTGAAATTCGGTAAAGATTATATAGTCTCGACAAAAGATAGTCTACAAGATACTTTACGTGGTGAGCCAAAACTTATAATTCTCACACAAGAGGCTTTAAAAGAAGTAAAAGCTATGGATAAGATAAAGACTTTGTACGAGTATGGTACTAAGTTCATTTTGATTAAGGAAAATGATAATGGGTTTCCTTTTGAATTAAATATGTTTAACGGTTTTTTATCCAAACGAATGCCTACTAAAGAAATGACTGAAGCGATAGAAAACGTATTGTTACATGGAACAATCTATGTTCACCCTGATATAGGTGCATATATCTTATCAAAATATAACCGATTTGTTAATGTCTTAAAAACAAAAGAAGAGATTCGGTTGTGAATGATGTAATGAAAGTTTTGTTTTATTAAAAAAATAGTTGTATTTGTGGTATTTTGTGTTATGATTATTTTAAATTAAGTAATTGGAGTGATCATAATGGCAAATACATTGTTGGTTGTTGGTGGAAATCAAGATAAAACGTTCAAAAAAATGGGCGACAGATTTGAGCTTAAAGTGCTACATCATCCTGGAGAATCGAAAAAGTCAGGAAATAAAAAAGAATACCAAACGTTAATCAATAAGGCGGATTGTGTAGTTGTGTTAAAAGGGGCAATAAATCGTAAATCTATGATTATGGTTAAGGAGATTTGCAAAGAGCAAAACAAAACAATTGTTTATCATCAAGGACGCGGAGTAACTGGAGCAATTCAATCATCACTTGCTTATTTTGAAGGATTGTCTGCATAAAAAGGAGCTAAGATAATGTTCTTCATTACTACGGACATTAAAGGTGTAAAAGGTAAGATTTGCGTATTTTATAAAATTTCTTTTTCAGATGAAAAATTTGAAAAGTATTTATTAGAATTAGCTTACCAAAAGGTAACCATACATTTAGAAATTAAAAAGCAACATTTTCATTTGTTTAGTAGAAATAAAGGAGCAAAAATCATTTTCTCTGATAGTTTGCTAACAAAGGATCAGGACTGTTTAGAGGACTATATTTTGAGCGGAACGACATTCTCCTTTTCTGAGATGGAAGAGGCATTAGAGTTTGCAAAAAATATTAGAAAAGCAACTATATCTTATTTGAGAAAGCAAGAGAAGAAGTATAAATGGAAGTGCCGCCAAGTTAATTGGAGCACATATGTTAAAGCTAAATTTATGTTATGAAAGGAAGACATTAAATGATATCAGCTATGATTCGTGATGGAAGAATTATCTCTATTAATGAATATAATGATGAACTACACAGTCAACAAATTTATTGTATCGATAAAAGCTGCAAGGCACCATTGGTTCATGTAAAAGGTAACGAAAGAACAACACCATATTTTAAAACTACAGGTAAAAATGAATCTAAGCACACTTCTTCCTGTGGATTTTACAGACCTCTATCGTTTGAAGAGAGCCTTTCGAAAATTAATGACTATCAAAGTGATTTTATAGATCAAGGGTTAAGTGAAACAGTGATTAAATTAAGTTTTAATAAATTAGACCCTGATTATGAACCTAGAAAAATCCAAAGAGAAGACAAAGATGAAGAAAAAAAGAATAAGGAAACTATTAAAATAAAAAACGAAACCGCTCCTCCTAACAGCATAAGCTCACTGAAATCTATTGTTAAATTGTTTTCCACTTATGAACCAGATATTCTTAGTAGTATTTTAATTCAAGTGAAAGGCCACAAAATCCCTATTTCCAATTTGATTTTGTCCCAAGAGGTAGCTCATGAGAAGTTATGGTCTGATATGGCTGTACTTAACCTTCCTTATTTAGTTCATGGAGAGATAGAAGCAATAAATAGAAGAGAAAAAGTTATTTACTTGAACTTTAAAAAAATTAATAATATCCCTTTTTCAATCGTTATCTTTGAAAAATACTTTAAATATTTCACTTATACGGATGAAGAATTAATCGGAAAGTACATTCTTTGTTGGGGACACCTACATAAAAATACATTTAACGATAAGAGTTTTACCAATCTACTAATTAAATCGGACGAATATATAGAAATCATTAAAAAAGGATGAATTAATTTGATCAGACAAGAAGTAATAGAAACCTTAGAAGGCAACCTAATAAAAGGGGTATTTTTAGGGGGATGTTTCTCCATTCCGTTATGGATTTGTTTGATAGGTTGGATAAAGCTATTTATATCTATAATGGAATATTTTTTTGAAACGGGTTTCCCCTACATATAGAAAATTTCAACTTGTAGGAGAAACAAAAAGGTGAGGTTGTACATGAAAAGGGTGGGTTACTTAACTAAGAAAACCTCTAAAGGAAAGGTGTATTTGTATATTCGTAAATCTTATAGAGAGGGGAAGAAGGTAAAACATCAATATATATATGGATTTGGACCAATTGAAACGGCCAAAGAAAAGCTATATAAAATTTTTGAGGAAGAAATAGAATTCCCAAAAGAATTGAAGATAAATGGATTTAATCTAGATGATGTCTATGATTGGATATTAACTTTAGAAACAGGTGTAACAAAAAGTGGAAGGTTATTTGATATAGGCTGTTTTCGAAAATAGATAGGAGTATAGATATAAGATGATGAGTCAAGAAGAGAGAACAAAAATGAAAACATATGTAAGGAAAATTCTTATTTTTTTTATAGTATTGTTCATCGTAAGATCATTTATTTTTGTTCCTTTAAAGGTAGATGGAGAATCTATGAAGCCTACACTACAGAATGGTGATTTAGTTCTAATAAATAAATTTAATACACCGGATAGATTTTCAATCATAATTGCCCGTCTTCCATCAGGAGAGAAAATAGTAAAGCGAGTAATTGGGTTGCCAGGTGAAACGGTCCAATACAAGAACAATCAATTGTTTATAAATAATGAAGCTATTGATGAGGTGTTTATACCTAAAAACAAAGATATTTATACGGAAGATTATGCTTTAGTGGGGAAAGTACCAGCTGATCATTTATTTGTATTAGGGGATAATAGACAATTTAGTACGGATAGTAGAGAAATAGGAACAATTCCTATTGAAAGTGTAGAAGGCTGCATTGGAATGCGTTATTGGCCTTTAAACAAAGTGTCTATTTCAATCGGAAAGGATAGTTTTAAATGATTATTTTTCTTCTAATATGTGTTATATCGTTAATGTTTGTTATTGACTACTTGAAAAGAAATATAACGGAGTTGAAAAAAGAACAACGAAGAGACAGTTTGGAACATAGAAAAATCCAACAATTCATAAACGTAAGTAATGGTACTGAAATAAGAGAACGAAGTGGAATGAAAAATGGGCAATTGAAAGGTTACTCTAATAAAAGCAGTTATGAAACTAACAAAAACTCTAATGAGTTTTTCAATAATAATTTTTATTTTGAAAATGGAAATGTCCTAAGGGAAATGATTGAAAATTCAAACGAGTCATCAAGTAGTTCTGATTATACAAACAATAATTCTTATGATTATTCATCTAGTGATTATAGTAATGACTCTTCAAGTGATAGTTCTTCATCTTTTGATTAAGGAGGAAAATGTAATGAAACAAAAAATAGCAATAATGACCCTCAGTATTATTTTATTATTTTTCACAGCATATAGTACAGCCTCTGCAAAGGTATCTTTAGGGAAAACCGGAGGTTCTAGTGTGAAAAGTTCTTCTATTAATAGCGGTAAGGTTAGCTCAGTGAAATCAAAAAATAATACAAAAACCAATGCAAAAACTAGTCCTAGTAATATTAAAAGTAAAAATGCTGCAGCAAATGCAACTAAAGGAAAAAATAAATATAAAGGACAAGCTTATTATAAGGGGAATAATTTTAGCAAAACATTATTAACCACTGCTGGTGTGTATTTGATTTTAGATTCTGTGACCAATGAAGGAGATCCGATATACGTTTCTGCTGAAACAGGCGAACCAGTTAAAGTTGAAGAATTGAAAGATGTAAAACCTGTTGAGGATACTGAACCGATTACTGAAGAAGAAAAGGAAGAGGCGAGCAAAAAGGTAAATAGTTATTATGAATTAATAAGACAAGGGAATTATGGAACAGCAATTAAAGAGCTGTTACTATCTAAACCGGAAATTGAAAGTCAATTAGTGCCTGAAGATAAGAGAAATACCTCTGATATTCAACAAGTAATAAAACAAATATCCCAATTTTATACTAGCAAAGGTAATTCTGTTGCTACTTTTAGCATAGAAGATGCTAAGGAAATCGATGGAAGAAGTATTTTGTTTACTGCTTCGTTAACTGACTCCAAAAAATATACCTATCAAGAAAGAATCGTCGCTATTAAGTTTGAAAATCAATGGTATTTAACTTTTGATCTAGTAGATGATGCTGTTAACCAAGTGATCGATGAACATGATTTAACCCCAAGGGAAGTAGTTACTAAATATTATAAAGAAGTAATAAATGCAAACTATGGGGCTGCAAGCACTTTGGTCTCTAAAAATCAAAGCTTTACAAAGGGGAAGACAGATGAAGAAATTAAAACTGAAATGATTGAAGCATTTAGTGAAAACGAAAACCCGTTATCATCAATAGATATACTTAAAGAGAAAAAAGAAAATGATCAAATGTATTCTTTCACAGTTAATCTAACTCATCTATATCCTGGATTTTTTGAGGATTATATAGAGAAAACAACTGAGGTTGAAATTAAAGCTTTATATGAGGGAGGAATGTGGAAGCTTAACTTTGATGATGAGAAAAAGGCAAGTAGCAAAAACGAATCCCCCTTTTTATCACTAGATGATTTAAAGATCCTGCTGCATATCGTCTTTATAGGTGCTTTATGTATTTCAATAGCGATAATGTTAAGCAATGGTTTAAAAGATCGGAAGAAGCTTAAAATGACCATTATAAAAGGGAGAAGGTAATAACATGCAAATAATATTATGGATAGAAAAAATACTGTTGGTTTTTCTTATTGGTTCATTATTATTTAAGATTCATTATTCTCGTAAATATTTGGACCAATTAAAAAATCATAAAAAGGTAAGTTTTATAAATGAAATTGATATTCCTTATGGGAAGAGCATAGGGAAAGTTATTGAGTTTTCTTTTCCTATTAATGAATATGTCCCTCTGAATCCGAAATGGAATCTGATTTGGTCCATGAGAAAAGAAAATCTGAGGGTAAGTAACCGTTATTACGAAGTAAATAAAAGGAGATTTGCTTTCAAGCTGGACAATAGCAATTATTACTTATTCAGAAATGAAATTTTGATTCCTTTATCAAAAATTAAAGAAGAATATTTTGTGATTCATTTTAATGAAGAAATTATTTATTCGATTTCGTCATTGGAAGACCTCTCTAAAAAACTTTCTGAGCAGGATTTAAAAAAAGAGATAGAGAGAGTTATAGGTTTTATTAAGGAAATTTCTGAATATGCTAATGGAATTGAAAAGCAGGCTAGTCAAAAAGTAAAAATCTATCAAGATGAAAAGATGAAAGATTTATTGGAGAAACATCATTTAGCTATGGAACAAAATATAAAAAAGGTGCAATTGATCAACAAGATCAAATAAATAGAGAAGGAGATCAGGTATGTTGTTCTATATTGATGTATTGGGTGCCATTCTGAAGATACTTGGTTGGATTAAATCATTGATAGAAATGATAGGTTAGTAAAAGGGGAAGTTATTATGGATATTACAGAGAAAAAAGAAAATTGGAAATGGACATAGGATGATGTAGGGGCACTCCTAACATTAATAGGAATAGTTGGATTAGTTATTTTTTTGTTACAAATACTAAAATGTTTTTCTTTGATGTTCGTGATGAGGGCGATTATAATTATCAATTCGAGAATTATAATATCATTTCATACAATATGAAGATAAAAAAACAAGCTCTTTTTATCAAAAGACGATTATAACATATATGTAGAAAACGAAAACGGACAACCAAAAATACTTAGTTACTTGGTAAGAAAATTAGATACTCTTGAACATGCTTCACAAATTAAGAAAAGAATTTTTACACCAAGTAACCGTAAATATAGAAATTCACAACATCAAGGCGGATCTGAAATTATTTTAAATGACAATCCTGCCGAACATTTAAAGCAGGATACCAATCAGCCTGTGTAGGTTACACAATTTGACTTTGGCAATGATACAATAGTACAGAAAGAGTCTTGCGATATACAAGAAGTGAATTAGGGTGATATTTATATCTAAATTTAAGTTCAAGGTGGTGGCGTTCTAAATAAGAAGCAATAAATCGTGGGTGGATGAATCGGTTTATGGTGGTATGATTCGACCGATTGAATTTAACACATTACAGATTGCTAAGGATATTAAGAGCCAAGGGTTAGAAAGTTTTATAAAGATGATTCAATTGTTATCTAAAGATGCCTGTAATTATCATCTTGCAATGAAAATAGTTTATTTGCCATTAGGTAGAAAGTTTTCATTGTTATTAGATGGAACAAGAAAATCGTGCTGTATAGTTTTATATATAAAATAGGATAAGCAATAAAGAATTCTATGTAATAGAAATTGCAACACCTGCGACAAGAGTTTATCCACATTGATTTTAAGTATAGATAATAATGAAACAGAGCATCTTATTTTAAAAACTATTAGGGATCTTATTTATAATAGTAGTAGTTTGAATATACTAAAGACTTATCAAGACTAAATTTTAAAAGGTTAAAACATGTAAAGCAAAGTAATTATGAATGGAAAATACGGTTAGAATCTAACTTTAATTAAAGGAGTAAAAATATATGGCTGACTATTTTTTAGACACTAGTATAAAAAAAATTAAAGAAGCGAGTGAAAATAATAAATTAGTAATTTTCGTAGGAGCAGGAGTTTCGGCGAATTCAGGAATGCCAACTTGGAATGAATTAATTAAAGAATTTGCAAAAGATTTAGGGGATTTTGAGGTGGATAAATCACCGGATTTATATATGAAGATCCCTCAATACTATTTTAATGAAAGGGGAGAAAAAGAGTATTTCGAAAAATTAAATCAAATTTTTCGAAAAAAGAAATATAAATCAAATCCAATACATAAGGAGATATTTAAGCTTAAGCCTACTCATATTATTACTACCAATTACGATACTTTGCTAGAAGAAGCTGCAATAGAAGAAGGCCAATTTTTTCATACTGTAAAACATGATTTAGACCTCCCGTATGACAATTTTAATAAAACTATTATTAAAATGCATGGTGATTTTGAAAATCGAAATATTGTTTTAAAGGAAGATGACTACTTAAATTATTCATCAAATTTTACATTAATAGAAAGTTATATTAAATCTTTAATAGCTACAAATACTGTTCTCTTTATAGGATATTCAGTGAATGATTCAAACTTTAATTTGATTTTTCAATGGGTTAAAAATATACTGAGAAATCATTTCCAACCAGCATATCTAATTGAAAGTAGTAAAAGATATTCCCGTATAGAGCATGCATACTATAAAAATCGTGGTATTAATATTTTGTATGATGATGAAGTCAATAATTTGCCAAATAATAATGTGTTTGATAAATCTAATTGGAGAGGAAATAGATTATTTGATATATTAACTTATTTTAATTCGTTTGATAAATCAATGAAGATGAGTGACTTAGAAGGTATTTATGAAAAACTCAGTTGTTTTGAGAATTTGAATTTTATTATGCCAGATCAAATTGTGAAAAGTTTAGGGTTAAAGTCAGTGGGTTATGATTTATTTGGTGATAGAACTTTAACAATTATAAATGGTGAAAATTCCTTATTAAAGATATTTTCAAATGCTGACCAATATAAAGATAACTGGATGTTTGATAAAATTATAAAAATATTCGAAAAGGCAAATATTCAGGGAGTTTCTATAGAAAAAAAGATATTATTTAGTATTGAGAGTGAAGATAAGTTTTTAGATGATTTGATGATTAAAATTATAGAGAAAGATAGTTTAATAAGTCCTATAGATATAAATAGTTTTACGAGTCTTATCGAGGGAGAAGATTATTTTCTTATGTTAAATCAAGCATATACATATTATGAACATGATCATTTTCTTGATGCGTATAAATATTATAAGACTATTTCATTGAAGACTTTTAAAGACAAGGAATATTTAATTTATTTTATTTCTGAATTTAATAGAAAACATGTAGGACATTTTTTAGTTAATTCACATAAAGTAAATGATGATTTAGAAATAGAAATTAAAGAAATAGACCTCGAAGATATTTACAACAATCTTCCATACAAAGAAAGAAAGAGTATAGAATTTTTGAAGGAAATCCAAGACTTTAATTTAATATATAAAGTACAAAATAAGTTAAATAAAGAAGTAGATACGTTAAAGAAGACTAAACGTACTGTTGAGAAAGGCGGTTTTTCTTTTAATAGTTCGATAGATAAAAATTTCCATATAATAAGTAATATTTGGATGTTTATAGAGTCTAACTATTTATGCATAAATAAATATACAGAGATCAAATATTTATATTTAAGTTTTATAGAAGGTGTTTTTGCGAGTTATAGCACTCAAAATAACCCTAACACGAAAGGTTTCTTCAGCGGAATTTCTGCAAATAAAATAGAAGAATTGGATCTTTTTGAAGTGTATATAATAGTAACAAAATTAAAGACAAGTGATTTAGAAAATATTTTGATAGACTATAATATTAAAGAAATAAACTTTAATATTAAAGCTTTTGAGTATATTATGAAAGTTTTAGATACAGTAATTGAAAATATATTAAACAATAAAAACAAAGAAAAAAGCGAGGTATATCTTTTTAATTTATTAACATTAATTTCGAAATCGAACCTAAGTATTCAAAAGGCAAATGATATCGCAAATAAATTAGTGTTACTTATAAATGAAAAAATTTATCTAAATGAATTTAAATATCTAAATAAATTTATAGTTTCGGTAGCAAATAAAAAAGTATTGTTCCAAAAGACTGTATCAGATTATTTGGAGAAATATTTAAAAACATACTTACAGAATAAGAGAATAGTTGAATTTGATAGAAATGGATTTTATAGAAATTTGACTAATATATATACCGATTATAATGAATATCCTATAAAAAGAGATGTAATATCTAATATTATAGATTTAGTAAAGAAATCCTATAAAGAAAACCATTATAATTTTTTATATGAAATTTTAGGAAAACTACTGGTTCCGATAGTTAATGCTTTAAATGAGGATCATAAACTATTAATAATAGAAGTAATAAAAAGTTTATTAGAAGAAATAAAGACTAAGCAAAGTTCGTTAGATTTTAATGAATTATATTTTTACTATGTCATTTTGATTAACAATGTTGTTATTGCAGACAAAGATATTAATAAAATTATAATAGAAGATACAGTAGAAAAAATTCGTACTCAAGATAAGAATATAAAGTTACATCCAGATCCTGTAGAAAGAAACCTAAATATATTAACAGATTTATATAGAAATGATTGCCTTAAAAAAGAAGAAGTTGAAGAGTATGTGCATTCCTTTGATGGCTACTCAGAATATTTCGATTTAGTGTTTAATATGGAAAATCCTAAATTAACTGATATAGATTTACTTCTATATTTAAAAGAAGAAGAAATAGAAACTTTAATGAAGAGAGAAGGATTCAAGGAATCTGTATATAACTTATTCGAAAAGAGATTGGGAAATCAAACGTTTGAAAAATATAAGGATATTTTTAATGAACTGTATGTAAGAAGATTTTGAAAAGGCCCTTCTTTTAATGAAATCATGTAGTTCGATTAGGTAAATATAATGGGCGTTAACGTTATCGTTGCAAGTTTTGCAGAAAAATTTTACCAATACCACTAGTACAGTCTAAAAGGCAACATGGATTACATTTGGCATGATAAAGGGATACTCCCTACTAGAATCTCATGATAGTTACTTATGATAGATTACACTTGGATTTAGAAGCTGTTGCTTTTAAAAGACAATCACAAGAAATGTGAGCCATCTTCTTTGACTTCGAGCAATATGGTTTAACAAAACTGGCCAAGAGACCGAAAGGGGTTTGGCATGAAAATTTTTTCAATTGAGATTGAGGAACTTTATTATAATTACGGAGTCAAAAAATTGGAACAGTGGGTTATCTAATCAAAGCATTATATAGAAACTTTTTTTTAGAGTAAGTTTGAAAATATAAAAAAGGAAACCTTTCTGAATAGGCTTCCCTTTTTTATATTTTCAACATTTAAGTTTACCAGAGCTAATGTAAAAATAATTAATTTAGTTACAATGAGTTAATTATTCTTGAATTTTTCCAAGCATGCCCCGCATTGTTTTCTCTTCTTGATTTCTTCTGCAGATAAATAGATGTTGTTTGAATCGATTTGTGCCCCAATGCAATTTTAATTTGATCCAAACTCGCCCCTTGATCAGAACTAATTTGTGCAAAAGCATGTCTTAGTGTATGTGGTGTAATTGGATTTTTCCTTGTTTTGATGAAAGGTAAATCCGCTTCATTAATTTTTTTTGTTAAATAATTAGATAAATACTTATAATTGTATGGTTTCCCTTTGTTCGTCATAAAAATATACGAATTATCACTACCATCTAATATAAAATCTAACCGTCTTGTTCGTCGAAATTTCCGTATTTCTTCTATTATATATGGATGTAAGAGTACCTCTCTTTCATGTCTCCCTTTTCCTAATACATATAACCAGTAATCTCCATCCACATAAGAAATATCCGATATTTTACTATGACATAATTCGTTTATTCTAAGCCCTGTTGTAATTAAGGTTGCTAGTAAACAATGAACAATGGGATGGTCTTTATAATAGTCCAATATCTGCACTACCTCATTTTTTCCTAAATCCCTATCTGGCCGATCAATATCCCGCACATTACTACTCAACATTTTTTCATGCAGCGGAACTTCTATATACTTTGTTTTATACAAAAAAGAAAGAAATCCTTTAAGAACTACCATTTTACGACTCAGTGTAGAAACTGCGTATGGCTTCTTCCCCTTCCCTAACGGAGCTGCAGCTAACCACTCTTGAAATTTTCTAATATGTACATGATTGAGTAGTTTGAATATCTGATAAGGATTTTGCTGTGCGTTTAAATCTAATCCAATGGAAAAAGCATTTTCTATTATCTGTTTATACATGATAAGTAAATCTCTGCTGTACTCTTCGATGGTGTTCTCCATTTTATTCTTTCGTATATCCATATCTTTCTTTTGGTGTAAAAATAAATACATCATTTCCAAGTCATTTATTTCCTTATTTTTAGATACATCCTCCATAATGATTAACTCGTCAGGTAAATTTTGAAATACTGATGGATCTTTTAGTGTTTTTGAAAACGATGCGATGGATGACTGACTTCCTGTAAATTCTAACGAATTTTTATTCGAATGGAAAGAAATTTCCTTTTCTAGCATTTTCACACCCCTTTTGTCATTTTTTAAAAGTATAGTAATTATCTGGTTGTAGGTAATTCATTATTAAGTAAATTTAAATACATTTAATATCTACTCCTATATTAGTAGAAAAATCATTTATTTGTCTACTATATATACATATAAATAAAGATAATACTTAAAATACGTTTTAATATAAAATAGTAGGTATCATATTCTTTATATAAAATATACATTAAACCTTTGTTTAATATTAAGATATATATTATAATCTGTTTAATGATAAAAGGAAGAGGTGGATTTTTTGATTAGCGAAAGTTTATACCGAGCATTAGATGAAAGTACTTTTTTTGTAAGTAAATATGAAGTGCAAGTGAAAACTTATTTCTTACAAAAATCCAAATATGGTCTTAGAGTGCAAGTTAGTAGATTTGTAGATAAAAGAGGAAGTTTGAGTCGAGAAAAAGATACAGTGGAGATTAAATTATTGATAGGGGGAGGAGGGGTAGTTATTGATAAAACTATTAAAAGTATTACATTAGAAAAACCAACAAGAAAAAAGGTAGAAGAATGTATTACAGATTTTTTAGAGAATGCTAGTGAGTATTGTAAACAAAGTGAGAATTAATACATAAATTAGAATTATTCCCCAATTGAATATTGACTATAGTAAATGGTAACATATAAATAGATTATAATATTGTGTTAATATTAAATGATATGTATACACTATTTTAATAATGATTAGTTGGGGAGAATAAAATGTGCCAAGAAGATAAGAAAAAGCAAATTACTACAAAACAGGCTGCGGAATTATTAGGTGTTGCTGAGAACACAGTTTTATCATATTCCAGACAAGGCATATTAACTGCAGTGAATGAAAAAAGTTGGCAAATTGACAATACGAAGTACTTTTATATTGATGATGTAGAAGAGGTAAAAGACAAATTAAAAAAGCCAGGACTTAGCACCGGTGAAGTTGCTACACAATTAGGTGTATCTACTGTAACGGTATTTAACTATATAAAGGATGGTAAACTTACTGCAGAGAAAAAAGTTTATAGAGGTAGGGAATTATATTTTATTAAACAAACGGAGCTTGAACGTTTTCAAAAAAATTATAAAAATGTTAGAAGTAGAAATAACAAAGAGTTTTATTCCAAACCAAATAAACAAGGTTGGTTTCAATTGTTTATTCATGAAAGAAGTGAAGAACATGGCAGATTGATGGTTGGGGAAGATGAAGATTACTTTTTACTAACTGCTAGTGGAAATAAGATTCCATATACGAAAATTGAGCAATATGGTTTTAAACCGGTTTATTTAATTGAAAGAGGTTCGATAATTTCCAAAAGGAAATTTGCTAAATTTGAGTTCCCTTACGAAAATAATGTTGAATCTAATATATACTCTTTCTTAGATAAATGTTATGAATATATCACTCCAACAAATATGAAGATGAACATAAATAAAGAAAAGATAGAGTTAGAAATTAAACCATATTGTTTCCCTTACGATACTTTAGATGAAGATACGATAAAAATTATTAAGGAATATATGGTGGAAGGTTCCATAATCTCAACGATTAAAGGGATTTTTATAGATTCTGAATATGACGTGTTATCTATAGAGATACCATCTCATGTTAAAGATTCTTTGAAACAAATTGCGTCTGAGAGAAATTTGACTTTGGAAGAGTTGGTTTCTAAAATTCTTGTAGAATATGTTAATGAAAATAACTAATATCTTTTTCTGGATAAACATATTTATAGGCAGCGGTAATTGATATATTGAGATTTAAAATGAACAAATTGAAACCATTTGGGGTTCCATGAATTTAATCTTAATTTTAACGTTCATATACATAATATACAATCACCCCAGACTTAAAAAAGCTGCCATATGCAGTTTTTTTATAGCACTAAAGGAGCATGTTAAATTGAAATAAACCTCAGAGAATTACCACTAAATATAACATTTATAAAAAAATATTTTTGGTTACTTAGATAAATTTATCTGGAGGGAAAATAAGAAGAAAATGTAGGGTGAATTCATATTACACCAAAATGCATGAATCTAGAAAGGTGAGAATTAACCCTCCTATTTTTTAGAAGGGATGTTTTGTTTCTAATTCTTTATAAATTGACGTCAGAAAATTATTAACGTGAAATAACATTTCATCTATATATTCTTTCTTAACCACAAGTTGTCCTGAGTTTATTTCTAGGTTAGAACTTTTATTAATAATTTTTTCAATTCGCTTAGGATTATTATCATCAAATATTCTTCCATTACTATGAACGATATTATTTCTAACTTTATTTAAGCTTTGTATAAAATTTAATTCATCTGCTAAATGAAGGATATTTATTTCCATTTCTATTGTTATATATTCTAATATGGCATCTAGATCGGAATTGTTTTTTTTGTATTTCTTGAAACCATGTCTATCCTTTGATTGCTGATAATGTATTCTAAATAATGCTCGCTCAAGGCTAGAATATGTTGCAGTAATAATTGAGTATCTTAGAATACTTGGATATTCATCCCGTACTAATGCCAAGTCATCATAATAATATTCATAATAATTTTGTTTCTCATCTTCGCTTAGCCCCTTTGTTGCTTCATCTGCTTGTTGTATAAATTCATCAAATTTTGATTCTATAAAATTTTCTACTTCGTTAGAATATAGTGTAATTAACTCTAGTCTATATTCAGAAAGTAACCAAACTAAATTATATTTATTCATATTGAAATACCTCATTTCAAGTGTTTGTTTATGAAAACTTTAAAATAATACTAAATATCGTAAATGAAGGGAGTTAGTTAAAAAGAATCAAACCAGTGGTTTAGAAATCTTTCATCCACTAAAAGAAGGTTAGTGGAACAAGTAATTCTAATGATAAATTACGATATGATAGGGAGTGATCCAATGAAAATTTGTTTTGGTTCATAAATCTATTGCCCTAATATGCTAATAAAAAAGTCGATACATTAATAATATAGGAAAACGACTTTTTATAGCATGAATTTCTCCTATCAATTTTATTAATATAACCTCTATTTTATTTTTTCTATTCTTAATATTGTTTTTTCTTGTAATGGAAAAATCACTTCATGCTCTTCTCTGATAGCCGATGAGTTTAACTCAAAATTTGGAATCTCCAATTTCATAGCTGATATAAACCCCTTAACACTAATCCCTGGATTCTCTTTTGTTGCTTCTGCTGTAATTATTGTATGAGGAATCGATGATTTAAACCAGTATATATCTTCTAGTCTTTCAGCTGCTGTCCATGAAACATAATGATTATTAAAATTCACTTTTTCAAGATTTAGGTGAACTCTTCTTAATGTGCCGGTATACTTCAAATATTTTGCAAACTCGTTTGCTACTTTATTGTCACTACTCTCCCAAATCTGAATATCTTTTATAACTTTTTTCCAACATTCATCTGTAAAATCTAAATTAGTTCTTCCAAAGCCTTCTTTTGGATGATTTACCCACATTTTAAATAATTTTTCTAGATCCATATTTAGCTCCTCCTTGTTTTCATTTGCCTTTATTTTAGTCATTCTTGAAGTTACTATATTGTATATAGGTTATTGTATAATTAGAATATATTAAAATGGAAAGAGGAGAAAATATTGAGTGATTTGATTGAACGTTTTAAACATAAATTAGATGACATTTCATTAAACGAAAATCATATACAAAATTTTCTTGAAGAAAATACAGAACTTATTTCGACCCCTTTTTTATTAAACCATCACTTGCACTTTAATAGTATAATAACAAAATTTAAGATAAGTGATGGACTTATCTCAGATTTTGCTTTTCTAACTAAATCGACAGATTTCTGGCATTTAGTCTTGGTGGAATTAGAAGACCCCAAGAAAAAAATATTTACAAATAATAACGAACAAATCAAGTTTAGTGCCAAATTTAATAATGCAATGGATCAAATAACCGAATGGAAAGCGTATATTGAACAAAATCCTACACAAATATTAAACAGAATAGCCCCTCTAAAAAAACCCTTAGAAGATCGACCAATTAGGTTTAAATATGTATTAATATATGGTAGAAACTCTGAAAAGGAAAATGATATTAGAAGAACAAGGATGTTTGCACAAAAGACAAATGATGACATAAGAGTAATGACTTTTGATTCGTTAATTTCAGAATATACATCAGCATGGTATAACTATGGGAAAATGATTCTATCCCATTGGCGTGAAGGGTATCAAGTGAAATCGATTCCTTCTAATTTAGAAACAAGTATATTTGCTTATTTAACGCCAGCAAATTTAAAATTAGAGGCAGAACAAAAAAAAATACTAATTGAACAAGGTTACGAAATAGAAAAATGGGAAGTAGGAAATATTCTAAGTCATAATAACAAATATACCGAAGAAACTAGGCAGAGGTTTAAGTCCAATAAAACAAAGTTATAATACTTCATGAAATTACTATTAAACTTTTAAATAAATATCCACATTCTTGGTACTCTTTATGATATAAATCTGCTGCTGAAATACCTTTTAAAGTATAGAAATCAATAAAATTAACTGTAAGAGCCTTGCTGGACATTGAAATGTATCGAGGCTCTTATACTTTTGTTTTATCCTTTTTACAGGACAACTACTTTTTAAAACCATTTCATCTATTTAAACGGTTATGTCTGCTTACATAAAGAAATATGGATTAACTACAAATGTTTTATAAATATCATTTTCTATCTATTAATTGCAAAATGTTTTGGGTTAATTGATGGACAATTATTATCTCTTCTGTACTTCTTGTACTTAATAATTCCTGATGAAGCTTTAATAGTAATGTCTTATCAGTTTCTTTTTTTAAGTAGTTTTGTGCAAATAAATCAGTAGGTGAAATTTCAAGAGCTTCCGTAATTTTGTTAAGCGTTTCCAGGGAGATATTTCTTTCTCCTCTTTCAATACCACCAATATATGTATAGTGAATATTTGCCTTTTCAGCTAGTTCCTCTTGTGTAAAACCTCTATATAATCTGAAATAACGGACTCTTTCTCCAATGGTTTTTACTAAGTTATTCATTTTTTCACCTCTTTCTATAAGGGTAAAAAACAATGGAAATACTATACAGTAGTTTATATTCAAAAAAATAAGTAGAATAATATTTATAAGTATTAAAAGACAGGTGAATTTCTACATTACTATAATAAGTAACAGAAAGGATTTCCCATGAATGAAGAAAACTACTATATTAAGAAAAAAGAAACCATTATACCATTTTCGCATGGTAAATATAAAATTAAGAAAACTACATACTATCTTCAGGATAATGAGTATGGATTAAGAGTTGAAGTCACAAGATTTAGTCTAACCGGAACTGTTGAAGTGAGGCTAGTGTATGGTGGGGGACTAATTATTGAAAAAATTTATACAACTAAGAGTATTGTTCATCCTACAAAGGAGCAACTAGAAAAGATAATAAAAGAGTTCTGTGTAAATTCCCACCAATATAAGAAATTAAGTGGTAAATAATCAGTAATTATTGCTTTTTTCAAAATAATCAACTAGAATTTATATATACATTTTTTTGTAATTTTTATTTTTAGCTATCTTTATGATAAGCATATTCTAATAGACACGAAGCCTTTGGGCCTTTGATTTTTACTTAACAATATTTTTGTTAGGTTAATAAAAGGACCAAAGGCTTTTTTGTGTTTATCACTGAAAGGAGCGGTATGTAATTAATGAAGGGGAAATATTTAGGAAAAGCAGATAGTGCTAACTTAGTGCCTGGAATGAGTTATTACTTATTTGAAAATGGTAAGGATTATTTTTATGTTTCTCGTTTTAACAATAAGAAGGCTCATTTTGGTTGCTACGAAAAAACACCTTTTGAAATTAATGAGGAAACAAGGGAGAAAAGTGAGGTTACATTTAAAGTAAGTATTTCAGGACAGATTTCATTTTTCTAAAAGAGATCAGTTGGCATTTATCATTGGTTTTTTTAATAAAAAGGGAGGCAAAAGAATGGAAACTTTAATAAATACTGTAGAACAGGTGAACTTTAAAGTTGAAACTTCATGTTTTAAAACATATGAATTTTCCACGCATAATGGATTATATGTTGAAGAGGCACAATCGGAGTTTAGTTCATTTCGTTTAATGATCTATAAAAATGAAGAAGCGGCTATATTTGTTGCAAATGAGTTTGATTATGATATTAGCGAAGAGGTTTCTTATTTATTTGATATCGAAAAGATTAAAAATATTTGTGAAAACCAAAAGGATGTACCAGATTTCTCTGATGATTACTATGAAGAAAATTAAAAATTCTGATATTTTTTTGAAATCATATTAGTAATAATTGGTACAGGTGAAATGGAGGAACTGAGATGTATTACGATCGTGAAATACATATAAGAGTGGAAAGAGAGAGAAAAAGAATAATCGAATTCCTAAAAGAAAAGGGGATCACACGAAATAAAGATGATGAAAAAATAGATGATTTAACACTTTTGTCATTAACTTTAATGGAAAATGAATTACTAGCAGATATAAATACCAAAAAAGTATCTATATAGGAGGATTATTTAATGATTAGTTATACTGAAGAAGAAAAAGAAGTTGTGACTAAATTAGTTATGGAGTTAGCAAGAATAGATAATAAGAAAAGAAGAAAAGATTTAGTTTGGTGGTATTCCATGGCCAGTGGAATCAATAATAATGAAAAAACTAAGAAAATCATGGAGGATATAGAAGCAATTTAGCTTTGCCTTTTCTGAAAGGAGAGTTTAGTTTTTTTTGGGTTGAATTTTTCTATTTTTATCCTTATTATAAATATATAGGAAATTAGAAGAGTGAATATAATATATTGAGAAATGGGAGCACCCCAATTACTAAGTAAAGTCTTAGTATATTGGAGTGCTCTCTTTTTTGGAAATGAGGGGTTTAGATGAAAAAGATTATTTCCACTTTATTTATTTTATTTTTATTAAGTGGATGTTCAACAGATAGCCTAGTTACATACCAGTCTAAAGAGAACTACAAGACTGATAATCAGGTAGAAAAGGAGATTTCGTTTAAGAAGTACTTTAATGATGTCAATCGTTCTAGTGAAAAGGCAGCTGATATTAAAACAGAAAAACACAAAGCTATAGTAAAAAAAGTGATAGATGCTGACACTTTAGTTTTGGAAGCAGATAAGTATACCGCTTTGAGGTTAATCGGAATAAATGGACCTGAAATTACAAAAGGGAAGAATGAGCCATTTGGACAAGAAGGTAAGGAATATCTGGCTAACCTTATAGAAGGAAAGGAAATTACCTATCAATTGGATCCTAATGCTGATGAAAAGGATAAGTACGGAAGAATTTTGGCGCATGTCTTTTTAGATCAAATTAGTATTCAGTCATATTTATTAAAAGAGGGATATGTTAAATTAGCTTACTTATTTGATGAATATGAATTTATTGATGTCTATAAGGATGCAGAAAATATAGCAAAAGAAAAACAATTAAATATTTGGAGCATCCCTGGTTATGCAGATACTGACTTAAATGGTTTTGTTAAGTAATACAAAGATATTCTAAAACAATAAAATTGGAGGAATACTCATGTATAAACTAAGAGATCAAATAGAGCGGGTAAGAGAAGAAATGTTAAAAATTGCATTCTCAGAGGGATTTAATTCTCCCGAAGCAATAAAGAAGAGTAAAGAGTTAGATGAATTAATACTAAGATATCAGCAAATGAACCAAAATGAATCGGTAGAAGTTAGAATTTGTTAAGAGGGTAAGAATAGTTTAGGAGGGGACATAATGATAGATTGGAGAGAAGAAGACGTTAATAGATTCTTTAGCTATCATAAAACAATTACTTATTATGGTGATGAAATACCTAAGTATCTGGTTCTAGAAAATCCAGATGGGGACGGTTGGATAATTGGTATGTTTTATCCATTTATAGGAGGAGAGTACGTTCCATTAGAAGAAGCGGGAGACGTACGACTAATATTTTCTACATTAAAGTCAGCAAAAAATTATGTGGATTTTAATTTATGGTGAGAAGTGATCAAATAATAAAAATTCTTAGACTTGAAAATTTATATCTAGTAAAAGGGATAGGTTTACTATCTCTTTTTAAATTGTGTAGTGTTATAAGAAAGAAAATCGTATAATAAATGTATAACCTTTTTTTCTTTTTTCTTTTTTGGCAATCCTATTTAGGATTAGCGTCTTAACTAATAAACACGCAGCCTTTGGGCTAATAGGCATAATACATGTAACGCATGTATTTATTGTCTATTGCCTCAAAGGCTTTTTTGTGTTTGCGCAAATTTTTCAAGAGAGGTGAATAGGCATGTTAAATAAAATAATTTTGGCTGGTTGTATTGGATTTGGTATGGGAGTTTTAACTCACGCAAAGAGGTATGGGACAATAAAAAAACCGAGGAATAATAAACTTACATTCTATCCGGGTTTCTTATTGGATGGTTGTTTTGGAGCTGTTGGAGCTATTGTTACGATTTTATTCAGTGATCCAAATGGAACGGAACGAGTAATTTTAACATCAATCTTAGGTGGATATGTAGGTGAAAATGCAATTATTAAAGTTGAAGAATCACTTCAATCAAAGAAGGAAAGCAGAATAGAGGAAATAAACAGAAAGATAAATCAGGATCTGTAGTGTTTATTTTTTCAAC
Organism: Niallia sp. FSL W8-0954; assembly: GCF_038005605.1. NCBI lineage: Bacteria > Bacillati > Bacillota > Bacilli > Caryophanales > Bacillaceae > Niallia > Niallia sp. FSL W8-0954. The sequence goes on along the minus strand of NZ_JBBOTN010000002.1, from coordinate 119,801 downwards.
ATGATTTCGATATGTTATAATATTTATAACAATAATCGTAGTATAGTGCAGAAGAGCATAGAATATAGTCGAGGTAAGATAGACGAGAGGAGAGAAATCATGAAACTGAATGATATCCTAACGGAAGAAGAAAAAAAACAAGTTAATGATTTAATGGTAGAGTTAGACGATTGTATTACTGAACGCCAAATGGATAAGATAACTAAGGCTATAGAAGAGATTTTTAATGAAGCTAAAAAAAGATATTATGAATCAATAGGTTCAAATAAAGAGCAAGCAGCTTCCTTACAGGAAGATAGAAGGATATTTCATAGAAGATCCCCTAAGCGATTAAGAAAAGTATCATCTTACTGAACAGAGAAGAGATTAATAATCTCTTCTTTTTGTTTTGTTTTTGATAAGTACATAAGCACGATTCTTATGAAAATAAGAAAATAAAAGTGCTTATAGGATAAAGGAACATTTAATTAATGAAAATTAATAACAACTAGACTTTTCGTTATATGGTTGCTATAATTTACCTATATAAATAACGAAGAGGGAATCCCCCTAGATGAAGACATATAAACTGTATGTCTTATTCTAGGGGGATTTTTTTGTTGAAAGGAGAAAAAGCGTCATGGAAAGAGAGAAAAAACTGAAAGAAGGCACATACTGTACGAATGTTTTATTAAGATGGTTAACAACAGATTTATTATTAACTAATAAACGGTTTAAAGGGTATGATCGCAATACCGTTTTAGGTTTAATGCCTATAGGAAAAAATGAAGTTACTATGTCCTTAAAGAACATAGCTAGTGTTTCAACATCAACAAAATTTCATCTAAAGAGATTTTTGTTTGGTCTGTTTTTTACATTCATATTAGGACTTCCTTCTTTTGTTAATGGTGATTTTTTCATAGGATTAGTCCTTATTCTTATCGGTATTGTTCCCTTGTTTAACAGTTATACTTGTTCGTTAAATGTATCGAATAATGGAGGGGTAGCTTTACCTATTGAGATTTCTATACTGGAAAGAGGGAATTTACAAGAATTTGCAAATGCGATTAATGACACAATTGCTGAAGTAGAATAGGGGGCTTAGAAACAAATGTCTCTATCTTCAGAATTAGTTAAAAACGACTTTATTCAATTTCCTACAGATTATACAGATATGGTAATTAGATATGAATTAAGTAAATATGAATATATTGAAATACCCTTTATTAAAAAAAAAATTGAGAGTAAAGAATTAGCAGAATTAATTATAGAAAAAAGTAGTAGAGAAGAGAAAAAAACGCTTGTTGAGATGATAAACCGTATTCAAAAAAGAAATAGCTCGACAAAAGGGTATTTGGGGATTCTAGCAGTAGCTTTATCTACCAAAGAGTAATGTTTGAGAAAGTAATCACTTGATTTAACAAAGGTTTGATAGAGAGTGAGAAGTAAATGTGTATAGGAAAAGTACTTTTTGGTCTGAATATGGGCATTGTGCTAGCATTACCTCAATTAATCCTAATTTTAATTGATTATTTAAAGTGTTAATACATGAATATGTTGAACAAATTGAAAATTCAAATGGGATAACCCCAAGATTCATAGAGAGACATTCATTTCTATGTATTCTTGGGGTTATTTTTTGGGGAGGGTTAAAATGAGTAGTAAAATTAAAAGTATCACTTTTCTTTCTGCTATTGGGTTATCCATAGGGTTGATAAATGGACCAATCCATGTTGCTGCAAATGAGAGTGAAAAAGAAATAACAACGATTGATTCGATTGATGAATATAATAAAAATTTGAAAGAACAAATTGTAAAGATGGATAAGGCTATAAATATAACCCAAAATGAATTAGTTTTAAAAAAAAGGCAACTAAATCATTTAAAAACAGCAATAGACTTAAATAAAAAGCAGGTAAAAAAAGTTAAAGATGAACTGGCCGCGAAAGAACATGAATATCGGGAAAAAAAGAAAAGTTCGGTGAATGATCTACCCTTTCTTTCGGATAATTTTGCCGGGATAAATGAAGATATTATTATAAAGAAGAACGTAAAGAACTTTAATTTCGTAGAAGATTTGAACAGAGATTTTACGTATTTAATGGAAAAACAAACATTACTCAATGAATTTAGCGATTTGAATGAACAATTGCAACAACAACAGGAAGCTTCCAGTAAGTTAATAGATGCATTGAAGGAAAAAGAGGATACTTATAAAGAAAAAAAAGAAAAATTAGAATTAAAAAGCAAAACTTTATCAAAGGATAAAGAGATGATTGAAGCCGCTATTACTAATGAAAATGCCAGGGTAAATGGAGAACGATTTGAAAGTGATTTTTACCAAAAAAGCATTACATCATCTAAAGAGGTACCAGAAGAATATATGCCATATTATCTTTATGGTGAACAGACATATAACATACCATGGTATTACTTAGCGGCTATACATGCTGTAGAAACCTCCTTTTCCACTCATATTTCCATGGAATCCAGTGTTGGAGCCATAGGACCTATGCAATTTATGCCTTCTTCATGGGTAGGATCTAAGTACGATATTGGTGGAGGATTAGTAGCTGAAGATATAGACATCACCGATTTAGAAACCATAAAAAGAGGAAACGGGTTTGGAATTGATGCTAATAATGATGGAAAAGCAGACCCGTGGAATCCAGCGGACAGCATTGCAAGCGCAGCGTATTACTTAGCTTCTCATGGATTTGAAAATAACAAAGAGAAGGCAATATGGGCCTATAACCATGCAGATTGGTATGTTGATAAAGTTATAAAGTTAGCAGAGAGCTTTAAGTTCCAAAAGGACATATCTACAATCGATCTAAATATCAATAATAATAGTGGGATTGATGTTACAACAGTAGGATATAAGTGGATAAATAATTCTTATTACGTATTTGGAGGAGGAAGGAGCAAAGAGGATATAAGTAGAGGGTATTTTGATTGTTCTAGCTTTGTTCATTGGGCATTTGAACAAGTTGGAGTAACCTTAGGCAATAGAACCGGAGTGACAACAGACACTCTTAAAGAAATGGGGAATGCGGTTAATTATGAAGCTGCTAAACCAGGAGATCTCGTATTCTTTGATACTTATAAAAAAGATGGGCATGTTGGGATTTATTTAGGAGAAGGGAAATTCATCGGCGCCCAAAGCTCTACCGGAGTTGCAATTGCAGATATGTCTAATGGCTATTGGAATCAAAAGTTTAATGGAAGAGTTAAAAGAATTTCCCATTAATTATATGAGGAGGAATGGGAAATGGATAGTAAAAATAGCAAAATGATAGATAATGCAAAGAAATTAGCAAATGAAATAGTAAGAATAGAGAATCAAATTCAGTTGATAATTGAATCAAAACAATATGTCTTTGATGTTTTATATGATGGGGAATTAGGATGGATTGTTCAAACTTCCTATTGTCAAATTGGAGGATGTATAGTTAATTACATTCCTTGCAAATCTAAAATCTCTGCTATTGAAGTCTCTGCAAGACTGACATTTAAAGGGGTGAAACCTGATGCTTATGGAAGCTGTTTAACTTGTAGCGAAGACATATATGAAATGCAAACATAGAAGATAGCTATGAATTCTAAAAATTTTTAAATACAATGAGGTTGATAAATCTCATTATATTTCTACCCTCCACCCATAAAAAAATAATTAATAAAAGACTATTTTAATTACTAATGATTTTGTTTAATCATTCATCTATAAATTTATAATTACAGTGAGAAGTACTTGGGAAGCAACAAAATTTGCATAAATTTTATTACTTAACTTTTCATTGTTTTTTCTAAGTGTTGAATAACTAAATATCGTTTGTAAAAGAAGTAACACTAACTATTAAAAAAACTAAATGTTACTACGAACGAGGAAATTTAGATGCTTTAAAGAGAAGAAACTCGAAAACAGATAAAAATTCCATTTTTGAGTTTCTTTTCAACATACGATATTACAAATCCATGTTCAATATGGAGAATTTAAGTAGTAATTTCCTTTAATTATCCAAGAAGTTTTTTCAATGTATTTTCCAATGAAGTAAACTAAATTGAAAAAAGTTAAAGCGTCAAAAAATAAATGAATGAAAGAAAATCTAAATTTTTTGCTGACATGTAGAAGCTTTCAGTAGGTATTAATCATATAGATTCACCTCATATATGATTTATTTACTATTAAAAGTTACCCAAACTTTATAAATAAATGAATCCTCTACCTTTAATCCTGGATGAATATTGAAACTCTTTTCTGTATGAACAACATAATCAGGATTAGAAGCTAGAAAAAATGAAAGAGCATATGCTATTTTATAATCTGGTGTTATATATCCATTTATTGTTCTACCATGTATTTCGTTTGCTAAAGTATCAGCCCATACCTCTGATTCTCTTCAAGTTTAAAAAATAATAGTTTCTTTTTTCCATTCTATCTTCATCATTTATAACCTCATTTCTTTATTTCTTATGTTTCGGTTTCTTCTTTAGGGCATTTTGCAAGTTAAATATCGATAACCATATCTTTCCGGATTTGTACCCGTTATATGCCAAGTAAGAAGTGGATAACTTTGACCTTTAATTTGATAATTTTTCATGCTTCTATGAAATTATATGATGCTCCTTCGGAATGGGGTTCATATGGTGTGTTTATAGCTTTACCGTTTACTGCTGCAGAGGGCATTTTAACTACTACAATTTTTATCGAAGTAAATGTTGACTAACTTTAGCTGTACAAGAACACTACCTTCAATAAATAATAATATACAATAGTAGAAAATAAATTAATTAGTAGAGGGGAAATTATTCTCATCGTGTTTCTATAATTTTTCTATCTATTGAAGGAGGAGAGGTATGGGAAATATCTATCTAGAAAAGTGAAAGTTACAATTTATACAAGAGGAATATTTCAAAAGTTAAAAGAAAACAAAGATTTTAAAAAGAATATATGTATATAGGAAAAACTAGTAAGTAATCTTCCATTTATTAGTATGGAACATGGTATAATATACTTAATTTTAAGAAGCTGATTATGCTTGGAAACTTGCAGGTAAACAGGCTTAATATAATATTAATACACAACAGAGTCAACAGGGAAATTTAAAGCAACGTGAGGCTAATGAAGCAGCGAAGAGAGCAATGAAATTATAATAATAAATTCTCTGAGACTGCTGTTCTTTGGTGTTCTAAAGGATTTTAATGTATTTTTCAATCGTTCTTTTAATCCAAGTATTTTTTTATAAAAAACATGTCCAATCCTCTATTTAATCACTTAATAATTTGAATAGAAAAATTAGATGATAAATCTTTAAATTATTTTGGTGGATTCGACTTACATGTCAAAGACAACAAAGGAAGTGGTTAGTGTTATCGAAAGTACTTAAAATAGAGAGAATATCAAATTATTGATAAGTAATTTCCTTATATTAAAGGATAATGGAGAACTTTTGTAATGGTTAGAGATAGTTCAAGAGATTATATAAAAGGGTGGGTGAATTCATGATATTTACAATTTTACATATTTCAGATATACACTTTAAAAATGAGCATAATTCCCTTGAGGATAAGCTGGACAAATTTTATAGATCTGTAATTTCAAACTTAAGAGATTCGGATTATATAGTATGTTGTGTTACTGGTGATATAGCTTATTCAGGTTTGCAAGATCAATATTATAATAAGGCATTTTCCTTTTTTGATAACTTAAAACAAGAGATATATGATGAATTAAATAAAGAAGTTGAGTTTTTATTTATACCAGGAAACCATGATTGTGATTTTAGCAATAAAGAATTTGAAAAACCTCGCAAAATACTCATAGAAGATGTAAGAAAAAAGAAAGATTCTCCAATTGAAGAATCAATTATAAAAATGATAAAACAGCAGAAATATTTCGAAGAATTTAAAGAGATATTTCATCAGGATTGGAAAAATTGTAAATTAGTATATAAAAATGAATTATTTGAAAAAGTAACTCTAATCTTAGAAAATAAAAAAATTTGTTTTAATCTTATTAATAATTCATGGATTTCAGAATTACAAGAAAATCCAGGGAAAATGATATTTCCTATAAATATGTTAGATTCTATAGAAGATAATTTAGGAGATGTAAATATAACTTTAATACATCATCCTGATAACTGGTTAGACCCTGATAATAGAAAAGCATTTCGTAAATCAATTGAAAATTCTTCAGATATTATATTAAGCGGTCATGAACATGCGGGGGAAAATAGTACTGTTGAATATTGGAATAAAAGAAAAATTCAGTACCATGAAGGAGGAGCGCTTCAAGAGAATTGGGACGATAGTATCTCATCTTATAATGTAATTCATTTTAATTTAGAAAATCAACATCAAAAGGTTGTCTGTATTGGTTGGAAGGGTGATATTTATTCAAGAATTATGGAAACTGATTGGGAGAACACTTTGCAGTACAATCACTCAGTTAAAGGTAATAATTCAGAAATATTAGAACCTACAGATCGTTATTTAAATCAAATAAACAATTTGCAAATTCCGCTTACTCATCCCAGAGTAGAGGACGTAAGTATTAGTGATATTTATGTTTATCCACATATGAAAGAGTTGCTTTATCAAGAAAAGAATAATGAGGTAACATCACAAAAAAATGCTGATCACATATTGAGTGAACTAAATACAAGTACACACTTTTTTATTACTGGAGAAAAGGAATCAGGAAAAACGACGTTATCCAAGAAGTACTTTAATGAATTTTATCAACTAGGATATTATCCGCTTCTTATTGATGGTCAAGGAATTAAACCTGCACTTATTAAAGATATGATAAAGTTACTGAAAGAACCAGTATGGGATACATACGGAAAAAGCAATTATGAACGTTATTTACAATTAAAAAGAAATGATAGAGTTTTAATCATTGATAATTGGCAGAAGGCAGCATTGAATGATAAATTGAAAACAAAATTTTTAGAATATGCTAATAAGTGGTTTAATAACATTGTGTTTTTTTCTGATTCAGTTTCAAATATTAAAGAAATGCTGCAATTAAGAACAACAACAATAGAAAATTTGAAGATAAGACAGTTTAAATTATCGGAGTTTGGATATGTAAAAAGAGCTGAGTTGATTGGTAAATGGGTAAAATTAGGTCAGGAAGAGAGCTTGAATGAGGAACAAGAAATCCGCATAATTGATCAATTTGAAAAAATGGTAAATTCGGTTATTGGTTCAAATTACATTCCTACTTTTCCGTTATATATATTAGTTATGCTGCAGACCTTTGAAAGTGGTAAAGAACATAACTTAGATAAAAGCACAAATGGTTATTATTATGAAGTCTTAATTAAGCAAGCATTGATGAAAATACAGATACAAAACAAAGATATTGAAACGATGAATAATTATTTGACGGAATTAGCATTTTACTTTTATAAATTCAAGTTAAAGAAAATAAAACCACTTGAATGGGACAAATTTCATGATAAATATAGATTAGAATATGATTTAACGAATGAGCAACTGCCATTTACAATTTATAAGCAAAAATTGTTAGGAGCAAAAATTCTGGAAAGTCATAATGACGGATTTAGGTTTTCTTATTCTTACATATATTATTATTTTATAGCTCAATATCTAGCAAAGAATGTTAAAGAGGAAGAAGAGCAAAAAATCATTGCAAATCTTTGCAAGAATTTATATGTAGAAAAAAATGCAAATATATTAATGTTCTTAGTTCATTTATCTAAAGATTCATCCATAATGTTCAGAGTGAAAGAGGCTGCAAAAGGTATTTTTGAATCGTTAACTGAATTAAGACTTGATGAAGATGTTAGCATTATTAATGATTTTATGGATTCAATTCCAGCAATGGTAATTCATGATATTGATGTAAAAACGAACCGTTATGAAGTTAATAAAAGTGCGGATAATTTATATGACTCAAAAATAGATGAATCAGAAGATGACTTCAATGAGGAATCAGAAGAGGATGTTGAAAACCATCAGCTTCAAATTATAAATGAAATGAATAAAGCATTTAAAATGATTGAATTAATTGGCCAAATTTTAAAGAATTATTATGGATCTATGAAGGGCGAAGAAAAGAAAAACCTATGTAGCGAAGCCTTCACAATCGGTTTAAGAACAGCTAACTCTATAATTGGGGATTTAAAAAATAATAAAGATAGTTTAATTGAATTCATTACAGATTTAATAATATCTAAAGAGGGAGATGCAAATTTATCAAATGAAGAAATTACAAAGCGATCCAAAAGAATCTTATATAATATGTCAAAATTAGTTATTAGCGGTACAATAATGAAGGTTTCTTTATCTGTCGGATCTAAGGAGTTAGATGAAACATTAAGAAAAGTTGAAGATGTTCTAGATATTAATTCTGCAAGATTGATAAATGCCGCAATTAAACTTGAACATTATGATCAATTTCCATATGATGATATAAAAAATCTATATAAATTATTAAACGATAATAAAATTGGTCAAGATTTATTAAGAGATTTTGTAAAAAGACATCTGTATATGTTTAAAACTGATTTTAAGGAACAACAAAAAATTTGTTCTAGCGTTGGAATCCAGTATAAGCCTCAAAGTATGTATAGAATTACTACTGCAGAAAATAGTGTATTAAGATAAAAATTCAATTTCTATAAAGTATGTGCGTAATAATCTAAACGAGAATGTTATCCAGAATATATTATATTGGTTATTGTCAATTAAACGACGAGTTAGTATAAAAGGTTAACCAGTTATTGGTTGACCTTTTTACTAGCTCTAATTCTAAGGCTTTATGATATTACCTTAATTAGATACCACCTAGGCAAAAATCAAAATATAGTAATTAAATTATTCGGGGGATGATATATTGGAAGACACTAATAATTACTCTTCAGATGCACCAATAATGGACTTGAGTGAAGATAAATTTAATAGGTATCCATTTGCAAAGAGAATTGCTGAAGTTATATCTGGAAGGACTGACCCAAGTAGTATTGTTATAGGAATAAATGGAGCTTGGGGTGAAGGTAAAACATCGGTGTTCAACTTCATAGAAAATGAATTAAAACCATATACTGAAATAGTATGTCTAAAGTTTAATCCATGGAGGTTTGGAACAGAAGAAACGATGCTAATAAACTTTTTTAACTATTTAGCAGACGCAATTGATAGCTCTTTAGAAACAAAAAAGGATAAAATATCTAATCTAATTAATACATATGGTATTCCCATAGCAAAAGCTACTGGTTTTAATACTATAGCTGAAGGTGTAAGCCCATTTTTAGCTAACGGGGTTAATTTAGATAAACTTAAAACTAGACTAGAAGAAAAGCTGAATAAGGAGCAGATAAGAGTTGTTGTGTTAGTAGATGATATAGACCGTTTAGATAAAAATGAAATACATTCCTTATTTAGACTTATTAAATTGACTGCTGATTTTAAATATACAGCATATGTGCTTGCCTTTGATAAAGAGGTTGTAACCTCAGCATTGCAAGATAAATATTCTTATAGCAGCAGTTTCACAGGAGCCTCTTTCTTAGAAAAAATCATACAAGTTCCATTACAATTACCAGCAGCAGATTTAGAAAATTTAAGGGATTACTGTTTGAATGAACTAAAACATATTCTTGAAAAAAATAAGATAGACTTAAGTTATAGTGAAAAAGAGGAATTTTATCATTACTTTACAACTAGTTTGGAGTTATTTCTTCGTACTCCAAGGCAAGCAAAATTATATGGGAATATTCTTACCTTTTCATTACCTTTACTTAAAGGTGAAGTGAATGTAGTTGATTTAATGCTAATTGAAGGGATAAGAGTTTTTACTCCAATAATCTATTCCTTCATAAGGGATAACCAAGATTTGTTTTTATCTGAAAACACTAGTTCAGAAACAGATAAAGAAGAAAAAGTTCAAAGAATTAAGGAAGCTTTAAAAGGTCTAGATAATGAAGAATTTGAAGGAATGTTGAATCTATTAAAATACTTGTTTCCCCAGTTGAATAGTATCTATACAATCTTTTCTATTGGTGAAGAAGAAGATCAATTGAGTTTAAAACAAAGAATTTCTGCAAAAGACTATTTCCAAAGATATTTTTCATACTCAGTAAATAATAAAGATATTTCAGATATGGTTCTGGATGACTTGCTAAAAATTGCTGATAGTTTAAATGAAATAAAAGTTAAAGAAAAATTTAATAAGATAATTACCGAACAAAATAGGGAATCAATAATGACTAAATTAAGACGCAAGACTAGATGGTTCACGATTAATCAGGTTAAACATATCGCCTTAGCTTTAGCTAATATATCAAATGATTTGCCAATAATTGACGGATTTATGCGAAATACTAAGTTTGGTAATGCGGCATATGTAATTGTTGGGTGTATTTCTTCTGTTAAAGACAGTGAGTTAAGACTTTCTATTTGTAGATATATTTTAAAGAGTATAGATAATTTAGATTTTTCTATCGAAACATTTATATTATTAAATCCAGAAAAAGAAAATAATAAAAATTTCACTCATGAGAATTTACTTTCTGAAAACGACTATAAAGAACTTGCAAGATATTTAACAGAAATCATTGCAAGTAGGTTATATGGCGGTAAAACTAAGGGAGCGAGCGAGTATTTAGCATACATGTTTGCTATATGGAATGACTACGGTTTAGATAATGAAGCTACGGACTATTTGATTGAAAAACTTCAGCAAGATGAATTTTTTGTTTTTGAATTCCTAGAAAGATATACGCCTGTTTCCTACAGTGGGAGAAATAGAGGAGATTTTGAAATAGATAACTATAAGGCAGTTTGCAGATTAATAGACCCACAAATTATAATTGATCATTTACTTGATAAATACCCTTTATTACCAAATGACGAGGAGTATCCATCATCCTTTGATATCGAAAGAAACGAATTGCTAGCAAGGCAGTTTATTTGGCTTAATAATAATCCTCAATAAATCAAAAGTAAGAGGGATAATAGATTAACAACTTACAGTAAAATTGATAAGATCTAAAGAATCTTACCCTTTATTATCTTTTACCAAAATAAACAAGTGAATGGTTTACTTTATAATTTTTATATATATTTATCGAGGCTTCAATAGCTCTAATATAAACGTCTAAATCATGATAAATAAGGAGTTAGCATGAAAGCAGTTATTATATTCAAAAATAATGAGAAACTTGCACAATTTCCAACAATTCAAAAGGCAGCACATTTTATGAAAGCAGAACTACGTCGAAAACAGATTCCCTGGTCAATCGTCAATAAGGGAATTCAGCATAACATTAGTTATATGCACACAGATGGAAATGTTTACAAAATTTGTAAATTAAGTGATGATGTTAATCTTAAAAGGGAACAACAACTGGTAGCTCTAAATACGCTCCAAAAAAGTGAATTTTCCAGAATAGAATTCATTGAGTTTTTAAGCAGAAATTTGGAGCAAATTATTTACATAAAGCTCCAAATAAGCGATGAACGATTAAAGCAACACCATTTAAGTCCTAAAGGGTTAGGGGATGACTTATACTATCTAACTGAGAGCTTTCATCGTCAGAAAGGCTTGTATAATGGCAAATACAGTATGACTGACTTTATTACACCTCAAGCGTTACTCCTTATGCATCAAAAAGAAAAGGTCAAACTAATTTTTGAACATATGATACCCAAAAATCTTTATTTAAATATGCTAGTGGAAAAAGCAAGAAAAAAAATATTAACTTATGATGAAATCTATAAAGTGCTAATGAGATATTACTATACTTGTACTGTGACAAAGGAAGAAGATAATTCTCTACCTTCAACAAATATGCAGAATGGTTGGGATGGCCAAAATGCATTCTATCGCTATCAATTAGCTGGAATTGAATTTATAGAGAATCCAAAAACATTTAAATAAAGTATTCTGGATTAATAGATAACTAGGTAAATGAAACAATTCTAATATATAGCGAACAATTAAAATCTCTCTGTGAAATGAAACTATTATCCGCAATATAACTTGTATTAGAATCTGATTTGGGATTTGTCGAAAACGAGAAAGAATATTTTAAGTGCATAGTTATGTACTAGTGAAATCTGCCTTATGAGAGTAAGGGAAAGGTGCATTAAGAAGTTATTACTACTCTCATAGATTATTAATATTTCTTAAGAATAGATTTAATCAATGAAGAGTAAACCTTCTGCTTAATTTATGACAAAGAATTTGGTACATAAATAATATAGGAGTGATGATTACTTGCATATTGGTAAATATATAGATTTTTTGCGAAAAGCAATCAATAATGTCGAAGACGTTTATTATGGAAATAAGGCTTGGATAGATTCTATGCTTAATTATCATGAGAATAAGATTGAATCCCAGGATGACCGAAAAGAGTTAATACCGTATTTGAGTAGGCATCAAGAGAGAGTATTCTGCTATGAGCTTTATCATCAATTTCGCAAAATAATGGAACAAAAACAAAATGAACTGACCGAAGAATGGATATTGCAAGGTGAACCCCGCAAAGGGCCAATAGGTAGTGAAATTGAAGAATATTGTGAAGTACAAAGTATCGATAAAATATATTATCCTGACTTCCTAGTACATGAACCTAATACAATGAATAATGGCTTAATTATCGAAGTTAAAGCCAACCCTAGCCTTACTATAAAAGATATGAAAAAAGATATATTGAAAATCGATCAGTTTATAAACAAATATGAATATCAAAAAGGGGTTTTCTTAGCGATAAATATTACCAAAGATAGGCTCAAGGAACTTCTAAATGATTCTCGTCTAATAGTTCCTCTAAAAGAACAAGTTATTTGTACAGATGAAATCTTACTTATATTTAAAGAATCAGCTAAGGAGAAGATAATCACAATAAACCTAGGGAAATTGTTAACAAATGGCTTTATCTTAGAATAAATTTATGAAACTTTGTACTTACACAGAAGGATGCTTAAGTTGAAGAAGAAATAATATAAATAACTTAGTATTAATATTTAGTATAAATATAAAGGATAAAATTTTAATAAAAGATAAGAACCTTCCTACACAACAATAAAATGAGCGGGGGTTAATATCTTTTAATCTTTTACTTTTAACTATTCGTATAATATAAATTTTACGAACAATAGAATGTGGACGGATAAAATGTAAGTTTGGTATAATATAATTATAGATTTAAAACAAAAAAATAGCTCAGCCCTGCCAAAACGGTAGCGGGGAAAAGCTATTCTTGCGCGTATATTACCAGCTCTACATAAACGGTAGCGGAGAAAGTAATATCATATAATTTATGATGTAATTATAACATTTATGTACTAAAAGTCAAATTAATAGCACTAGGAAGTGTTTATATGAATTATTTAATATATTTCGATGAATCAAACAAAATTGATCAATTTAATAAAGAGTTTTCTTATTATGGTGCATATAGTGGTACTGACTTGGCTCTTGCCAATCTTGTAAAAAAAATAAGGGTCATTTTTAAGAACAGTAATTCTAATAGTGAATTACATTTTAGAGAATATACAAAGGATACACATATAAAAAAGTACTTACAAACGTTACATACAGTTATAAAAGAAAATATTAGAATAAACATTTTAATAGTGAACAATACTGATGCATTCTCAGCAGCTGATAAAATTGGTTTATCAGCTAGTGAACTCCGAAACTTATTTTATATTAAAATACCAGAACGGCTTTTCTATGGATTAACGCGTGATTTATCTCATATAGGTAATAATATTGACCCTGTCAATGTTAAGATTAAAATTGATAGCAATGATGAATATGATAAACTATTTCTTAATGATAAAATAACTGAACAAATGAATGCACATTCAGCATATCGAAATAAAAACTATAGAGTCAACAAGGTAATATCTCAGGATTCTAAAAAGTCTATTCCCCTCCAAATTGTAGATACTTTTATGGGGATAGTTGTATTTCTGTTAGAAGAAGGATACCTTGAAGATTCAGATCATTCGATTGTAAAAAGTGATTTAATTTATCGTTTTTTATCTGTTGATGATAATATTATACGATTTCAAAATCAAATCCGACTTTTTAAGTGGACTGGTAATGAGGAACTTACTCCAATTAATATTGCAGAGTACGTATCCCCTTTTATTATCCATAAAGCAAATTATGACATTGAAGAAATGACTAAAATTCAAAGAATTTTGGTGGAGTATCCGAAGATATCTACTAGAGATTTGAGAATTATGCTTCAATATCCCAATACACGATTAAGGCAATTATTAGGTTATAAAGATCAAATCAATGGAATTGGTCGTAATACATATCTATTAAACTAATTGTTTTGATGTTGCCAATAATATAATTATGTAAACAAACATTCGTAAAAATTGTATTATACGAATGTTTGTTCTATTCGGTTATACAAAATATATTTGTTATTTATGGAATATATTATTTTAATAAATATTCCTATTTTCACCTTATAATATTAATTTATCCTTTTATTTAAATAAAGAGCCCGTTAATGCAATAAGGAAATTTATTTTCTTCCTACCAATGTACTTGAAGTTAATTACCATTTGGATCATAAAAGTGGAAATATGAATGACCGTTATCTTCTTGTATAACCTCAACTTTACCTTATTACAACTTTTTGTTAGATAAAATGGCAGCATGGCTTTATTCATGCTCCATTTATCGTATTAGTTACTTTATTATTCGATTTACAATTACTTCATAAGAGAATCGAGAACATCAAATTTCTGACCTGGGCGACTTAGATATTTACAACAACACCCTGGTTTGGCAAATTTGGACAGTAGATATTGCTATTCGGTTTTTTTTGTTTAAATATAATTTTTAGTGTAAGTGTTGACCATAAATTATGTTAGAGTTTTATCAATAAATCATCTAGGTTACCATTATAGGATTGGTTTTCTATAGAATTAACTAGTAGAGTGGCATTTGTATGAACTGCATATAAGTATCTAAATATATCTCCTGCCATACATTCCATTGAAAGGGTATCATTTAGTAAATAAGCATCAATATATGGATTCCTTTTAAGTTCTTGTGCTTTGACTCTATGATTTCCATCGATAACAATTACAGTATTATGAGGATCATATGCAACGATAAATATTGGATTAACTTTTGTGAAATTGATGCAAGATTGTACTTTTGAAGGGTTTAATTGTGTTAGTCCATCAAGTAAATATTTTACTGGTACAGCCTCTGGTTTTAGTTTATTCCTTTTTATTATTTTGGTAGCTAATTCAATATCCCAATATAAACTAAAAAAATCTTCATCATCGAAATAAAATTCACGATGATAAAACTGTTTCATACCAAATCTTGAAAAATTGGGAACTGGCGCATTTTTCAATTTTTTATATAAATCCTCCATTAAATTCAAATGCCTAATCTCAATAGAGTCACTATATTCTATAAAAAAGTCACTGAAAAAATTATCAAGCTTATGAAAATTAATCTGTTTAAATTTATTTAATAATTCTAAATCTGTTAGTAGTTCCTGATTCATAATTAACCCTCAAATCTATTACCAATAATTTATGTATTTCTTTCTCTTTCAATATAAATTTATACTTATTTAAATTTAATAAATCTTCTAATATTTATATCGTATTTTTGTTCTAGAAGTTTAGTAACAATTGGAAAAAACAAGAGCAAGGTTAATTATTAGCTTTAATCAATCTATGGCCATTTTTAATTTTTGGAAAGAGGAATATCCTATATCTCTTCTGAAAACCTGATTACCTCAAAAAAAGGAGTCGCAGATAATCAGCTCCTTTTATAGATTAGAATTATTTGTATATAGAAGTTAATCGAAGGATAATATTATCTTATCTTCCTAATGACGCCGTTATTAGTGAAACTTGTTGAAGAATACCTGTAGCAAGAAGATTTCCTGTCATAAAGAATAAAATTAAAATAATATAGAGAATATAAGGACTCATACATATTAGATATATATAAGTACGAGTCCTTATATTCAACAATCGCCCCCCTTTATCTATTATTAGCAAGGGTTTCACTTATTACAGGGTTGCTTGCTGCCCCTTTTCTTCCATAAGCTAGTTTGGCCCTATTGCAGTTGAGGGAATTGAAGAGCTATCCTTTTTATAAAGCGAAGATCTCTGCTCTTCTATTTTACAATACACAACATCTTTTATTTTTTATTACCTCTTTTAACAAGCCTCTCATTATCTATCTTTAAGCATAATTACTTCCATATAATATTATAATTAACTACCTTTTATCATGTTATTAATGTACTTTTTTCTCTTAGTTGAATTACTTCAAAACCTAAAGTTACAAGCTTCATCCTATTTTCATCACTGATAGCTTCCATTTTAATTATTAACCTGTTTTGAGCTCTACTCAACGCAACATAGTAAACCCTATGTGATTCTTTATTCATATCCGGATTAATAAGAAAATCAATTTCTTTGCCATCACCCTTTGAAGGTAGACTTACACAAACTGTCTCATATTCTTCACCTTTAGATTGATGAATAGTTTTAAAATTGATCAATCCATTTTCTATAATCTTTATTTGCGAGACTAGCTGTATATAAGTTAATTTATCATATAAAGCCTTTACTTTACCTCTAGTAATTTTCCCTGTTACGTCATAATGACCAACTATATAATTATTGTGAAGATCGGTAATACTTTCATTTTGGATAACTTCATAATCATTTATAAGTCTCCTTAAGTTTTCTAAAGCTTCCTTTTCAGTAAACCCAATTGTCTTCCGATAGGCCTGTTTCATATATTTTAATGCATTCTTTATATCAAGATTTTTAGCTAGTTCTAAAGCTTGAACTAAATAATATATTCTCCAACTTCTATCTCCATCTGAATCATCTACCAAAATATTCACATTGGGTTGATTGGTATGTTTATACGATAAAAACATAACCTGCCCTAAATTATCTTTTAAATAAGAGTCTGCTTCTGAACTATCTCCAACTAGAATCATCGGTGCTGGACCATCTAAGTTAATAGGGGAATATTGCTTAAAATCCACTGATTCTCTCATATGGTTTAATACATTAATAATTTGATTTGTAGATCGTCGATTTCCAGACAAAATATAAACTTTCATTTCATTTAAAGAAAATTCTCTGAATAAATCCACATTAGCTCCTTGAAAGGAATATATAGATTGACATATATCACCAATAATCCCAATACAAGTTTCCCTTTCACCAATCATTTTTAATATTTCTGTTTGGATTGGACTAGTATCTTGAAATTCATCAATCAAAATATAAGGAAATCTAGCTCTTATAATTTCTATGACTTCTGGTTTTTCTTTAAGAATACGATAGGTGAAATAAAGGACATCGTCGTGGCTTATTTTACCCTCCGTCCAATATAATTGTTTATAAAGCATATACGATTGTTTCTTAATTGAATAGCTTCCAATTCGTCCATCATTAAATTTTATAAACTTAAGTACTGGTTCCCCAGCTTCTAAAATCCATTTTAGTTTCCCTAATGCTTCTACTAAAGATTTATCATCAGCAAAATGTAACTGCTGACTCCTTGTTTTAAAATCTCTTAACTGACTTTTTCTTAGCTTAATTTCCTCGTGCCCATCTATTTTTTCTAAAGGAATTAAAGGATCATTTAAAACCCAAATATATGGCTTTACAATAAATTTATAACAAAAACTATGAATTGTGGAAACTTCTGTAGAATTTGTACAACCTTGCAATCTTTGAATTAGAGTATTCACCGCTGTATTGGTATAAGTGATACAAGCAATTTGTCTGGATTTCTTTAGTTTATGTGACTTTTTGAGAATATTTCTAATATGATTTGTCAAAAAAGTAGTTTTCCCTGCACCTGGACCTGCATAGAGTTTAAAATTCTGGTCAATAGGAATTTCACTTAAGCTATTTTCCAATTCAATTGCTACTGAGATATCCATTTTATCGCCTCCCTTATATAATCTGGGGGACTAATTAAGTTTTCCTCATCGTTACTAATTAAGTAAGCCATTTCTTGTGCTGCTTCCCCTTTTTTAACTGATAAAAGAAATCTACTTGCAAGTAGTGCAATTCTATTTTCCTTAGAATCTTTCAAAACTCCATTTTCTACCGATTCTAATAGTTCCGTTTTAAATTTTGATTTTCTAATCCTACTTATCATTTCTTCTAAAGCTTCTTCTCGGTCAACCATTTTAAATAATTCTTTCAACTCATTACTATTAGAGATTGAACTTGTTACTAAGATATCATTGGTATAATTTGTTCTGATCATTTCATATTCAAAAGTAGAGCTCAAACCAATTGGTTGTGTATATACTCTTATGTTAGATGAATAGCTTTCTCTGTTACTGATAAGGTGATTCGATGTTTCTTTGTAATCATATAATTCATTATTTATACTAAAAAAAATAGGATGACATTTTTCCCAATTGCTTGAATCATCTTCTGTAGTGTCATAATTAGCATTTGCTTCTGCTGATGTTCCTTCAATTATTTTCTTTCTCACCGGGTCTAAATCCGTAATACAAGCAATTTTTTTATTAATTGCATAAGGAGATTTAATAGTATTAAATAATTTTAAGAAATGATCAAAATATCTGCCACCAATATTTAAAACTGTTGTATGGCTATCTTCCAAAGATAACCCTAGTTTACTAGCAAACTCTGGTATAACTAGTTGTTCTGCAATTCCCTCAACTAGTATAATATTTTTTGCAAAAAATAGATCCGCCTTAGTTACATCCAAAAATCTTTTTACATAATCTCTAGACTTCTGATCTTCTTCAGAATAGGTATTACCTTCTTTAGTTTCAAAAACTTTATATGGGTAAGCCGGCCTTATAACTTCTATAGGTTTTTCGTTTCCAATGTTAACTTTTAATTTTTGCATAATTATTATATCTTCTAAGTCAACAGCGGCTGTTATATTAGGAGAATGAGAAGTAATAAATATCTGTCTTACTTCAGATTCTTTATTTCTTTTTAGAAACTGTAAAAACTTGTATTGCATACTAGGGTGTAAATGAGCCTCTGGCTCTTCAATTGCTAAAATTGAAAATACTTTAGAATTAGATCCTAGATACTCTCCAGAAGAGTCCTTTTGCATTTTGGAAAGCAATAAAGATATAAAGATTAAATTGTTATATCCTAAACCATTGCTTGTAGCGGGTAACTTAACACCCGTTTCCTTTTCTACAATTAATCTTAAAGCCGAATATAATTCATTATCGAGAATTTCACCTTCAAAAACGGGTTTCGAATTGTCTATACCTGCACCCGTATTTTTTACATACTTCAGAATTTGTTCTTCACCTTGAGTCATTCTATCTTTTAATGACTTTATTAATTTCTTTGATTCTTGAGCAAAACTATCTTTTTTTTGTTGAATTTTATCAAGCTTTTCTTGGATTTCTAAATTTACATCATTTTTAATTTCATAGTCCATATAAAAATCTATTACTTCTTTTAATAACATATTGTTACCTTTAAATAAATCCCTTTCAACATCCCTTATTGCACTAAGAAATTGAAAGTCGAATCTAGATAGTTCTGAGACATTAACCTGATTTTTTAAATCTGCATTTCCCACATATGTTTTGCTAACATATTTCTTTAAAAAATGTTGCTCGATTACTTTCCAGTAATCATTTATATCAGTACTAGATATTTCATTCATTAATTTTCTGTATGTATCTACATCATTATCAGGTAAGAAAAAATTGAATGTTATAGTAGCTTCATATGGAGTACCTATACTTGTCAGCCAGTTAGAAACTGCAACCAATTCATCCGAGTACGATTCTTCATTATCTGATTCCATTAATTTCGCGGATATAGAGATATTGGGAGGATTAGATTTTAATTTATCTAATGCTAAATTGTGATTAAAATCATTAATATTTAGTTTTCTAGAGGATTTACTGTCAAACAAGATTTCTAAAGCTTTAATTATTGTAGTCTTCCCTGCGTTATTTTGACCAATTATCACGTTAATCCCTTCTTTAAATTCAATAACAGTTGGTTCACTAGTAAATCCTCTAAAATTAGTAACTTTTAGTTCTGATATAAACATTAAAGTACTCCTTAATAGTTAAATTTTGTAACTCTATTTAATTATTTATATATTAACATATATTAATTTACAATATTCGAACATTTCCTTTATTCTTATTCCTCTATACGGTAACTAATCTACCATTTTGACATATGAATAAATACTTATCTCTGTTAAATACACAGTTTCAAGCAGTAATAAGCGTTAATCCTTCTTAATTTGAATTATGATATAATAAAGAAAACGTCTAATCCCTTATATACCAAGGTTTTAGACGTTTACCACTAGAAATTATTTAAGAGTTATTATACATTATGTAAAGAAATGTTCTTATTTAGGGGTGATAGAATTGGCTATAACAAAACAACATGAATATTATGAAAAGCGATTAGCGGAACTTCTAAAGGAAATGCCAGACTTTATAAATGAATATGTAGAGGCCAAAATGGATAATCGCTCCCCTCTTACCCTATTCAATTATGTTAGAGATTATAAGGAGTTTTTATCTTGGTTAATGGCTGATGAAAGGGTCAAATGGTCTAGTTTAAAAACATTTCCAGTAAGCTTGTTAGGATCTCTTCCCCTATCAGATGCACAAGATTACTTTAAATATGTCAGTCGAAAAAAGTACGAGAAAGCAAATGAATCTCATAAAATAAGTTCAAAAACGGTTAATAGGCATAAGTCCTCCCTTCGTTCGCTTTTCAATTATTTAACGATTGAAGCAGAAGTTTTAGGAACACAAGGTGAACCATACTTTCATCGAAATGTAATGAAAAAAATTCCTATCAAGAAAGTTTCGGAAACTTTTAATGAAAGAGCACGAAAGATTTCGGAGAAGATTTTTATAGGAAATGAAGATCTCAATTTTTTGGAGTATATAAAAAATGAATATGAAAACACTCTTTCCCCTTCAGAATTAAAGTTCTTTAATCGTGACAAGGAACGAAATTTTGCTATCATTTCATTATTTTTGGGTAGCGGAATTAGAGTAAATGAACTGATAGAATTACGCCTTAAAGATATCGATAGTAAAAATAACGAAATAAGTATTATTAGAAAAGGCGGTAAGAAAGATACTATTCCAGTTACTCCTTCTTCTATGTTAGATGTATTAGATTATCTATCTATAAGAAATGAAAGATATAAAGCAGGAAATGAGGAAAGTCAGTATCTATTTGTTAAACAATATAAGGGAGATACACTCCCTCTTACTGCACGTGCTGTTGAGAATATAGTTTATAAATATACCAAATCATTTGATAAACGAATGGCCCCCCATAAATTAAGACATACTTACGCTACTAATTTAGCAGAACAAACAGGAGGAGACATTCCGCTTATTATGAACCAATTGGGTCATACACAATCTGACATTTCCTTGCTTTATATCAATACATCTAGAGAAAAAGCTAAGCTTGCTGCAGAACAACTTGATCAAAGGAGAAAAAAATAAAAAAGGAAGCATTAAAGTGAAAACTTTATGCTTCCTTTTTGGTGTGCCCGGCATGTGTGCAATCTTTAGGGTGAAAGTCCCGAACTGCGAAGGCAGAAGTAGTAGTTAGCCTAACGCAAGGGTGTCCGTGGTGACGCGGAATCTGAAGGAAGCGGGCGGCAAACTTCCGGTCTGAGGGACACGAACTTCATAGAAGGCTAGGTATCATTGGATGAGTTTGCCAAACAAAACAAAGTCCTTTCTGCCGAAGGTGATACAAAGTAAATGAAGCAGATAGATGGAAGGAAAGATTGCACTCTTACCCGGGGAGGTCTGATGGATACGGGAAGTACACTTCCTAACCTACTTAGCGATAAGTAGCTGAACCATCAGAAGTCAGCCGATGTCATAGTACAAATCGGTCTAGAACGATTTGGAAGGACGGAACAATTAGGAGAGAATAGCCCTTGGCTTTCAGTAGGTCATGAGGAACACAGAAAACATAGTACCTCACTTGAGGAAGGAAACGGTGAATTCCGTGGGGGATCTCTTGGAGGGTGGAGTGACCACTGGCATAAGAAGATAAGCTATTCACGGAAGGAAGAATAACGATGCTTTTAAATCAAATCCTGTCACGGGAAAATATGCTTCAAGCATTAAAACGAGTAGAACAGAATAAAGGAAGTCATGGAGTAGATAGGATGCCCGTACAAATCCTACGACAGCACCTAGTCGAAAACTGGCATTCTATCAGAGAGGCTATTTTCAAGGGTACTTATGAGCCAATGCCTGTCCGAAGAGTCGAAATCCCGAAAACTGGTGGAGGTTTTCGGCTACTAGGTATTCCAACCGTGAAAGATCGTTTGATTCAACAATCCATTGCCCAAGTATTATCGAAGATATATGACCCGATGTTCTCCGAACATAGCTATGGCTTTCGACCAAACCGAAGCGCCCATGATGCGGTAAGGGAAGCAAAGGGATATATCAAAGAAGGATATAGATGGGTTGTAGATATGGATTTAGAGAAGTTCTTTGATAAGGTCAACCATGATAGACTCATGAGTACACTTGCGAAAAGAATCAAGGACAAACCACTATTAAAGCTAATCCGCAAATATTTACAGGCGGGCGTTATGATGGATGGAGTTATTTCAAGTACAGAAAAAGGAACGCCACAAGGCGGACCATTAAGTCCATTACTCTCTAACATAGTTCTGGATGAACTAGAAAAAGAGCTAGAAAGTCGAGGGCATAAATTCGTTCGTTACGCGGATGACTGTAATGTTTACGTAAAATCGAAGCGGGCAGGAGAACGAACAAGGGTAAGCATTCAACGATTCATCGAAAAGAAACTTCGATTAAAAGTGAATGAGAAGAAATTAGCAGTAGACCGACCATGGAAACGGAAGTTTCTAGGGTTTAGCTTCACGTCTTCTAAAGAACCAAAGGTTCGTATCGCAAAAGAAAGCTTAAAACGAATGAAGAAGAAAATACGAGAAATCACTTCCAGAAAGATGCCCTATTCTATGAGATATCGGATGGAGAAATTAAACCAATATCTAATGGGTTGGTGTGGATATTTTGCATTAGCGGATACTAAATCACTGTTTATAAAATTTGATGGTTGGATACGAAGAAGACTTCGCATGTGCCAATGGAAAGACTGGAAGAAACCAAAGACAATCGCAACCTTATACATTTAGGTGTCCCAAAAGGGAAGGCTTATGAATGGGGAAATAGCCGGAAGGGCTATTGGCGCGTCTCGAATAGTCCTATATTAGATAAAACCCTCGATATTTCCTATTGGAATAATCAAGGGTTTAAAAGTCTACAAACTCGTTATAAATTCTGCGTCATTTATCTTAATTGAACCGCCGTATACGGAACCGTACGTACGGTGGTGTGAGAGGTCGGGAGTTAATCACTCCCTCCTACTCGATTTTAATCTTTTGTAGTGTTATAACTTTACTTGATTGTGTGTATCGGCTCCTGTCTCAACAGTTCAGAAATCCGGTTTTTCTCACCCATAATCGCAACCTTTGGCTTATGATGTTGCGCTTCTTCATTTGACATAACAGCATATGAAATAATAATGACCATATCACCAACTTGCACCAATCTAGCTGCCGCACCATTAAGGCAGATAGTTCCACTGCCCCTTTTTCCTGGTATAATATATGTTTCAAAGCGAGCTCCATTATTATTATTAACAATTTGTACCTTCTCATTAGGTAGCATATTCACAGCATCAAGTATGTCTTCATCAATTGTGATACTGCCAACATAATTCAAATTAGCTTCTGTTACTGTAGCTCTATGGATTTTTCCATTCATCATCGTCCGAAACATGGGCGTGTTCCTTTCTATTAGCTATTGTTATAAATTTGTTATCAATCTTGATTTTTAAGTGGACATTGTGCTGCAATAACAAAAGAGGTTTCCTAGTACAATGGCTCTTGCAATCCAAGATCACTTAGATATTCAGGTAATCAACTCTCTGCCCTTATCCTATATGTTTGATCTATTCAGATACATAAATATTATTTATACTTTTTGCTTGCCTTTTTTTGGTGCGATTCAATTTGATATCGGTAAATTACGAACTTTTTTCATTTTTATATAACACACCAGTTGTAATGAATAATATGCAATTATTGCTTCGGTCGGCGCTTGAAACTTAAAATGGACTAGTCATTATGCATCCCATAAATTACTTCTTCCTTTTTTATGAGAATATTATGATTTTCTTGTCCGAAGTTATACGTGTATATCTTCACTTCCTTATCAAATTTACTCTCAACTTGATGTATGAAAAAGTGCTTCATTGATACTATTATTCAATATATTTAATCCTTGTTCTAAACCTCTTTGATCAATAGTTAAAGGTGGAATCAGCTTTATTACATCCGATTTTGAACCCGAAGTTTCTATTAGTAAACCATTGCTAAATGAAATTGAACAGATTGTAGTTGCTAAACCATCTACTTCAAAAGCAAGACCTTGAATCATTCCCCTTCCACGCTTGCTAATAGGTAGATCCTGAAAATTCCTAACTAATTCATCTAAAAACTCTTCAATAATTGTAGAGCTGATCTTTATATTTTGGCTAAAATTATCTGCTTCCCAATATTTCAAAGCTTCTGCAGCAGTTATAAATGCAAGATTATTACCTCTAAATGTACCATTATGTTCTCCTGGTGACCAAACATCATATTCTTGTTTAATAAGGTTTAATGCCATTGGTAGGCCATAACCGCTAATGGATTTGGAGAGGCATATGATATCTGGTATAATTCCTGCATTTTCAAAACTAAAAAATGAACCAGTTCGACCACACCCAACTTGTATATCATCTACAATTAACAACATTCCATATTTACGACATATCCTTTCAATACCTTTTAACCACTCAATACTCGCTGAATGTAATCCTCCCTCACCCTGTACAGTTTCAAGAATAACAGCCGCTGGTAAAGACATTCCACTTCCTGGGTCACTTAGTAATTTATCAATATACTCTAAAGTATTGAAGTCTTCACCAAAATATCCATCATAAGGCATACGCAAAACATGATTTAAGGGAATTCCCGCCTTACGTTTAGATTTATTTCCATTTAAAGCAAGAGAGCCTAGAGTCATTCCATGAAAAGCATTGGTGAATGCCATTACGTTATGTCTACCTGTTACATTTCTTGCTAACTTTATGGCGCTTTCTACTGCATTTGTCCCAGTGGGACCTGTAAACATCATACGATACTCCAGACCTCGAGGTTTAAGAATAATCCTATTAAAACTCTCGATGAAATCTGTTTTAGCTAATGAAGCCATATCTAAACTATGGGTAATATTGTCATTAATAATATATTCAAGGAGCTTCTCTTTGAGTTTAGGGTTATTATGTCCATAGTTTAAAGCCCCAGCCCCAGAAAAGAAATCGATATATTCTCTATCGATATGATCGTATAGTCTATACCCTTTCGCTTTAACAAACATAGTAGGGAAACTCCTTACATAGTTCCGTACTCCCGACTCTAAATCTTCAATAATATTTAAAGTTGACATTGTTTATATCTCCTTGAGTTATTTTACTTTTCGCATGAGGTGTTCATATTACTGAGTATCTATGTTTTACAAAATATAAAAAGGTAGGAATTATACAAGCTCCTACCCGAAACAACATTTTAACTTAAAGAACCATCATCTTAATTCATCGCTATTACCTTTTGCTTAACGTAAGTACTTAGTTGATTTACATTACTAAAAGTTTCAGGATTTAAACTGTTATCATCAAATTCGAATCCGAATTCATTCTCTATTGCTACAAAAATTCTTAATCCGGTGACAGAGTTGATACCTAATGTAAACAGATCTGCTTCATTACTTATTTCTGAAATATCATTTATTTCATCAATATATTCAATTATAACTTCTTTAATTCTAGTTTCGATATCCTCCATCTTTTCACTAACCTTCCCCTACTTGGATTTAACCTTCGTTAATCTTTTGGCAAATGAATGGGGAGTCATTCTATGGAAGGATATTAATTCCCCTTCAAATATCACATTAAAGACACCATAAGGCGTTGGAGATAATTCCATCATTTCTGATCGGTCTTTAATTTGAATAATATTTGGTTTGATTTTTACAGCTTCTGCCGCTTTTAATGCATTTTGTGTAGCCACGTCTAAATATGGACATTGATTAGTACGTAATATAGTTAATCCTTGATTAAAACGATCTAAGCGTTCATTCCAATTCGTTGGGAAGTATGGGTTCTCGTGTTTATCCAGTATTTTATAAACTAATAGTTCAAAAGAGTAAGGTGCTTTATCAACTTGCTTAAAACCATTTTTAATAAAAATTTCTTTTGAAGGAGCCCAACCAGTATCTGGATTTGTAACTACTACGACTCCATTTTTATTCTGGTTCTTCGCATCATCGATACACTGTTGTATAAGTTGTGATCCGAGACCCAAATTATTCTCCCCAACCCATATACAATGAATTACTAAATAATTGTCCGCATGTACTGCTCTCCAAGAGTCTTCCCCTGGAGCATACTCTATAAAGCCTAATTGTTTCCCATTATCTTTGAATTGCATATATACTAGACCGTTTTTTGATTCTTCTTCCGTCCATTGTACCTTTTGTTTGTACCCATCAGACTTTTTCATACTTCTCATACAATAACATCCATGTTCACCAATATTATCTTTATATATTTCAATCCCCACTTTTTTCTCCTCCTATACTTGTGGACTCAATTGTTTTTCACGTTCTTTCTTTATTTCTCTTTTCCATCTCAGAATAAATTTAATTTTTCAATTATTTTCACTAAATAAAAGCCTAGCAATATTCTTTTTAACCAATTGTACCATAAATATTACCATAAGGGTTATATATTTCCATGATTTCCAAATAGCGTTGAGTACTAGTGAAATCATAAAGAGGCTGACCACATATTCATTGTTGGACTATTAAGTTATTATAGGTATTATTTTAATTAATTTTGGCAGGTGCCAATTCGGAACTAAATTTCATCCATACTGTATTAACTAGGAATTCCAGTATATCCCCATTGTACAAACCCCATTTAAATTAATTGAGATTGATTACTAAGGCTTGTTAGGTGCATCCTGTTTTTTCCTTATATATTTACATTTAATAATGGCTATTGAATAAATATAATTATTATCCCTCTTTATTTATATTCTTTTTAAAGCAAGCATGGTTTTCTATGATTTGTTCAAGATTTATATTAGAATTAATGTTATTAACCACATAATTAAAAAGTTTCTTATAATTTTGAAGCCATAACTCTACCTTTGAAGTTGGATATTTCTTTTTATCAAATTTGATGGACATTAATATGAACCTATTCTTAGTTGCATACCCTCTAAAAGGTACATTGTGAGTTAGAGTATTGCTTATATCACGAATATTAAGACTCCTGTGTTTAATATGATTCATATATGATTCATCTGATTCACCAACGAAGATAAATGAACGTTCATATATAGCTTGCTGTATATAATCAAGGTTTACATGTGTCCATTTAGCTATTTGTTCCGGAGAAACGAAATCATGTTGAAGCGCTTCAATTTGGCATATCTGTAAATTACGAATCCAATCAATCACAGTTATCTCATCCTTTAATTTACTACGCATTGGCAGAAAGTTCGATAGCGGTCCGGAAATTCTATCAACATTTTGAACTTCAGATGTGCGCCCTGAACTAAGAATTCCATATAATACATCATGGTTATTATCATAGCAACACCAAGTCATAGCCCATACTGCTTGTAATAGACTGTTTAGAGTTATACCGTACTTTTTAGCTATTCTTTCAGCATCATTAGTTTCCTCGCTACTAAACTCAAGTTCTATTTCTCCTGAAATAAAGGTTTGATTACTAGTTAAATTTAACGATTCAGTAGTGAATAATTTCATAGACTTAAATTCATTCTGCCAATATAACCTACTTAAGTCCGTATTTTTACTGAAAAACCATTTAACATAATCCACAAATTTCCCTTGATTTGTAATTTCTACATCAACACCCATGTTAAGAAAGTCATATGTTTCAATAACATCATTCATTATGTTCCTCCAGCTCCAATTATCGAATAAAGAAGTTGAGTAAGTAAACATAAAGAAATGCTCATTGGTTGATAGTCTAATGAGTTTAAATCTTACTAGTGGCAAGTGTGTAGAATTTATACCTTTTGTTCGCTCGTAGTCTATGAACTCATTAATTCTACTTTGGTGACTAGTGGTGTCCATCATTGACCAGTCAATATACTCAAAATCAAATGGAATTCGACGATATAAAATTTGTATCGGAGCTTTAAGTTTTCTCCATCTAAATGATGTTCTAAGTATAGGGTGGGCGTTAATTACCTTTTCCCATGACTTTTGAAATATTTCTACTTGAAGATCTCCTTCAAGTATCCAATAAATTTGTTGGCTATTTAAACCTTTATTCGCATAAAAAATATTATGGAACAAGATAGCGCGTTGCATAGGTGTTACAGGATAAATATCCTCGATTTCAAATTCGCTATTTACAATCTGCTCAATGTCATTTCGTTTTATATCATTTTGCGGGATACTAAGAATAGTGTAGTTGTAACTCTGTTGTGTTTCACAGTACTGAGTCATTATATCTATTTCGCTTATTAAAATTTCTGAAATTTTTTCTATTTCATGAACACTTAAAAACGAATCATTGTAAACGAAATTATAGTGAATTTTCCCTCGATTTATACCAAGGTTTACATCTAATACATAGTTAGTTCGATTACCTTTACCAATTGACTCACCAGGTGATTCTGATGAAATTGATAACAGTTTACCTGATGGTAGGGTTGAATCTAGGTCTCCAACATAATTGAATCTGATTCCCGAACTATGGAAAGTAGAAAGAGTATGTTTTTTGGACATGTATCGGAGTAGACCGAAGTTTATTCCATTCTGTGGTACTTTAGATAAAGCCATTTTAATTTCTTGAACCAAATCAAAATAATCCCAGTTTGATTTCCGCTCTATATGCAATGGATATAGACTTGTAAACCAACCAATAGTACGAGTCAAATCAATTTCTTCCATTGAAAGGTTACGCCCATGACCTTCCATATCAATTAGAATAGAATTTATATTAAAATATTTATAAAGTGTCTCTATCCAAACAGAAAGAATAACCTCTTCTATTCTAGCTTTTAAGAAATTAGGGACGATATTTAGAAATCTACTAGTATTTTCTTGTGAAATAAAATTTGTATATTCACGAACTTTTCCATATTTAACATTCGGTGTTTCGAATAATATTTTTCCTTTGTTAGAATGCTTGATAATTTTTTCCCAGTATTCTACTTCTAATTCTAATCTATTTACAGAAAATGACTGTTGCAGAGTACGTGACCACTCTGCAAATGAAGTAGATGATGGTAATAAATTTATTCTATTATTATTTAGTAACTGTTGAAAACATGTAAATATATCATTAATTAAGATTCTCCAAGACACACCATCCACCACTAAGTGATGGATAATCAATACTAGTCGCGAAGGCTGACCAAATCCGGTTTCTATATATGCAAATTTGAAAACAAAAGGTTGAAAAATATTAATCTCTGTTTGTAACTTTGCAGCGTAATCTTCAATTACGATTTTTTGTTCTTCGCTGTTTAACTCTGATATATCTTTTACTAATAATAATGATTCTTCTTCAATCAATTCATTACTTGGTTCGATAACATTTATGACATCATCCTTTTCGTTAAAATACATTCTCAGCGCATCATGTTGCTTAACAATAGTATGAATTACTCGTTTCGCCATCTCGAAAGATATTCTTGGATCTAAATTCAAAATGACCGCTTGGTTAAAATGATGCGGATTTTGTAAATTAAGTTCAAAAAACCACTTTTGAATAGGGGTAAGTAGGACAGGATCGTCACTCTCTTCGCTCATTTTTGTAACATCTTCACGCCTTGAGGCTATTTTAGCTATATTCTCTATAGTTAAATGCTCAAAAATATCTTTAGGCGTAATGTTTATATGCCTTGTTTTCGCCTTTGCTACAATTTGAATACTTTGTATTGAATCCCCTCCTAAATCAAAAAAACTATCATAAATGCCTATCTTTTTTTTTGGAAGTATTTCGGTCCAAACCTCTAGTAATATTTCCTCTGTTTTATTACGTGGTTGGACTATTTCTTTAGATTTATACTTATCTTCTACTAAAAGTTGATGGTTGGAAAGTAAAACACGGTCTACTTTTCCACTTGGTGTTAGAGGTATACTATCTATTCTAATAAATTGGGAAGGAATCATATGCTGGGGTAAGCGATGTTCCAACCATTTTCTAAATGAAGAAGAATCCCATTCTTTACTTTCCTCAATCACCAAATAAGCAACTAATTGCATATGGTCCCCATTTGTTTTTTCCTGTGCAACTACAACACATTGTCTTATAGAATGATGTTTAAGTATCTCATGTTCTATGTCACTAGGTTCTATTCTAAATCCTCGTATTTTTAGTTGTTTATCAATTCTTCCTAAGAACTCTACATCTCCAGTGGGTAACCACCTTCCAGCATCACCGGTTTTATACATCATTTGATTAGGAAAATAAGGATCAGAAATGAAGGATTCTCGTGTCTTTTCGTCATCCAACCAATATCCCTTACCAACAGCAATACCTGATATATAAATCTCACCCGGAGCTCCTATTGGGACTAACATATACTTATCATCAAGTATATGAACACGTACGTTCGGTAATGGTTTCCCTATTGGAACTCTTGCTTCATTTTCAGTTAATCGTTCTTTGGTGTTATACTGCATTGTATCGTCGGAAGCCTCAGTTGGACCGTATGCATTTGCTATCTTTGTATGTGGAAAGAATTCCAATAGCATATTGAGTAATGACACAGATAAAGTTTCACCTGTTGCCATAATCCATTGTAATGAAGACAGTATCGACGTATTATTAGATTGAGACATTGCATGTTGTACAAACATTTCTAGAAGCTGGGGTACAAATTCAATGACTGTAATCTTGTGTAACTGTATTAGTTCAAAAAGTTCATTTGGATTTAATAAACTATTTTTATCTACTATAACGGTAGTTCCGCCTATTAATATGGGTGAAAGGAATTGCCAGACTGAAATATCAGATGATGAAGGTGCACTTTGTAAAAACACAAGATCATCATGTAGATTCATATATTCAAATTGAGCATATATATGATTTATTACTCCATCGTGCCTTAGAACTGCTCCTTTAGGAAGTCCAGTCGAGCCAGATGTATACATCATATAAATCGGATTTTTTGCTGAAATAGGGTAATTCAAATTATCGGATGGATAATCTTCCAAGTCTGTATCTTGATTAGAAATGAAAATCACCGAATCAAGTTTTTCATATAGGTACTCGGTGTTATTTCTAACATATTCATCGACTATCACAATACTACACCCACTTTGAGTGAGCATGTATTGAATTCTCTGTTCAGGATATGTAGGATCTATAGGAATAAATGCTTTACCAGCTTTTAAAATTGCAAGCATAGCAACTAGGAAATCCGTACTTCTTTCTTTATAAATTCCAACAAATGTGTTATCTTCATTTTTTTGTGAAGATATTTCAAGAATCTTTGCTGATAATTTGTTAGCCTTCTTATTTAATTCATCATAAGTAAGTACAGTCTCTCCATAAATTACTGCAACACTATTAGGTGTTTTAAGTACCTGTTGTTCAAATAGTATATGCAAAGGAGTATTTACAGGATAGCTATTATTCTCATAATAAAATTTTTCCAGAATAAACTTCTGTTCTACTTCATCCATCCATTTTATATCTGAACATTTGATATTTGGATTCTCAATAATGTTTTGGGCAAGAAATATCCACCGATCTAAAAAATTTTTAATGGAATATTCTTTATATACTTTCGTATTGTATGTTGCGAGTAGTCTCATCCTATTTGGTGATTCATCTAATTGAATACAAACATCCGTACCAATTGGTATATCAATTGATTTAGAACCATGTAAGCCTTGAGATTTAAAAATGATGTGAAATAAGTTTTCTATTTTTATCTCATTCTCTTGCATTAAAAGATTTACTAACTCTTGGCAAGAAATATCTTGATGCTTGAATGCATCCAAAATAGTCTCTTTTACTTGTAGAAGAAATTCTTTAAAGGTAGTTTCTTCTTTCTGCTCTGTAAATAATGGTAAAAAGGAAGTCTTATCAATAGATGGGTAAGTAGGTATTCCAATAACAGTATTTTCTTCTCCCGAAAACTTTTGTAAAAGAACTTTCAATAGAGTAGCTCCGATAATAAAAATTGAAATAGGAGAATACTTTCCTAACTTTAGAATTGACTCAGCTAGATTTTTTGGAACTTCTGCCTCAATAGTTGCATATTCTGCTTCCTCAGTTTTATTTGAAATTAGATCGGGTATCAATTTTGTGGCTAATTCAAATGATTTTAACTTATTTAACCAATACACTTGATGAGAAAAATTCATTAATATTCTCCTTTTTTAGATGAGTTTTCAAAGAAGGACATTTAAGATATATATAATTAATTATTACTTTGATTATAATTTTCTATATTAATAGTTTTCTAATTAAAATTTTTTCCTCAAAATAATTTTAATAAGCTAGGAACACCCTGTTAAGGGGGTCACTAGCTTTAGAGTAGTATCCTTACTATTAAAAATCAAATGTTGCTTCTTCCTCCAATGGAACATTTAGAGATTTTGATTCGTGCCTAAGTTTAATTTCAGATAATGGTTTATTTTTATCTTCTAACATCTTCTCTATCAAATATAAATAGTCTTGCTTGATTTGTTCAATGGTCGAAGCATCATATAACTCCCTTGCATATTCAACTTCTAGTATCATTCCTTCTGAAGTATCAAGTACCTCTACTGATAACTCAAATTTTGCATGCTGGGACGGAACCATAGATGTAGAAACATCTAAATTACCTGGCATTTTGACATTCCAATCTTGCTCACTCATATAATTGAACATATATTGAAAAATATTTGTTGTATACCCTTTGTTAGTCGAAATTTTCTGAACGATATAATCGAAAGGAAGACGATTATAAATATATGCATTAATGAATGTATCTTTGGAAGCTCTCATAATCTCCTCGAAATTAGAATTCACTTCAAATTTATTTCGTAGTGCCAATGTATCAATACAACAACCTATTAAGGATTCAAATTCTTCCTCTATTCGGTTTGAGACAGGAATACCAACAATTATGTCTGTTTTTGTAGTATATTTGTACATTAATGCATAGAAAGCCGATAAAAGTGTTACGAATGCTGTTGTATTTTGGCTCTGACTAAACTGATAAATTCTATCTGTAAGTTGGGCTGGGAAAAGAAGGCCAGTTCGTTTTGCTGTATATAGAACATTCTCTAGACGAGGTCTATCAGTAGGTAATCGCAAATTCGGTATAGGATTTGAAAGCATTTTTTCCCAATATCTCAACTTATCAGCAGTTACATCTGAGTTCTTTAGTCGTTGTTCCCATTGTACATAATCTCGGAAAGGTATCTCAATAATTTCAGTTTCGGGAAATGAAATATTTCCAACTCTAAAAGATAACCATTTTCCGTAAAGATCAGCTAATTCACTGACTAACAGACCAATTGACCAAAAGTCGAATATTAAATGTTCAATCATGAAAAATAATTGATATTTATCCTGAGCATACTTAATTCCTTGCATGTGAAACATATATTCTTGTCTATGTTTTATATACATTTCGTTTTCTATTCTTTGGAAAATAGTATTTTCATCAATATCTATTTCATTACTAACATCAAGAAAATATATCTTATAATGTGAGAATTCTAGAACCTTTTGTAAAGGTACATCGCCATTAAAAATCACTTTGGTACGTAATACTGAATGTTTTTTCAACAATTCATTTAGACTCCACTCTAATCCTTTGATATCCAAATCACCTTTAATGTCAATTTTCATCTTTAACATGTAGGCTGAGCTATCTGAGTTTAATTGCTGATATGTCCATATCTTCTCCTGGGCTGTTGTTAGTGGATAATATTCAGAAATCTCATCCCCACTCAAACTCACTAGAGAAGAATCTAATTCAGTAATCTTCTCTCTAGATTGAAGAGATTGTTCAACATATAATCCAACATCATAAATTTTAGGTTTTCTATAAAATTCCCTCATTGTAAATGTAATCTGAAATTCTCGCTGAACCATAAAGATAAATCGCATAGCTTTTAAGGAATTACCACCTGCATTAAAAAAGTCTTCATAAATACTACGTGCAGGTTGTCCAAGCGAAGAAGTCCAGATTTCCATTAATGTTTTTTCGATAGCTGTCAATGATTGATTCCTACCCGGAATATCTGTATATTGTTCGATGTTGGAAGGTAATAAATTACGATCGATTTTACCATTTGGTAATTTTGGTAGAGATTCCACGAAACAGAATACATTTGGTATCATATAATTTGGTAAATATTTTTGTAGAAACTCTTTTAATTCAACATTTGATGGATAGTTATCAGTAGAATTTCCTGTTATATATGCTACCAACAAAATATTATTAGTTGAATCCTGATTTTCCTTTACCACTGCCTCTTTAATCGTTTTGTATCTTCTAAGTACAGTTTCAATTTCCTGAGGTTCAATTCGATAACCATTAAGTTGAATTTGGTTATCTCTACGGCCTTTGAATATAACCTCACCATCAGAATTAAAGTAACCAAGATCACCAGTTTTGTATACTTGCTCTTGTATATCTCCATTTGAAATGGTAACAAATCGTTCCTCCGTCCAATTTTCGTGATTGTGGTATCCTATTGCCAATCCAGATCCACCAATATATATATATCCCACAACACCAATAGGTACTTGTTCTAACTTTGAATTTAGTATATATACTTTAGTGTTTGAGATTGGCCTCCCCAGTGGGACGACTATATTTTCTATTTCATTTGTATTTATTTCATAATATAGGACATCCGCTGAAACTTCTGATGAACCATATAAGTTGATTAGTTTTCGTCCAGGCATTTTTTTATTCCATTGTCGTACAATAGATGATGTTAACTCTTCACCACTTGTTATACATAATTGTAGATGTGGTAAGAGATTGGATAAATCATCATATAAATCTAGTAGTAAAGTTAGAAGAGATGGAACTACTACAATCCTAGATACTTTATGGGTGAACATTTCTTGAACAAGTGAACTCGGGTCCATGACAATCTCAGTTGGGAATATAACTAATTGTATGCCTTGAGCTAGAGGAGAAAGAATTTCTGCAAGAGAATCGATAAAGCTTATAGAAGTCTTACAACAACAAACCTCATCTTCTCTAAATGGATACTTCTCCCACATCCACTCACACCTATTTAATAGTCCACTATGCCTACCCATTACACCTTTAGGTACGCCCGTAGAACCTGAGGTATATATAATATAAGCTAAATCATCATGATAGCTATTGTATTCTTGTTGCATTAGATTTTCATTTTGAAAGTTCGGAACATTATCGACATTCCATACCAAAACATCTTTTTCAGATAGGAAATCGTTTGTCTCATTTTGAGTTAATATTAGGGATAAATTAGCATCTTTTATCATATATTCAATTCTCTCAGATGGATATACTGGATCAAGTGGAACATATACACATCCAGCTTTCCATATCGACAGTAAACTTACTACCGATTCGATACTTCGATTCATATAAACTCCAATATGCATTCCTGGTTTCAAACCAATTTTCTTTAGCACCTTAACCTTCTGATTTACTTCCTCGTACATTTCGCTGAAACTCAAATGACTTTCTCCGTATGTAAGAGCAATTTTGTCAGGTGTTGATAAAGCATGAGTTTCAATCATGTTTAATAGATTATTCTTAGGAAAAGTTGTTTCTGTGCTATTCCAGTGCTTAATTTTTTCCTGTTCTATTTCTGTAAGTAAGTTAGTCTTCAAACTATTTTCCATTGAGTCTGACGCAATCGCACATAAAATATTTGAATAGTATTTTCCTATTCTATCTATTTCTGATTCCGTAAAGATATCTGAATCGTACTGTAATCCTAATGTAACCTCTTTGTTAAATCTCCCTTGAATGAATCTTACATACAAAGGAACATCTGTTACCTCAAACATTTCATCAGAAAGTACTTCCAACTCCCCATAATTATTAACCTCATTATAGATATGGAAGTTCTGATAGTTAAATATACTTGATATTACTATAGGCTTATTGGTAGTCTTTTGAATTTCTGCGAGAGGATACCTGCGATATGGAATCACTTCTTGTTCATTTTGGAATACACTTCTTAGCAATTCCTCCCAAGTTGAATATGAACTGTTAAATCTAAAAGGTAGGGTATTTAGGAATAAACCAAGGACTCTATCCCCACCATTTTGTTCTAATCTTCCATTTACTACAATTCCTGATAATACATCATTTTTACCACTAATTAGTTGTAATGCTTTAATATGTGCTGCTAGAAAAATTGTTTTTAATGGAACAGAAATTTTTCTGCTCACTTCTATTAATTGTTCAACCAGTTGCTCATTCACAGTTAATCTAATTTCTTGGAGAA
Organism: Niallia sp. FSL W8-0954; assembly: GCF_038005605.1. Classification (NCBI taxonomy): domain Bacteria; kingdom Bacillati; phylum Bacillota; class Bacilli; order Caryophanales; family Bacillaceae; genus Niallia; species Niallia sp. FSL W8-0954. The sequence goes on along the minus strand of NZ_JBBOTN010000002.1, from coordinate 83,181 downwards.
ATCTATGCTCATTTCTATCATCGTTCATCCGCTTACTTAGTAAATCTATAGCTTCCAATCCATCTAGCTTTTCTTTCCAGTATTTAGGAGCATCGTCTGATTGAATCATCTTACTTTCTGCTGCAATATAATCCCTGAAACCAATTTCTAAGTGTGAATCTTGCGAGATTGGTACTCCTACTTTTAGTAATGAATAATACTTGAACAATTCCGTCAATAGGCTAGATACACTCCACCCATCTAAAATAGAATGGTGAAAAATTAATGACAACTGGAATGCATCGTCACTTCTGTAGTGAATAAATACTCGTAAAAGCGGTGGTTTCGACCAATCAAACCCTTCATCTTTTTGTTTTGAACGCCACTTTTCAAGGTATGCATCCTGCTCTTCTTGGGTTAATCCAGTAATTTTCTCAATATAAATTGGAGCTTTTGCGTTAAAATGGACTAATTGTAATGGCTTACTAAAATTAATAAAATCAAATGTAGTACGTAATACTGGATGTTTACTTACCATAATGTTGACTGCTTTTTTGAAACTAGTTTCATCTAACTTTTCCTTGATATGTAGACTTAAAATATCATGAAAAGATTCAGATGAAGTTGACCAGATACTATGAAATAACATACCTGTTTGGAGTGCACTTATTGGATACGCATCTTCTATATTTGATGGTATTTTAGATACATCTTCGTCAGATATCAATTCAAAGTTCTTTATTAAAACAGGTTTTTGTTCTTTCTTTTCTTTTCCAACTGCCTGAACTAGTTCATATATAGTTTGATTCTCAAATAATTGTTGTACCGACATATTAAAACTTTGATCTTGAGCTTTAGATGTAACTTGTATTACTTTAATTGAATCACCACCAAGACTGAAAAAGTTGTCGTGTACACCAATTTTTTCTACATTTAAAACCTCTTTCCAAATAGAAATCATTATTTTCTCATCATCAGTTACAGGAGATATAATTTCATTTTGGTTTTCTTGGGAAACTAGTTTAGCTTTACGCCTTATGGATGCCTCTTGTCGCTCACGTCTTCTTTCTTTCGCTGACTTCATTTTTTTCTCTGAACCATCGATCCAGACCCTTTTACGCTCCAACGGATACAATGGTAGTTCAGTTTTAAATGTTTTTTTGTGATGAAATAGACTTTTCCAATCTATTGATGCACCTTTTACATAGTACTCCGATAACTTTTTCCAATTGAGATTATCACCGTCTAATAAGAGTTTTAGAATATAGGATGCCTCATCATTTAGCGCATTTAAATCTTTATCTGTTATCTCTCCATTTTGTTTTACATTTTCGTAATTTTTAATTATTCGATGCCATCCAAAATGAATATTACTATCATCAATTTCTTCCCAATCATCACAATTATGTAGAAGAAGAATTTTGTTATATAACTCTTCAATGCTATTAACCTGTAAAAGTACACGGGATTCATAATGTCCTCTTCCACATAGTGTTGTATAGCACATATCTTGTAGATCTAAGCTTTGCCAATCCACATCTTCAAGAAAATATTTATAGCTCTTTACAAGTTCCCTTAAAGTCTTCTCATTCTTAGTAGAAATTGAAAATAAATAGGGAAAAGAAGGCTCCTCTATTGCCCATCCATTCGAAGAGTTTCCATTATTCATGGGTTCTTCTAACACTATGTGACAATTTGTTCCACTAAACCCAAATGAATTTACACCACACCTACGTGGTTCTAATGAATCAACCCAATTGGCTGTACGATCACTTACATAAACTGCACTATCTGTAAAATCTATATATGGATTTACTTCTTTAAAGTTAATGTGATAAGGAATTTTCTTATATTTCATCGCAAATACTGCTTTAACTAAAGAAGCTATTCCAGATGCAGCGACAGTATGTCCTACGTTTGTTTTTACAGTACTGATTGCACAGAACTGTTTACGGTTAGTAAATTTTTTAAAAGCTTCAGTTATTGCTTTAACTTCTATTGGATCGCCCAAGAGAGTTCCTGTTCCATGTGCTTCTATATAGGAGATTGATTCTGGGTTTATTCCAGCAGATTCCCATGATTGTTCAATTACTTTTTGCTGCATATTTGCATTGGGGGTAGCAATACCCATCTTACCACCATCATTATTGACAGCTGAACCCTTTACAATAGCATAGACCCTATCTCCGTCCTTAACAGCTTCTTTATAACGTTTAAGTAAAATAGCACCTACACCTTCACTTAACAAAGTTCCTTTTGCACTTTTGTCAAAGGTCCTTACCATTGGTTCTTCTGTTAATATCCCTTGCATTGGTTGGTCTGGAGATTCTATAAAGTTTTCCCTAAGGTTTATGCCACCAGCTACAGCTAAGTTACATTGTCCATTCTTTAATGCGAGGCATGCTTGATGAATAGCAACTAAGGCGGATGAACAAGCAGTATCTACGACAATACTTGGACCTTGAAAATTAAATGTATGTGATATTCTACTAGCAAGTATAGATGAATATGATCCTGTAAGAACTAATGGATGAACATTTCCTGCGATTTTCGCATAGGAAGATTCAACAGCATGGTCCCTACCTATAAACACTCCTGTATTAGTTCCATAAGCGGTTTGACCCCCATACCCCGCATCTTCCAATGCGAGGTATACGGTTTCTAACATGTTTCTTTGCCAAGGATCCATAAACTTTGCTTCTTTTTTTGATATTCCAAAAAATTCAGCATCAAAGGCATTTACATCATCAAGATAACCGCCAAAAGATAGTAATTCTTCCGAGAGATTTTCTAATTGAAAATGGTCTTTTAAAACATCCTCCCAGCCCTTTCTTCTTAATATTGAAGGTCTGTCAATACAATTGACACCGCTCAAAATGTTATTCCAAAACTCTTTGATATCAGCTGCTTTGGGAAACCTTCCGGCCATACCAATAATTGCAATGTCATCTGAAGTCTCTTCATTACTTGTGTTTTTCTGGTTAAGTTCCTTCAATAATTTTTTTGCTTCTTCTATTGTTAGTTGATGGTTTGCGACCTGATGTAAAATATATTGTTTTAGTTGATCCACTGAGTTTCCTCCTTAAGCACCGAGGTTTGAAAGCTCATTTTCACGGAATGAATTTACTCTTTCTTCCCAATCCTCATCCCAAAATTCTTTTGCCAACTCTTCTGCTAATATAACTAATGTATCTTTAAGACTTCCAGCTTTCTTCTGTTTTTCTAAGAATTGTTCATAGATAGCATAAGCTGGATCATTGATCATTTCATGGTATAGTACTTTGATTTTTTCAAAATCTTGATTGATATTATAGAATTCTTTAAGTGTTTTTCCCGCAATATCAATACATTTTTCTAATTCAGTTCCTTTATAAAGAAGTTCCGTTGTTCTTAAATATGGTGGTAAATTTGCTGGGCTAGTAGTTAGTTTCGGGATAATGTCTGGTCTTTCACTTCCAACAGCATAAAGAGCATTAACTACAGTAAATATCCAAGGCATACCTGTCTGATCTCCATTTACTAGTCCAAACTCATTTAATCGCTCATTATTTACCATTTTAGTGTGCAGATATCCTTGTAAAGTTCTTTCCTTTCTTCCTAAAGGAGAACATAAAATGTGGTCGATACCTAGGTCTGCTAGCATAATAGCTGAATCTTTGAATAGTTGAATTGACTGCTCTTCTGTACAACCTGGAACACCAATAAGCAAGTTACCACTAGATTCACATTCGGCCTTACGAATGGTTGCGATAGCTTTTTCGATTTGTGCAGCACTTAAATTCTTATTTACCCAGTGATTCCTTACCCATTCATCACCTACTTCTACCCCAAATTCTATCATTACCTTTTTCCCTAAATTCTTTTTCCAAGACATGATTTTGTTATAATTCATACTTGATGCTCTTGTTTCAAAAATAGTTTTAAATGGACGGACTTTTCTGTTAAACATTTGTCCTTTATCAATAACATCTTCATATACTTTTTCCGGGATTTCTTGAGGATTTAAGCAGTCATATGCCGTAATAAGCTCTACCGCACTAGGTCTATGAATTTTATCTCTTGCATTCTCAATACTAAAACTTACAACTTTAGCGTATAATTCAGGGCTCATTCTCTTAAGAGCATTCAACATTGCAACCCCTTTTGTTTCAGTAGAATTATAATCGCAAAAACTGCATCCTGACATTTTTCCATTTCTCACATTATGAGGACAACCGCTAGTTACGAGTGCAATCATATTTAGCTCCCTACTCTGGAAGACAACGGTATCAACTTTTTTTACTTCTTCAATGATAATTTCCGCTAACTTTTCCGGTTCATATTTTAAAGCATTATTAAATTCGATTTCATAAACATCAGAAACTGGTTCCCAAATTTTCGTTACCACATCATCAATAAACATTACAACATCTCCCCTTAATTCTTTTTGAATTTAAATTAATTCCATTGCTTCACTTACAGATAGTGACTGATCTCTTAGTTGCTTTAGTACATCGTCTATTAACTCATCAGACCCATGGCTTACTCTATCTTTATTAGAAACAGTTTTTTCAGCTAGGTCTTGTTGAATCTGATTTTCAATATGTTTTGATATTTCTAGAATCGATGGAAATGCAAAAATGCTCCCTATATCAATTTTTCCTGGATACTCTTTATCTATTTCTTTATATATTCTCGTGGCAGTAATAGAATCCCCACCTAAAGAACCAAAACTATCATAAATTGAAACCTCTTCTATACCTAAAATATCACGCCAAATATTTGAAATCGTATTCATGACATCTTCATTTCTTGACGAATTTTTCTTTTTGAAAGATGTAGAACCATTTTCCTCTTTAGGATTAATAGTTTTAACAGTAGATACACTCTTTTGAATTCTAGAAATTATTTCGTTATCAAACAATATATCTACCTCTTTAAGTTTAGTAGCTAATAACTTTTCATTAAGCCTACCAACAACAACAGAACCCGCTTCATGCCCAAAGATATTTTCAAATGCTTCAATTCCCTCTGAAACATCCAGCATTTTGAATACTCCATTGTCCTGAACATTATTCTCAGCTGCCATACCTATATCCTTCCATGGTGCCCAATTTATTGTTAAGGTTTTGCGCCCATGAGAGTTCCTATAATCTGAGAAAACATCTAAGTAAGCATTTGCAGCAGCATAATCAGATTGGCCAGCTGAACCATATAAACTTGAAATTGAAGAAAAGGAAATAAAAAAATCCATTTCCTCATTGACTGTGTACTTATCAAGGAGCCAAGCACCATAAATCTTTGAACTCAACACTTGGTCAGTTTCCTCATCTGTTCGGTTGATAATAAATCCCTTTGAGGCTATTCCAGAAGCATGAATAATTCCATTGATTTTTTTATACTTCCCTTTAATATGTTGTACAACGCGTTTTACTTGTTCTTCATTGCTGATGTCGGCAGGAAGATATTCAACTGTAGAACCCAAAGCATTAATATGTTTTTTGGTATCTTGTATTCTCTGGGTATAACTAATATTTCCTTCTTTTTCAGTGGTTCTACCTACAAGAACCAGATGGATTTTTTCCTTTCTTGCAAGGAATTTTGCAACCTCATTCCCTAGAGCCCCTGTACCTCCAGAAATTAAATAAACCCCTTCTTGACGCAGAGGGAGGTTCTTCTTGATAGTACTATTTATTTGGCTGAGAACTGATATTTCCTTTTGATAACGCACTTGATTTCTGATTGCTGTAATATATTGCTGTGATTCAAAATAAATTTCCTTCTCGATTATTTCTAGCAAAGTATTATCGTCGATATCGATGGATCGACAAGACAAGTTAGGGTATTCATCAGGAATTGACTGCCCCCATGTTAAATATGCAGCATTTAATGGATGAATCAATGCTTCATTTCCTGTAACCTGAAATCCGTTCTTGCTCAAAAGTATAATCTCTATACCCCTGTTCTTCTGGCTATCAATCATACTTCTTAGCATATTTTTTAGGTTGTATACACTATTCTGAATTATATTATCTATATCTCTCCTCTCTTTAATCTGTTCTTTATGTAATAGTGTTGTCATATGAAGAATCTTGTATATATCGACATCACCTAACATACTAAAAAGTTTGTCATAATCCTCTTTTGTTCCTGAACAAATATATTGATTTGGACTAATTCTTTTAAATTCACTTCCAATGATGACATCTATTATATTCGAGCTAACTGAAAAATGATTTAATAAATCGTTACAACTATTTTCAAATCGGATACATAACATCTTTCCATTTCTTTCAGATAATTTATTGTTAGGAAGATCTGGAAGCTGAACCCAATTTATTTGATAGAACTTTGTTGAAGATATCTCATCACTACTTTGATGAAAATCAATTGAATTTACTCTTTTTACTGTAAAGTCCTGGGCAACAAATAGTATATTACCCTCGGAATCGTATATCGTTACATCAAAAGACATAGTTTCAGCATCCGAATGACTAACTTTCTTTTTACGTACATGACTGATAATTTTTCCTGGTAGAGCTGAATGCACCCTTATTGAATTATAAGATAAGGGTAGGTATAAGCCGTTTCCTGATACTTGACTAGCAACATTTACAGCTACATCAAGTAAAGATGGATGTAAACGAAAATTTTCTAAATCAGATGAAAAACAATCCGGTAGACTAAATTCAGCTAAAACCTCTTCCTTTCCAACATATAACCGATCTAATAGTGTAGTCCATCGTGGACCGAAATCAAAAAAGCTTTCCTCACTATTGTTGTTATTCTCATTTATGGGTTGCATTTGAGTATATAAATCATCTAAGGTCATTGATTTCACGAGTGGAAGTTGAATTGAATAGACATTAGCCTCACAATATTTAACCCATTGATGGGATTCTGATTGTTTTGATGCAATAATGATATCTAGTTTATCTTTTCGTTCTTTTACTATCATTTGAACTTCAATTTCTGTATTTGGTTCTACTATTAATGGGTTAAGAAAGAAGACATCCCTAATTTCATATGAATATTCAGTAGGGTAGTACCTAGAGCAAATTGTTTCTATCATCTCTAAATAAGCAGTTCCAGGCAACAGACTTTTCCCTAAAATTTTATGCTCTCTAAGTACCCAATGTTCATTCATTGAGAACTTACTCACATAAATGTCTTGTTCTAATGATACTATTGCGCATTCATCAATAAAGGGATGTCCGAAATCCTTAGCTGATTTTTCCTTCTTTATACTAATCGCCGATTTAGTACTAGGAATGTTTGGCCAACATCTTATATTGTCAAAGATATATCCAGGCATACTTAATTTGTAATAAGTATCCGAAAATAAGCTGTAAAAAGAATGCCATGATATATCAGCACCTTGAATATATTGGTTACAAATCTTCCGAAAATCGATAGGGGTAAGATTATTTGACAATCCTTTAATAAAATTATTTAAAGCGCTTGTAAGATAAACTTTATCAGAACCGTACATCTCTCCATTTTCAAGTTGGTTTTTAATATTGGGCACAACAAAATGAGATCCGTAAAATATATCTTGATCCTCAAAAGTATTCAATCCATGATATTCAAGATGTTTCAACTTGATTAAGAGCTCATCCATATTCCTTACTAAAATAACTAGACGATATATACTATGTGTTCTACCAGTATTAACCGTATAACAAACATTCTTTATATCTTCTTGGATATTGTTTTCTATAAATTTCCTTTGAATAGTCACCATTTTCTCAAGAACATGTTTCTTCTTAGCCGAAAGACTAAATAGGTGAATTTTTTCTTCCTTTACTGTTTTCGAATGATCATTTACCTGGTAAGCTGGAGCTTCTTCTAAAACAACATGACAATTGGTCCCACTTAAACCAAAAGAACTTACTCCACACCTTCTTGGGTGATTATTTACTGTCTCCCATTCTTGAACTTTATCAGAAACGTAAACTGGTGAACTAATAAAGTCAATGTTTCTATTAGGATAAGAAAAGTTAAGTGTAGGTGGAATTTTACGATTTTTTAACATTAATATTACTTTAAGTAATCCTAATATTCCTGCAGCGTGATCTAAATGACCATAAACCGATTTGATAGAACCCAGACCACAAAATTGTTGCTTATTTGTATATTTTCTAAATGCACGCGAAATAGCATCTACTTCAACAGGGTCGCCAAGCTTTGTTCCAGTTCCATGCGCTTCCATATAAGAAACGGTTTCCGGTTCAATACCTGCATTATCCCAAGCTTGTGTAATACAATTCTCTTGAGCCAGTACATTAGGTGCGGTGATTCCAATCGAGCGTCCATCTTGGTTCACTGCAGACCCTTTTATCACCGCATAAATATGATCATGATCATTAAGAGCACGTTGTAAAGGTTTTAACAACAAGGCTACAGTTCCTTCGCCAAATACAGTTCCATCAGAATTATCATCAAAAGTTCTTGTTTTTCCACTGCTAGATTCAATCCCAAGTTTGTCATCAGACTCAAAAGGAAGAAATGATATTTTAATCCCACCTGCAATAGCCATATCACATTCATTACTTCTAATAGCCTGACATGCCATATGTACAGCAACAAGTGAAGAAGAGCAAGCAGTATCAACCAATAAAGAGGGACCCTTTAAGTCCAAGGTGTAAGCAAGTCTACTAGCAATAATTGATTGAATATTTCCAGCTTCAGATAAGATTACGGATTCTGGTTGGACATCTGAAATAAACGTTTGATATTCACCATTACCTGAATATCCAACATAAACACCTGTTAGACTTCCGGATAATTTTCCCCCGCCATATCCAGCATCTTCAATAGCTTTACAAGCTACTTCAAGAAAAATCCGCTGATTAGGGTCCATTAGAGAAGCTTCCTTTGCCGTAATATTAAAGAATTCATGATCAAAATAATCTATATGTGGAAGGTAACTTCCATCACAATACGAGTTATGTGGGTAATTATTTTTATACTTCATATAAGCTGAAACATCTGGTATTCGGGATTTAGGAAAAGTGCTAATTGCATCTGTTCCACTACATAATAAATCCCAAAATGAATCAGGACTGTCTGCTTGTGGCAGTTTTGCCGAAACACCAATAACAGCTATTTCATGTAATGATTCTTCTTCTTGTAAAAAATCACCACTTTTATATTTTTTATTGTAATTCAATTTCAACATATTTTAACCTCGCTTCAATGCATCAAATTAAATGGAAGATTAATCTCCTTAAGCAAGTCCTTAGTACCAGTTTCATAGAGTAAGGACTTTATTCGAATATTACATTCTTGCATATCAGCTTTTTTAGTCTGGATAACTGTTAGCAACATTTCAATTGTTTCCTTTAGTTGTTCCATTGTTGGTGTTTCCTGTTTCTTTTCTAATAACAAGTACATTTCTTTAATGCGTTGATAGGGTTCTATGACACCAAGTTTATATTGTTCCACATCGTCGTTGTTATTTTTAATACAAACAGCAGTAGCTAACGCTCTTCCTATGAATGCCAATCTGTCCTCTTCAGGAGTCAATAAGTTTATTAATATCTCTGCATCTTTTTCAGTGTCATATGAATATACCTCTAGACCATTAAATTCCTTAGATAAATTATTAAGTACTGTGCCTGGACCTAATTCAATGGCATGAGTAATATTTTTCTTCAATAGATAGTTCATATTCTCGATCCATTGAACTGGTGCAGTCATTTGTAAAACAAGATTATCAATAATATTGTTAACTCCATGGTGAGGTTCCCCAGTAACGTTTGAAAGTACTGGCCATTTCATTCTTGAAAATCGGTATTTTTCAAGAGTTTTTCTTAATTCAGTGGCTGCTTCATTCATTAAAGAACTGTGAAATGCACCACTTACATTTAATGGTATAACAGTTCCACCCATCTTTTTAAGTCGCGTACTGGCCATTTCTACCGCCTTCTTTTCTCCCGAAATAGAACATTGTGTCAGGGAATTATATGCTCCTATCCCTACTATATGGCCTAATGACAGTAGTTCTAGACAAACACTGGTTACTTCATTAGAATCAATGCCAATAACTGCAGCCATTGTACCTTTCATTTGAGAAGTATCTTTCATTAATTGTCCACGTTTTTGTACAATTTTGAGAGCATCAGAAAATGAAAATACCTCACTACAACAAAGGGCCGAATATTCACCTAAACTGTGTCCAGCTAAAAGACTCGGATTTATCTCATACCTTTCATTTAAGAGTCTAAATTGAGCAACTGAAAGTGTAAGAATTGCAGGTTGTGCAATTTCTGTACTAGTCAAAGTTCCATTATTATCCTCAAAACAGATTTTTGAAAGTTCAATACCTACTGTTTCTTCAGCTTCTTCAAATGTTTCTCTTACAATAGAGCTAGATTTATATATATCTTGTCCCATACCAACGTACTGAGAACCTTGACCTGGAAATAACAATGCGGTTCTATTCATGAATTACTTCTCCTCCATTCGGGCCTATAGATTCTATAATGCTTTCGAGTACATTAGAAAATATATCAAGCATTTCTAAAACCCCTTCCTTACGAATATACTTACCTTCGTATTCACATATAATAAATATTTTCTCGTTATTTCGAGAATAGTAGAAAGGTAATCTTGAAATGTGTCGAATTCCATCTAATGTTGCTTTATGTTCAAAACTAGAAAAAACCGGTAAAAATTCATTTTGTTTTAATCTTATCTTTTGAGAGGTAAGGTATTCATAAATATTTGTATGAAAAGATTGATTATAAAGATTACTAACAATTTTAATAAATGTCTTTATTCCATTTATTTTATGGCTATTTAAATCTACAGATATTAGTCGAAGTTGTTGATCTAAAGTAACCCAAGTGTATATACTTGGCACTCTATCTTGGCTAAATTCACTAAGAGTATAGATATAAGCCGCTAATAATAGTTCATCCAAAGCACAACCCTGAATATGGGATAAGGTATCTAATTCTTTGACTATTAAGGAATCCAACTTTAGAGTACACTTTCCATTAGGACGATTGGCTAGGACGGAATAGGCATAATTATTTGGTATTTTACTTACTTCAATATGCTTTGTTAATTCCGGAGTACTTGATAATTTTTCGGATATTATACGAATAGTTGGATATCCGAATAGTTCAGTGATGGTAATTCTATTTGGATACTCTATGTTAATTCGATCATGCATTTGCATAAGCAGTATCGAGCTCCCCCCAATGTCAAAGAAATTATCATCAATATCAATGGCATCTGTTTGGAGAATATCACTCCATATTTTAAGAAGAGATATTTGAACTACATTCTCTGGATGAAATTTTAATTTAGAAAAATCTCCACCCTTTAAATTATCGTTTCTTTCAGAAAGAACTTTTCTATTAATTTTATTATTAGGAGTTAAGGGTAATGAATCTAAGCGAATCAAATACTGTGGAATCATGTATGCTGGTAATTTAGTGGTTAGAAACTGACGCATTAGTTTTGTGTCAATCTCTTCATCAGATACATAATAACCAAATAATATATCTTCAGTTCCTTTTTTCTTTTTTAATACTACCGCTTGGTTAACTCCTTCTAAAAGACCTAAAGTATTCTCGATCTCCACTGGTTCAATTCGATAACCTCTTATCTTCATTTGGTCATCTGTTCTTCCAATTAACTCGATTTCTCCATTTTTTAATTTTATTGCCTTATCTCCTGTTCGATAAATTCGCTCAGTTGGATTAAAAGGATCATTGATAAATTTTGCAAGAGTTAAATTCTCATTATTTTTATACCCTCGTGCAATACTTGGCCCACCAATATAGAGTTCACCAGGAACACCCTGAGGCAATAATTGTTGATATTCATCTAATACGTAACATCTATAACCTGGTAATGGTTGACCAATAGTGATTTTGTCTTCATTCTTTAACTCTTTGATTGTCGTCCAAACTGTAGTCTCTGTTGGTCCGTACGCATTTAAAAGTGTTCCTTTGTATTTCTCTCTCAGTTTTGGTAGCATTTGATTCGGAAATGTCTCTCCCCCAACAATTAACAGGTCCAAATTGTTAAAAATATCATTACAACCTGAGTGAGATAACATTAGCTGAATTCTAGAAGGGGTTGTTTGAATTACATTTACTTTATTATCAATTATTAACTCAGTTAACTTTTGCATATCTCTCTGCTGTTCTTCATCACTAATTACCACACTCGCTCCCAAAGTTAATGGAAACAACATTTCTGTTATGAAAATATCAAATGACACTGTAGTTAATGCTAAAAACCTTGCTGTGCTGTCTAAATTTAATCTACTACTGATGCTTGATATATAGTGATTCAAAGCTTTATGTTCAATCATCACACCTTTTGGTTCCCCTGTTGATCCCGATGTATACATAACATATGCTAAGTTATTTGATTCCAATTTTATTGGATTTACAGGGATAGACTGATTGACATTTTTATTATCACTATTGATATAGATAGTCTTCCCATTAAAATCCAAACTGGTTCTGTATTTATCTTCAGAGATTATTACTGATGTATTACTATCACGTAGAACATACGATACCCTCTCGGCAGGATATGTTGGATCTATTGTAAGAAATGCTGCTCCCGATTTAAGGATTGCTAGTATTGCTACAACAGTAGTATATGAACGGTCAAGCATTACACCAACAATTTGTTCGGGGCCAACACCAGACTCTAAAAGAGTTCTAACTAATTCGTTTATATCTCTATATAAATCGATATACGTATACTCTCTCTCATTGAAAACAATAGCGGCTTTACTTGGCATAGTACGAACACATTCATCAAAGCTTTCTAGGATAGTATGATATTCAATTTTAGATGAAGACAAATGACTTGTACTAGTAATATCAGAAACTTCATCTTCTCTTACTAAAGGAATTCTTAATATTTCCTTATCAATATAGTCCCCAATTACATTTATCATTAATTGAAATTGTTCACTAATGCGTTCTATGGATTCTGGTTTAAATAAATTTTTATCGTACTCTATGTGACAGGTTAGATTTTCTTTTTCCTCCCAAATATTTAAAGTTAAGTCATATTTAGCACCAAGTGATGTTGGTCTTACATAACTTACATTTAAATCTGGAAATGATATATGTTCGTCAGATTTATAGTTATGCCAAATAAACATTACATCAATCAGAGGATTCCTACTCAAATCTCTCTTTAAAGGAATCTTGTTTACAAGTTCTTCGAAAGGATAATCCTGATATTCAAGAGCATCAAAAACAGTCTTTCTTACTTCATAGAGATATGATCTGAAAGTTTTTTCTAATTTTGGGTAAATCCGCAAGCCGACATTATTAATAAATACACCTATCATATCAGTAATATCAGGATGCCTTCTTCCAGACACAGCTGTACCTATAACTATATCTTCTTGACCCGAATTTCTTGCTAACAGAACTCCAAATATCGATAAAACAAGAGAATACAGGGTAACACCCAATTCTGATGCCAATTTTCTTAAGAAAGCTAATTTTTCTAAATCAATCACAAATTCCTGTTCTTCGCCCTCATATTTTTTTATTGGTGGTCGTAAATAATCAGTAGGCAACTGAAGAATAGGACCACCGTCACTAAATTTGTTTAACCAATATTGTTCACCATTTAACATTTCATCAGTTTGTAGTAAGTTTCCTTGCCATACTGCATAATCTTTATACTGTAATGTTTTAGGGGATAGCTCTTCACCATTATATAAACTTAAAAGTTCAGTACGTAATAAATCTATAGAAATCCCGTCCACAATAATATGGTGCATATCAATTAGTAAAGAATGAAAATTTTCCCCATGGTTTACTAATAGAAATCTAAACAACGGAATTTTTGTTAAGTCGAATTCCTTTACAAACTTACGCATTCTAGCTTCTAAAAATTCTATTCCCTCATAGATTGTTACCAGTTCAAACTCAATATCATCATGAACTTTCTGTTCTACAGTAGAAGCTGTTAGTTGGAATGATGTTCTAAGAATCTCATGACGAGAAATCAAAATATCAATTGAGTTTCTTAGCCTCTCCACATCTAGTTTTCCCTCAAATTGAATAATATTTGGAAGGTTATAATGAATTCCATTTTCCATTAATCTGTTCATAAAGAATAGCCTTGATTGTGATGAGCTTGCTCTGTAATTTGATAGATTTGATTGCTTGTCTATTTTCGGTAATTTCATCTGAATATCATGGTTATTGATAATTGTAGCTAGTTTTTGAATTGTTACCCCTTCTAATATTTCCCTTAGAGGAATTTGGACTCCAAATGATTGATATATGCTAACTGAAAGCAGGGAAGCCTTAATTGAATTACCTCCATATTCAAAGAAACTAATATTAGTTCCAATTGAGTCCTGTTTTAATACCTCTTTCCATATTTTTAAAAGTTTATCTTCTATTTTATTTTTTGGAAGATCTTCATTGACCCTAGTGTATGAATAATCCATCGATACAAGTTTCTTTTTATCAATTTTACCGTTTGGTAGTAATGGCAACCTTTCCAAACGTAAATACAAATGAGGTATCATATACTGTGGAAGATGTTTTCTAAGATATTTTTTTAATTCCTCTTTATCAATAGCTCCCACAAAGTATACGCAAAGAGTATTTATTCGATTATTCATTAATACTACTGCTTCAATGATCTCACTGTGATTCAATAAAACAGATTCAATTTCAGTTAATTCAATACGAATTCCATTAAGTTTAATTTGGGAATCTTTACGTCCTATATATTCTATATTCCCATCTTCCAAAAACTTTGCTAAATCACCCGATTTAAATAAAACTTTTCCTTTGTCTGATTTAAATGGATTCATAACAAATTTTTCTTGTGTTAAATCCTCTTTGTTATAACCTATTGCAACCCCTTCTCCGCCGATATATATTTCTCCAACCACACCAATTGGAACTTGTTTCATTTCAGAATCTAAAATATATATCTCTGTATTTCCTATTGGCTTACCAATAGGAACCTTTTGATTTGTTTGAACTAAATCAGAGGTATCAAAATAAGTTGCATCTGCCATGACTTCTGAGGAACCATATAAATTAATTAGCTTAGTACATTGATTTGAAAGCTGCCTAAATTTATTTACTAGTGTAATATTTAGCTCTTCTCCACTCACAACCCAAAATTTTAGGAAAGGCAAATCCCTAGAAATATAAATATTATTTTCTACTATCATCTTAAGAACCGAAGGAACAAGGACAATTCTTGTTATTTTGTTCTGTTGAAGCACAAATATAAATTGATTGATATCTCTTACTGTTTCATCAGAAATAATTACACTGGGTATCCCATTTAATAGTGGACCAAACATCTCCCAAATCGAATCAATAAAATTGGAAGATGTCTTATGACAACATATTTCCGTTTCCTCAAACGGATACTTATTGACCATCCATTTTATTCGGTTAATTACATTTCGATGAGTACCTATAACTCCTTTAGGACGTCCAGTAGACCCAGATGTGTACATCATATACGCTGGAGTATGAGAATTTATAATTGTACCTAGACGTTCACTACACTCTTGCATCAAGCTATATTGATGTTCATCCACACAAATCACAGTTTGATTCGTAGATATAGGCAATAAGGAAGTGTATTTTGCCTTGGTTAAAATAGTCTTAATACCTGAATCTTCAATCATGTACTTTAGACGGTCTTTTGGATAATTAATGTCCAATGGTACGAACATTGCTCCAAGTTTTAGGATAGACAGTACAGAAATCATTGATTCCAACGATCTCTCTAAACAAATTCCCACTTTACTTCCCTTCATTACACCATGTTTCTTAAGATATCTTGCCCATTTGTTTGAATTAATTTCTAATTCGCTGTATGTGATAGAGCGATTGCCTTGAATAAATGCCACAGAATCAGGATGATCAGATACCTGAACTGAAAAAAGATCATGAATGGTACTTTCCAACTCATAATCTTCTCTCGTCTGATTCCACATGCTCAATAATTTACAATCTCCCACTGGTAAAGGTAACTCTGAAAGCTTAATAGATGGATTACTCACAATGATATCTACCAATGTTAAAAAATGATCAGCCAAGCGTTTAATAGTTTTTGATTTAAAAAGATCTGTTCTGTATTCAAATCGAAGCTCAATTGTGTTTTCATTTTCAATACACTCTAATGAAAGTTCCGCCATTGAGGTAGAACTCTCTATAGGTACATTATTAATCTGAATGTTATCCAAATTCATATTTGTAGTTTTAATATTCTGATAAATAAACATAACTTGAGATAAAGGGATTTTCCCATGTGGTCTATTTGGAAATAATTCTTCAACTAACATATCAAAAGGAATATTCGCATTACTATAAGCATTTATACTCGTTTTGGAAATACGCTCCAATACATTACTGAATTCTGGATTTCCATTTAAGTTTGTATCGAATACCACAGTGTTTGTAAAAAAGCCAATGATAGATTCAAAGTCATAATTAGTTCTTCCCGAAAAAGGTACTCCTACTACTAACCGAGACTGGGTAGTAAATTGATATAAAAGTACATTGAAAACAGCAAGAGTTGTCATGAATGTTGTTGTACCATTTTTCTGACTTAACATTCTAAGTTTATTTAATCTATCAGAATCAATAGTTGCTGAATGTACACTTCCAGAATTAGAAATCTTAACTGGATGGGAGAAATCTGTAGGTAAATCTAGGAAACCTGTCGAGTCCATTAATTGACTTTTCCAATAGTTCATTTGATGATTAAATTCTTCACTTTTCATCCACTGTCTCTGATATTCTGCAAAATCTTTATATTGCATCTTTAAAGGAGGTAGTTTTACTTGGATAAACCCTACAGCTTCCTTATAAAATGACAAAAGTTCATTAACAAAAATTTGAATGGACCATCCATCAGAAATAATATGATGCATCATTAATGAAAATATGAATCTCTCTTTCTCAAGTTCAAATACCGTTACTCTAAGTAAAGGACCAACTTCTAAATCAAATGGTATGTTTTGTATATTTTTAATCTTGTTAATTGCTTCATTTTTTCTTTCATTAAAATCTATCTTGTTTAAATCCTCATAAGAAAGATCAATAATTAATGAAGATTCAATTATTTGTTGAGGTTTACCTTCTCTTTCAATAAATCGACTTCTTAATATCTCATGTCTAGAAACTACTCTATTAATTGCATGTTCTAATGCTGATATATTTATTGGACCAAGTAGCTCAACGGCGTAAGTCATATTATAGGAACTATCAGCAGGATAATTTTGTTGATGTAAATAGATTCTCTGTTGATTTAATGACAAAAGAGAGGTAGTATCCTGATTTGGTATATTTTTT
Source organism: Niallia sp. FSL W8-0954 (assembly GCF_038005605.1). Taxonomy (NCBI): domain Bacteria; kingdom Bacillati; phylum Bacillota; class Bacilli; order Caryophanales; family Bacillaceae; genus Niallia; species Niallia sp. FSL W8-0954. The sequence continues at coordinate 65,887 of NZ_JBBOTN010000002.1, read as the reverse complement.
TGTAATTGATTTTCCCATTTTTCTTTAAGACGTATAATTTGTTCTGGAGATAATTGAGAAATTCTATCAGAAATAGTCTTCATGCAATCACTTCCTCTTATTTCTCAGTATTGAACTGAATAAATATTTTGGCCGCTTCCTCTTCAGTCAGTCCTTCTAATTCCTCGAGAATAGAATCGATTGTATCCTCTTCTTTTGTTAGAGAGTCTATAAAATTGCTAATATTATTTATATTTGGTTCCTCGAAAAAGTTTTGATAAGGAAGGCTGACACCAAATTGTTTTTGAATTCTTGATATTAATTGGGTAGCTTGTAATGAGTTGCCTCCTAACTCAAAAAAGTTATCAAAAATCCCTATTGGTTCAACTCCTAATAAATCAGTAAATATATTCGCAATTTTCTGATGAGATTCATTTTCAGCTTTAACAAATTCATTTGAAAGTCGTGGCCTTTGTTCATAAGTATTTAACCTAAGCGTTACTCTCTCTGAAGTATCAATTGTTTCGGGTATTTCTATATTGTTATTGTTCTCAATAATGTGTTTATGCTCATATTTAGCCTTTATCCAATAACTTTTTCGTTCAAACGGATAGGTAGGTAAAGAAATTCTTGATGCTTCATCTTTTTGATAAAAAGCTGAATCTCCAAATTTAAATCCATTACCCCATAGTTTTCCTGCAGTATTTAAAAAGAACTCATAATCATTAACTTTATCCAATGTTGACCTAATAGATGATAAAACCTGCTCTTTATCTTCAATGGACAATTGTTCTTGAACCAAAGAACATAGTGTGTCCCCTGGCCCCACTTCCAAGAAAATCATTTCAGATTTTTTTAATAATCCTCTTATACCTGCGTCAAAATTCACAGGCTGTCTCATATGCTTTACCCAATACTCTGGATCAGTGATTTCTTCTTTTCCGATAATACGTCCTGTTACGTTAGAAATAATAGTAAATTCTGGAGAGTTAAATGAAATCATATTCACAAGTTTCCTAAATTCATCTAGTATCGGTTCTGTCATAATAGAATGAAATGCATGTGACGTTCGTAACCTTTTGTAGAATACTCCATTTGTTTCTAATTTATTTTGAAGTTGATCTATTTCGTCGATTTGCCCAGAAATAACACAGAGGTTTGGACTATTTATCGCAGCTACTGATAATTTATCACCCGCAATTTCATAAGCTTCAGCTTCAGATAAATTTACTGCTAACATTGCCCCAGGTTCCATATTTTGCATTAATCGCCCTCTACCAGCAACTAACTTTAATGCATCTTCTAGCGGGAAAACCCCTGCAATACAAGCTGCGACTATTTCACCAATACTATGTCCAATTAAATAATTTGGTTTTATCCCCATTTCAATCCAAAGTGAGGCTATCGCATAGCTAATGGTAAAGATTGCAGGCTGCGTATATATTGTCTGATTTATGAGGTTTTCAATATCTGTCTTTACTTCAGTGGTTTCAGGATATATAATCTTTTCTATCTTATAACCAATCAATGGTTCTAAGATAGTTGAACATTCTTCTACTGTCTTACGAAATACTTCATTTTGGTTGTACAAGTCCTTAGCCATATCTACATACTGGGAGCCTTGCCCACTAAACATAAAGGTAATAGGCTTGATACTAGAAGTTCCGCCAACAATACTCATATCATATTTTCGTTCATTTAATATACGAATAGCTTCTTTCGCATTATTACAAACTATATGACTTCTAAATTCCATTTCTTTTCTACCAATTTGGAGTGTATGAGCAACATTATCCATATTGACATGTGGGTTATCAAATAAAAATTCTGCTAAATTATCTGCAATGGAATGTAGTGCTGTTTCAGTTCGAGCGGAGATCAGTAATAATTTCGAATTACTAGTTTCCTTTATAGCTGGTCTAGCTGGTGCTTCTTCTATAACAACATGGGCATTAGTTCCCCCCATTCCAAGAGAGCTCACTCCAGCACGTCTAGGATATTCTTCAGCATTCCAATCAGTTAATTTTGTATTTACATAAAAAGGGCTATTCTCTATATCAATATGAGGATTTGGTGATTGAAAATGTAAGCTTGCTGGAATCTTTTTGTTCTTTAATGATAGAGCTGTTTTTATTACGCCTGCTACTCCAGCTGCTGTATCAAGATGTCCGATGTTGGTTTTTACTGAACCAATAGCACAAAATTGATTTTTATTTGCGCCCATCATCCGATATGCTTGAGTTAATGCCCCTAACTCTACTGGGTCTCCCATTGGTGTTCCTGTACCATGTGCCTCAATATATCCAATACTCTCCGGTTCAAATTCAGAATAAGCAAGAGCTTCTGAAACCACCTCTGCTTGTCCTTCAACACTCGGAGCTGAATAACTAACTTTTTTAGAACCATCATTGTTTACAGCATATCCCTTAATAACAGCATAAATTTGATCTTTATCTTCTAAAGCATCCTCTAGTCTTTTAAGGACAATAGAACCTACTCCACTCCCAGTAACAAATCCGCTAGAGTTTGCATCAAATGCTCGACAGTGTCCATCTCGAGAAAGTATTCCACCCTCTTGATACAAGTACCCTGTTTTTTGGCGTGCTCCAACAGCAACGCCGCCAGCCAATGCCATATCACACTGAAAGTTTTGTAAACTTTGACATGCCATTGCTATAGCAACAAGAGAAGTCGAGGAAGAAGTTTGTATGGTTATACCTGGTCCTCTTAAATTCATACGATAAGATACATTTGTTGTTAAGCTATCCTTATCATTACCTATAGCCATCTGTAACGAATCAACACCAAGGGCACCACTAAATTGTGGGTAAACATTTTCAATTAAGTAGCTATTCATACTCTCACCTGCAAAAATACCGACTCGATGTGGATATCTTTCTGTGTTATAACCTGCATCTTCCATGGCTTCCCAGCAACTTTCTAAAAACAATCTATGTTGAGGATCAGTAACTTCCGCTTCTCTAGGAGTCATATTAAAAAATGATGCATCAAATAAATTTATATCTTCTAAAACTCCTCTAGCACGAACATAATATGGGTCTTTTAATAGATGAGAAGGTATTCCTGCTTGAAGAAGCTCCTCCTCTTCAAAAAATGTAATACTTTCCTTGTTCTGAATTAGATTTTCCCAAAACTCCCTTATGTTTTTGGCACCAGGAAATTTCCCTGCCATTCCTATAATTGCAATTCCATCGATATTCTCCTCTTGAGGCTTATTCGTCATTTTTTAAATCCCTCCCTCTGAGCTTTATATTGTCTATAAATTCATGTCTTTTCTTGATCATTGCTTTTTGTTTAGCTACCCTCTCCAGTATGGAATTGGTTTCACTGAATTGATCCTTGTGTTCATTATCCAAAAAGTTGGACAATGAAGCAATCGTAGGATACTTAAATAAATCAACAATTTTTATTTCAGAATAGATTTCATTTTTAATCCTCAACATTAGACTTATTAGCATCAATGAGTGTCCTCCAATGTCAAAGAAGTTTTGATTGATTCCGACTTTTTCTATTGATAATGCCTCTTTCCATATTTCAGCAATCTTTTGTTCTATTAATGTACCAGCTTCCTCCAAAATTTCATTGCTAGAATTAAAATAAGATTGACTATTCATGAGTTTCTGAATGTCAACCTTACCATTAACTCCTATTGGAAATTCCTCAAGATAAAGGTACCTTGTTGGAACCATATATTCTGGTAATCTGTCTCTTAGCCAATTTCTTAGACCATTTAATTCTATATCTTGTCCGCTCTTTGTTTGAATAAATGCAGAGATTACTTTTTCATGTTTATCTTCTTCCTTAATTATTACGAGTGCTTTCTGAATATCAGAATGGCGTTGAAGACAGGCTTCAATTTCATTTGGCTCTACTCTATAACCTCGAATCTTCACTTGATAGTCTTCTCTACCTATAAACAATATTTTTCCATCCGACATGCGGCGTCCAAGGTCACCTGTTCTAAAGATTTTTTCTCCTACTATAAATGGATGTTCAATAAAACGTTTATCGTTCAATTCATTATCATTTATATAACCCATTGAAATTCCACTACCAGAAATATAAATCTCGCCAATACAACCAAACGGCATTATATTTCTATTTCTATCAAGAATATAAACCTGTGTATTTTGAATAGGTATTCCAATTGGTAATGGTCCATCTATTTTTGAATCTTCCTTACTAATAATGTAATAAGTTGAGCAAATTGTTGTTTCTGTTAGACCATATCCATTTACAATGGTTTTTTCATTAATTAGGTTATAAATATCACTAAAATACAAAGGTTCACCGCCGCTCAATATTAAACGTAACAAAGGAATTTGATGTTGATGTTGATTTAAATACCTAATAAAAGATGGAACAGTACTGATAATTGTAATATCATTCTCGCTGATTCTGTTATATAGATTTTCCACGTCCAATATCCCATCATGTTCAAATAAGGCAATACTACCACCTACACACAACATGGGAAATATCTCTCCAACAAAGCTCGCTGAAGCAACAGATGATAAGGGCAAAATCCTATCCTTTGGGGTCACATTATATGAGTTAATAAATGATTCTGTGACATTTATTAACCCCCTATGACTCAGTTTTACTCCTTTCGGCTTACCAGTTGAGCCAGATGTGTAAATAACACATGCATCATTCTGAAAAGTATTTAACTCTAAGTTCTCCAGTGATTCATTATATATCTCATTTGCGTTAGGACTTGTCAGTATAAAATTTACTCCAAGAGTTTCTAAAACTGAAGAATATTCTGATGTAGTAATGACCAAACAATCTTCATGATTCTCTAAAATTATCGATATTCGGTCCATTGGTGCATTAACATCAATAGGAATATATTTATATCCGGCCTTTAAAACTGCTAAAACCGCAATAACAGTATCTAATCTATGACCGAGCATTATTCCAATTTCGTTACCAGTATTTTTTTCATTTCTTCTTATGTAGTGCGCTAGTTGATTCGCTTTATTGTTTAATACTTCATAGGTAAAAGACTCTTCCCCGTTAGTAATGGCAACATGGTTCGGAAAATTAATAACCTGTTTTTCAAAAATTTTATGGATTCCTTCTATGTTATTGTTTTGTTCATAATGTGTTAATTCCAATTTTTCATTATATTGAAGTTCAGCCTGGGTCAAAAAAGATAATTCCACAACTGGTTTATCAGGAAAAACACAAATTTGATTAAGTAAATTAATTAGATGTTGTTGTAAACGTTGGATACTGTTTTCTTGAAACAAATTACTATTATATTCAAAAACACCTAAGAAACAGTCTTGTTCTAGTTTAAAAGCTAAAGAAAGGTCGAATAAGGAAGTACCATAATCAGTATCAATTTTGTATATTTTTAAATTATGCATATTAAATGAGTGAACAGCAGACTCTTGCATCATGAACATAATTTGAAAAAGAGGTGACCTCTTATTATCACGTTTAGGTGCAATTTTCTCAATTAATTTGTCAAATGGTAGACTTCCATTTTCGAACGCTTCAAGAGTTGTTTCTTTTGTTTGATTTACTAACTGCTTAAATGTCATATTTTCAATTAATCGAGTTCTAATTACAGTAGTATTTACAAACATACCTACCAAATTTTCAAGATTAGCATGTTCACGCCCAGCAATTGGCGTTCCAATTAAAATATCATCTTGACCTGTATACCGCATAATAAGTACATTAAATGCAGCTAGAAAAAACATATATTGGGTCACATTATTTTGTTTACAATATTTACGAATGTTATAAGTAAGTTCATTTGAAAGTTGAAAACGATATAATCCACCGTTATATTCCTGTATTTCCGGCCTAGGAAAATCAGTTGGTAATTCGGATACATGTGGAGCATTCCTAAGTTTGTTAGTCCAATATGAAATTTGTGAATCCCAATTTAATTTATGCTGCCACTCTGCATAATCAGCATACTGGATTTTATTCTCCGGAAGGTAAGATAACTTCTGATTAATATAACCATCATAAAGTACAGCTACTTCCTTCAACATGATATCTAACGACCAACTATCAGAAATTATATGGTGAATAGTAATAAACATTATATTGTTAGTTGGACTTATTTTTAGAATCTTAACTCGCATTAATGGTTCTGATGATAAATTAAAGGGTTTTGTTGTTTCCTGCCTAGAATATTTTTTAATTTCATGTTGAACGCTGTTCGAATCAAATTCAGTAATATCAATTACCTCTGGTTCTATTATTATATCTGGATCCATTATTTGCATCGGCTGACCATCAATATTTTTAAAAGTCGTTCGTAGCATATCGTGACGTTTAACTAGTTCTTTAATACTAAAACAAAGAGCATCATAATTTAGATGGCCTTTGATTCTAACTCCAGTATGAATTAGATACGCTGTATTCCCTGGATTTAACTGTTCAAATAGCCATATTCTTTGTTGAGCAAAAGAGAGTCTAGCCATACCATTTTGTTCTCGTATTGGAATATAGCTTTGTTTAGAAGTTAATATTCCTTTATCCTTCAAAATCTCGGTGAATTGCTTGACTTGTTGATCAGATAATCTGGTCATCTAGCATTCCCAACCTTTCATTTTCATAAGAGCGTTCTATTTATAATTTGCATAATTTCTATTGGGTATTTATTAATAAAAAAATGACCATCACTAAAAGAATGAAAACTACATTCTTTATTAGAATAATCTTTCCATTCTTGTACATTCTCTACCTTAGTTTCTACATCATCTTGTGAATATAAGATTGAAATATCACAATTAATTTTTTTTGCTTTTGGTATAAAAAGATATGAGTCAATTACACTAAAATCTGCTCTAATTATCGGTAGAAAAAATTCTAGTAACTCCTTTGATTCAAAAAATTGTTGCGTGGTCCCCCCAAGTGTAGCAATTTTATTGCATAATTGTTCATTGGAAAGAGTATGAATAAGTTCATTTTTTAGCAAATGCGGAGCCTCCATAGCCGAGAAAAACATATGTTTAGGTAAAGGGAGTTTCTTTTTTTCTATTTGATAATACAATTCATAACCAAGAAGACTCCCCATGCTGTATCCAAAAATTGCGTACCTAGAATCTCCATCACTAGAAATTTTTTCTGATATACTATGGGTTATATCTTGGAGCATTTCGTCAAAATTAACCAGTAGGAGTTCATTGATTCTCTTACCCCGCCCTGGAAGCTCAATTGGAATTATTTCAATGTCCTTATTAAGATAACGAGCCCATTTCATATAAAGAGTTGAAGAACCACCAGCATATGGAAGTACATACAAATTTGTTTTCATCTAATATTCCTCACTTACGTCTATTCGAAGATTTTATTAAAATCTTCTTCAGATAATTGGACTCCATCAAAATCAGAGAGTGTAAAATCTAAAGACTCACGATTACAGCAATGTTGGATGATTTTACGGAGATGATTCATATAAGCTTGTAAGAAAGATTGCATAGTATCTTCAGTAAAGGAAGAGAGACTATAATTCACTGAAATGGATAATCTATTCTTCAACACGATACATTGTATATCAATTTCCGTTGATAAATGATTTGCTATATTTTTTGTATTCTTTGTGATACCTGATATATCAAGTACCTTCCAAAATTCTTCATTACCTTCATTAATAAATTCTCCTAAATAATTGAATCGAATTAGTGGATGATTCATATTATTCTTTTTTTGAATATATTTTAGAATTCCAAAACCAACTCCATGGTTTGGTACTTCTCTTAATCTTTCTTTAATTGATTTTATTTGTAAGGAAAGATCCTCATTTGTTTGTTCCCAAGCAAAAGGATATAAACTTGTAAACCATCCAACAGTCCTATTTAGATTTATACCTTGAAACAATTCTTCTCTTCCATGGCCTTCTATCTCAACAACAGCTTTTTTGGTATTACAAAAATCAAATAGCGTTAAAAAAAGTGCACATAATAGTAAATCATTGGTTTCAGTTCGATATGCTTGATTAGCTGAGTACAATAAATCATTGGTTTCATCAAGCTCAAGTAAATTTTGTACTACGCATATATTTTGATTTCCAAAAGAATCAGTATATTTATACGGTAATGTCATATAAATTTTTTCGCTCTGTTGTTTCCAATAACTTTCCTCTTCTGCACAATTATAATGATTTATTTTAAGAGCCCAATCTTTATAACTAGAAGACTTATTAGAAAAAGTTAAGTTTTTATTTCCCCTTAATTGGGAGATTATAGTTTGCATATCTTTTAATATAATTCTCCAAGATATACCATCGATAACTAGATGATGAGCAGTTAGTAATAATTTTTTCCCCATCGAGCCTAATTCAAAAAGACAAGCCCTAGCCAATGGACCCTTCTCTAAGTCAGTTGATCGCTTTATTTCCTGGATAGTCTTCTGAATATTTTCTTCTTGGGTTTCGGATGGAAGACAACTAAAGTCTTTTTTCAAGAAAAGCTTATGATGGTCCAGTTCTTTCTGATACATTAACTGACCAGTATCATAGTTTACAACCATTCTTAATGAATCATGAATATTTATTATTTCACTCCACATTAATTTTAGGTCACTTTCTCCTATATCATCATTTACTTGCAAAAGAATGCTTTGGTGATACATCTCTGGAAATTCAAATTTTTGTTCGAAGAACCACGAAACAATAGGAGTTAAAGGAACATTACCCTGAGTTGACTCTATAGTTCTTTCGATATTTTGCTGTGAATACATATAGATTGCAATATCCTTAATAACAGGATTAGTCATAATATCTTTTACAAGAATCTGATATCCTTTCTCATTTAAAGCAGATGCTATTTGTATAGCCTTAATCGAATCCCCACCAAGATGATAAAAATTACTTTCCTTATACACATTTTTCACTTGAAGAATCTTCGATACTACACTAACTAGTACAGCTACTCTCTCTTCATATGAGGTTTTATTTATTTTGCTTATATGAGTTTCTAATGTGAGTAAACGATGTTTGTCAATTTTATTACTCTTATTTAAAGGCATTCTATCAAGAAAGTTAATACTTTCTGGTATCATGTAATAAGGGATTTGCTTTGATAGTTCTTCCATTAGTTCCCTTTCAGTTCTATGAAAAGCACACACGACAAAGGAGCAAAGATATGCATTAGCGGAATTATCCATCCTCTGCAATGTGACTGATTCCAGCACGCCTTCGCACGATAGTAAAATACTGTCTATTTCACCTAATTCAATTCTATAACCTTTATGTTTTATAAAGTCTTCATTCCTACCCAAATACACTAAATCGCCATTGTACAGCATCCTTGCCCTATCACCAGTTTTGTACATTTTCTTACCAGGTATGAATGGGTTATCAATAAACTTTTCTTCATTTAGCTTTGGATTATTCAAATAACCTCTTGCTAATCCTTCTCCAGAAATATATATTTCACCTTCTACTTGTTTTGGAACTGGCTTTTTATAGGAATCTAGTAAATAAATTTGAACATTATCAGCTGGTCTTCCAATTGGTACACTTTTCAAATGGTTATTTTTATGATTATATTTTGCTATCATACATCCGACAGTTGCCTCTGTTGGCCCATATTCGTTTAAAATCTCAATTGGTCGCTTCCATTTTTCATATAGAAGGCGAACTGAATTCGATTTTAATTCTTCTCCTCCGACTATCATTCTTTTAATAGATGTATTGTTAGTTAATTCATCGAATTTCTGCATTAACGATAATTGAGCAGGGGTAAGTTTTAGAACCGTTACTCTATTCTCATTTAATATTCTGCGAAGCACATGATCTTTTCCATCATTATTATAAATTGCAATACTTCCACCACTTATTAAGGGTGTAAAAATAGAAGTCACAGTTAAATCAAATGCAAAGGAAGTAAATAATGCAAAAATCTCATTGATATCACTTACATACATTTTTTTTGCCCACCATATATAATTTACAAGTGATTGATGTTCAATTAGTGTCCCTTTTGGACGTCCAGTTGAACCAGATGTATAAATTACGTAGGCTAAATCATTGGGTTTAGACTTAGACTCAGGATTGCGATTTTTCCCAGAAAAAAATTTTCCGTCATTTAATTTCATAAATTCCACATCGTAAACTTCGACCTGTTGCTCAACTTCTACATTATCGCTTAAAACTAATTTAGTACCTGAATCCTCAAGGATAAACTTTATACGAGAAATAGGATATGTTGGATCAATTGGTAAGTATGCTCCACCAGATTTAAGAATAGCTAGAATTCCGATTACTGAATATTGATTATGTTCTGCTAAGATTCCCACAATACTACCTTGACCTATCCCTCGTGAAATTAGATAGTTTGCAAGTTGGTTTGCTTTCTCATTAAGTTCCTCATATGTAATGGTTAGATTATTAAAATTTATTGCAATCTTGTATGGGTTTAGTAATACTTGTTCTTCAAATAACTGATGCATTGATTTATTTTTAGGATAAAAAGACTCAGTAGAATTAAAGTCCACAAGTAATTCTCTTATTTCGTTATCACTCAGAATACTAAGTTCCACAACTTTCTTTGTTGGAGTTTTTAATACTTGATTAACTAAAAAAAGTAGTTTTTCATATAAATAAACTACTTCTTCTTCGGAAAAATTTCCAACATTAAAATCAAAATCTAACTCTATACTCCCTGAATTTGACCATTCCCTCACAATAAGTTGCATTGAATAATTTTGATGTCCGTTATAAAATTCTTCATTATAAACCTTTACTCCATCCATTACTTGCCTTAAATAAGTGTTGTAACAATTAATACTTAAATCAAATATTTGATCCGATATTTTGGAGTTAGATTGTAACTCTCTGATAATAAGATTAAATGGATATTTTTGATGAATATAATCGCGTCTTAATTCAAGATGTACTGTTTTCAGGACTTCTAATATAGAATCATCTGATGAAATATTAATCCAAAAAGGAATAGTAGAAGCATACATACCAAAAGTATTTTTTTGAATACCATTTGTACGGTTCGAAACGGGTATACGAAGATAAACATCCGATTTCCGACTAATTTTGTGTATTAATATGGAATACAATGATACAAAAAATGTTTGTAATGAGTAAGGTGTATTTTTAATGAAATTTTTTATTTGTAAAGAGGTTTCTTTTTCAATATTAAAAACTAGACGTTTGCCCTTTGTACTATTAGTTTGTTTGTTTATTAATGTATTAACCGAATCAGTCGGGAGTGATTCGAATTTTTTATTCCAATATGATTTATCTTTAATAAATCGTTGAGAATTCAAATAGTTTTGTTCTTGTTCAATATAATTTATATAAGTTGTTAACTTTTGATTTTTATTGTTGAGGTTTTGACCAATTAGTAGTTGGTAGTTATCAATTATTTGGTCAGTCATTAGTTGCATAGACCAACCATCAGCGATAATATGATGAAATTTTGCTAAATAACCATACTTATTTTCTGAGAGTTTAAATAGTGCAAAATAAAAAAGCCAACTGTTAGTAAAAACAAATGGCTTTTCAGCTTCATGTTGTATCCAATCAGAAAAGTTATCCTGTTTATTTCCCCTTTCAGAAAAATCAATAATTTCAAAAGGACTTCTTTGATATTCTTTGACCTTTTGAAAAAAATTACTTTCAATTTCAGTAATTTGTATTCGGACAGCTTCATTATCCTCTATAAACATTTGAATTGCTTGTTCCAAAATTGCTAATTGGATTGATCCTTCAAACGTCACATGACCTCCAATATTGCACAAAGAGGAATGAGAATGTTCTAATTCAATATTGAGGATTCTTTTTTGGGAATACGTTAAGGGATAAAACTGTGTATTATTTGTGGCCAACTCATTAACCCTCCTTTATATTCTCATATTAAAATGATGTATTACTGACAATAATCGAATTAAGGCATGCTTCGCCGGTCATGAACTGTGTCCATAACTAATTATTTTGTATAAACACCACAATTCTTATAATGTGCCTAAGCTTCATTAAAAGAATAATAGGATATTATATAACTATATTACCATGTTAACCAAATATTTCAATAATTCCCACTAAAATACTTTATTTTTTTCTGCAAAATCCCTCATATAATGTGCCTTAATTCTACAAAGCAGAGAGGGATTTATACCCTCTCCAAAAATTCTATACCTACATCAAATAAAGTTTCTCTTCCAGCAAAATTAACGAAGACTTTTGCTCTCCGAGTGTGTTTATTAATCTTTTGGATAATACCTTCAAGTCCAAATAAAGGGCCCGAAATCACCTTAATATTTGTGTTCACATCAATTTTTGACAATTCTATAATATCTTGACCATTAAGTAGTTTTAATAGAATAGAAATTTCTTTGGGCTCTAGAGGAACGCAAGTTCCTTTATTCTCAAGTATACGAAATATATATGGTAAAGAATTAACATTGGCATGAATAGAGTTATTTATTTTAGTCCGAATTAATACATATCCAGGAAATAAAGTTTTTACTACATTAATAAACCTTCCATTTCTTTTTTCTGGAATTATACGTTTTGGAATAATGGCGACGAAACTTTCACCAAAATGTAACTTCAATAATTTTTGCACAGTTTCTTCTTTTCCTGATTCAACAAAAATCGCATACCATTCCACCTCTATCGCTCCTTATTACTATAATAATAATCGTACTTATCTCGTTGTAAGAATGATTTCGTTATAAACCTTAACAATTTCCTCCAATATTTCTTTATTCCCCCAAATAGATTCCAATTTTTTGTAAGTGGTTGAAATAGTTGGATGGGTAAATAAATCTTCAAGCATATACTCTACTTGGAACACTTCTCGTAATCTAGACACTATCTGTAAGCCATAAAGTGAATTTCCACCAAGTTCTAAGAAATGATCATTTACCCCTATCTGATCAATATGAAGTAATTCTTGCCAAACCTGGGCAATAAATTTCTCAACATAATCTCTAGGCTCTATATATTCATTACTTTGCTTTGGCCTTGAATAAAATGTCTTTAAGTCATCTTTTACATTTTGTTTATTAGTAACTAATGTCATTTCATCCTTAATTGAAATAACCCAATCAGCTGGTTCCATATCAAAAATAATTGTATCTATATTCCCTAAAATCTCTTTCATATGATTTATCTCAAGACTCTCTAAACTTCCTTCTATATAAACGCTATTCCACAAATGCACTTCACCTTCAGCTGCGACTACATTTGCAACCGAAGAGGTAAAAGCATGTAATACACTCGTATACTTCTTTAGACCAGTTAGAAGTATGACAGTATAATCCAAAATTAAATCTCTGATAGAATCTTGCAATCTTCGTACTTCCAAGTCTAATAAAGATATTACATGCTCCCACTCTTCAAATGATTTGCCTCCAAGTAATTCTGAGCCATTAAGTGAGAAAATAATTCCATCGATATGCCCAAACTTCTCTTTAACTTGCAAGATTAGTTTACTGTAATCTTGCTCTTCCTCACGATAACTCCCATTAAATGAGATGTTTTTTTGAACAATATTTATATTTTCCATTTCAGAATACTTTTCTAAGAGTAACCATTCATCACTTGTTGATGTTAAACTAATAACTAAAAAAACCTTCTGCAAGTCAGTTCGTAAATTTGCACCCTGTGGAAGTTTTATATTTTGATAACTTCTTATCCAACGCTTCCCTCCACGGTATCCAACAATTTGTTTGTGACTTTCTTTAATCTCTGCTTCCTGTATTAATAGATTTACTATGTCATATGAAATTTTATCAGGCGTTGGAATATCAATTACTTTTACCATAATATTTTTTGACTTTTGGATATTCCCCAAATAGAGTTCTAAATCCGCAGTCTTAGAAGGGATTATTTTATCAATTCCTGTTATGTTATAGTATTTATCCCCAACAAGAATATAATTTAGCTTTCCATCGAAAGCTGATAATCGTTTATATAAATCTCTCCAACTCGCAATTAGTGGCTGTTTTGAATATAAGCCTCTTATATCGAAAATAGAAACTGGTACTTCTATATTCTTCAAGTATCCTTGCACAACTTCCCAATTAAAATCATGTTCCTTTTTTAGTATGAACACAGTCTTACCAAGCACTTCTAATTTATATTTTAGTTCCTCTTCTAATTCATTCTCTTCTTCAGAAATAATAAAAGAAAGTCCATTTGTAGCTACAATCCTATTAATACTTTTAAAAGCTCTTGACCAATTTGCTACAAAAGTTTGATAAATATCGTTAGAATCCTGATTTAACAAAACATTTAAATTTTTTTCACCATGCAACATGTATCGTTTTCTTTCAAAATAAGAGGTTGGTAGTGGACAACGCCTTCTATTCTCTCTTTCATGCAAGATATTCCAATCTGGATTAAATCCTAACATCCAAAGTTTCCCAATAGTATTTAAGAGGTAATACATATCACTATTTTTATCTTCATAAGAGGCTAAAGTATTAAGTTTTACATTCGCAGTATTTATCATATTAGTATCATTATTATCCGAACCCAATCTGATTAAGATACTATGAAAGTTTTCAATAAACTGCAGACAGTGTCTTATCTTAGCATTCGTAAAAATATTCTGAATCCAATATTCGGAACTAGTCGCTTGCTCATCTGTTATCCAATCCTCGCTTATATTTGAATAGAATGGAATATTTGGAGCATTAAATGTTACCTTTTTAGCTAGCTGTTGATGAAGTTCTTTCTTAAGACGATTTAATTGACTCGATTGTTGTGTGAAATCAGCAAACGTTAATTGAGATACCTTTTCACGCTCTGTGACAAGCCAAAGAGCCTCTTCTAAAGAAAATACTCCAGATAAACAAGCAGAGGTAATTTCACTAACACTATTCCCAATTAAACAGTTTGGAATAATACCGATGCGAATCAAAAATTTTGCAAGACTATACTCAATGGTAAATAACATTGGAGCCGTTAAAGAATTACTAATATTCTCTTCTATTATTGGTTTTCTTTCACCTGGATATAATACCTTATTAATTTCATAACCAATTAATGGAGACAGAATTTGAGAACATAAATTGACTTGTTCACAAAAATACTCTTGTGTTTCATATAACTCACGACCCATACCAATATACGCTGAATCTTGATCAGTAAAATAAAAAGCTATCGGACTATTTTCTTTTATGTTGGCAATCTTATTTTGTTCGGATTGTTCTAGTTTTTTAATCAAGTCATCACGATCTTTAACAAGCAAGTATTGTCGAGTGTCAAATGCAGCTCTTCCTACTTGAAGAGTAAAAGCAATGTCGGCAGGATTAATATCTGGATGTTTACGTAGATGATAAGCTAACCTTTTTTTATTTTGTATAATTGAATTTTCGGATTTGCCTGATAGTACTATTAAAGTTTGAGTTCTCCCCTTACTATCATTTTTTAATTCTGATTTAAATTCTTCCAAGACTACATGAGCATTGGTTCCCCCAATACCAAATGAACTAACACCAGCTCTTCGTGGTACTGAGATAGGTGACTCCCATTTTTTATACAAGTTGTTAACATAAAATGGACTCGTTTCAAAATCAATTTTAGGATTAGGACTTTGAAAATGAAGCGAAGGAGGAAGTTCCCTATTGTAAATTGCGAGTACAGTCTTAATCAATCCAGCAATGCCTGCAGCTGCATCTAAATGTCCAATATTCGTCTTTACAGAACCAATTGCACAATATCCATATTTATCTGTTTTCTTTCTAAATGCCTTCGTCAGGGCTGCAATCTCAATAGGATCACCTAAACTTGTCCCAGTTCCGTGCGTTTCTACATAAGTAATCTGTTCAGGATTCACACCTGCCCTATTATGAGCATCCATAATCACTTCTGCCTGTCCTTCGACTCCAGGAGCGGTATAACCAACTTTTACAGCCCCATCATTGTTCACAGATGATCCTTTTATAATAGAATAAATATGATCCCCGTCCTTAATAGCATCATTAAGTCTCTTCAGAACTACCATGCCTACTCCGCTTCCTCTAACAGTTCCAGATGCACCTTCATCAAAAGCTCTACAATGTCCATCAGGAGAACGAATTCCTTCTTCTTGATACAAATAACCATGATTTTGAGGGATTTCAACAGATACCCCTCCTGCCAATGAGATTGTACACTCCCTATTAAGTAAACTTTGACAAGCTACATGTACTGCAACTAATGAAGAGGAACAAGCTGTCTGGATGGCTAAACTCGGACCTCTCAGGTTAAGCTTATGTGATACTCGTGTTGTTAGAAAATCTTTGTCATTTCCAAGCATTAATCTATATTCGTCCAATGACCGTGAAGTTGCGAGAGGGAGTAATTGATTTACGAGATAAGTACTCATGCTAGTGCCAGCAAATAATCCTATTTTATTTTTATATTCAAATGGATTATATCCTGCGTTCTCTAAAGCTTCCCATGAACACTCTAATAATAATCTTTGTTGTGGATCCGTCATCTCAGTTTCAACTGGGCTCATATTAAAAAATTCTGCATCAAAAAATTCTGCATCATTAATAATCCCTGATGCTTTTACATACTTAGGATTTCTAATTTGTTCTTCAGGTATTTCAGAATTCACTAATTCTTCATCTGAAAAAAAGTGAATTGATTCAATACCTTCTACTAGATTTCCCCAAAACTCTTCGGTATTATCTGCACCTGGAAAACGTCCTGCAATTCCTATAATTGCAATATCATTATCTATTTGATTTTGGCTCTGTTGTTCTTGGATATCTACAGTGTTTTCTTGGTTTTTTCCATCTAAATATTCTGCAAGAAATTTTATTGTAGGTAAACGGAACATATCCGAAACAGTAAGTTCATTTCCAAAAACATCTTGAATCATCATTTGAACTTTTAACAATGACAGTGAATGTCCACCAACTTCAAAGAAATTATCATGAACTCCAATATTAGAAAGATCTAATACCTCGCTCCATATAGAAATGAGTTTTCTCTCTGTTTCACTTTCTGGACTGAGAGATTTTGAATTATTGGATTGCACTTTAATATTTTTAACCATAGCTAATCTATCTATTTTTCCGCTAGGAGTCTTAGCAAACTCTAGAACCTTGTGAAAATAGTTGGGAACCATATATTCTGGGAGTTTTTCTAACAATACCTTCCGAATGTTCTCCGCTTCTAATTCTTCAGAAGAAATAACAAAAGCGTGAAGAATGACATCATCATCTTTTTCCACTTTTAATACAAGTGCGTCATTAACTAATGGTACAGATAACAAAGCTTCCTCAATCTCACCTATTTCAATTCGATAACCTCTAATTTTCACTTGGTCATCATCTCTACCAAGAAATTGAATGTTCCCATTAGGAAGTTGAATCGCCTTGTCGCCAGTTCTATAAATTAACTCATCTTTATTCCATGGATGCTGAATGAACTTCTCTGAAGTTAGTTGTGGCTGATTAATGTATCCTTTTGCCAGACAAACACCAGAGATATAAAGCTCTCCTATTGCTCCAATTGGTTGAAGTTTCATATTCCTATCGAGGATATGAAGGTTCACGTTACTTATTGGTTTACCGATAGGAATTGAAGTAAGACCTTCTTCTATATCGTTTACATCATAGTATGAAACTTCTACTGTAGCTTCTGTTGGACCATACATATTCGTAACTTTTGTACCATTTGGAATCGTTAGCAGTTTGTTAATCCGTTCTACATGACTTAGCTTTATACTTTCCCCACTCGTAAAAATTCTTTGAAGGCTCTTAAGTTTCTTTATTTCATGCGGATTTCTTTCCAAGTAGTCTAAAAAATAACCAAGCATACTTGGGACAAAGTGAATTATTGTTATATTATTATCATATAAATGCTGTATTAATGAACTCGGATCCCCTTCTTTTCCAGGTGTTAATAAACAAAGTTTAGCTCCTCCAAAAATCCACCAAAATAGTTCCCATACGGATACATCAAAACTAATAGGTGTCTTTTGCAGTATCGTATCTTCTAAGGTTAATTGATATTTCGTTTGTGACCAATTTAATCTATTTAGGATTGCCTTATGAGTAACCATTACTCCTTTTGGCACTCCAGTTGAGCCAGAAGTATAAATAACGTATGCTAATTGTTCTAGAGCTACATTTATTTTAACCTTAACAGATGGATATTTTTCGAGTTCATCGATAGGATGTGAAATGACATTTGAAACTATAAGGGTGTCACCGTTATCCAAGATTAAATGTTTCACACCAGCATTTGAACACATATACTGTATTCTATCTAATGGAAGCTTTTGATCAATTGGCATATAAGCACAACCAGCTCTCATAATTCCAAGCATACTCGCTACCAAATTAATAGAACGTGGCATCATAATACCAATAACTTCTTCTGGCTGAACCCCTTTGTCTAAGAGACCATTTGCAATTCGATTTACTAAATTATCTAATTCTGAATAGCTTATTTCTTCTTGGTTACAGACTAATGCAATACGATTTGGCCAACGCTTAGCCTGACTTTCTAGTAATGTAGGTATAGGGCAATTATTTTTGTAATCATGATCAGTTGTATTATAACTATTAATGAGAAGATTTTTATCATTATCAGAAATCCAATTAATTGCCCCTAATCTACTTTCAGATTGGCTAATAAATTTATTGATAATTGATTCATAAAGCTCAATTATTCTTTTGATGATTGAACTTTGAAATACTTCCGGATTATAAGTGAAATTAAATTCAAGTTTTCCGTTTACCACCATTAGTGTTAGGGTTAAAGGAAAGTGATTACTTTCTATAAATTCGAACGATTTTATTTGAATACTTTTATCAGTTGAAAATTCTAATAAGTCATGAAGGGGATAGTTTTCAATAACAATTAATGTATCAAATAGGGAATTCCTACTGTCTATACCACTATAAGATTTTATATCCACCAGTGGAGTATTCTCGTATGGTTCTAAACTAATATAGTTTTCATGTACCCGATTAATAAATTGCCGAACTGTATCCTTGCCATTATCTCTTACTCTAAAAGGAATCGTATTTGATAAAACTCCAACAAGATTTTCTATACCAATAATAGGTGCTTTACGACCAGATACAACTGTACCGATTAAGACATCATCTGTATCATTATAAATTTGTGTCAAGATCCCCCAAGCTGCTAACAAAGTTGATGACAAAGTAAAGCTATTGCTTTTAACAAAATTCAAAATTTCATCCGTTTTCTCGAAAGTTAATTTATGATTATAAATAGCAGCATTAGTATTTTTATCATCTGAAATTGCCTTACTATTAACAGGAATTAATGTTTGGGCATTTGATCCATGTAAATAATCCTTCCAAAAATCTTGTAGTGATATTTTATCCCTCTGTAAAAGCCATTTAGCAGTTTGCTTTAATTTGGGTTTAGGTAAAACTATTTCAGCACTATTTTCGTTTTCATAAAGATTTATAAATTCATGAAGAAGTTGAACTAAACTCCACCCATCAAGTAATATATGGTGATAACTAAAAACCATAACCGCGGATGAATCAGTAATAAGATAAATGGTAATGCAAAATGGTTCTAAATCAATTGGAATCGGCTTTGCAAAAACATGTTTTTTTTCCATTTCTACTTTCTGATTTGCTTCATGAAATGAATATTCACGAAAGTCATGTATATGAAGAGGTAATGTCTTCTGTTTTAGAATAACTTGAACAGAGTTTTTCATATTTTTCCATCTAAAGATGGATCTAAGTGATTCATTAATCTTCTGAACTCTCATCCAAGTTGTTTTTAGTTTTTCTATATCTATTCGACCTTCAATGTCTAAAATCAAATGCTGACAGTATTGATTCGAATTTTGCTCCATACGATAGTGGTACAATAAACCCTCTTGCATAGGGGATAATGCCACAATGTCTTCCACATCATTTTTTGATAGTCTGTAGTCCACCTTTACCTTTTCCCCTTTCACATTAAAAATGCATTATTTTCCCATTTGATTAATTTAAACTAGGTTGATATATATAACCAGTTTTTGAGGAATAATTAGAATCTACTATTTTCCCTAACTCCATTTTTATTACCTGATCAGCTATATCAAAATATCGGTCATCATGAGTTATTGCAATAATACATTTACCCCTTGTTTTTAAATCAGGTATAAACTCATGATAAAACAAATCTCTAAATTGAGGATCTTGCTCCGCAGCCCATTCATCAAATAGATAGATAGGTGAATCCTCAAGTAAACAAATTAGAAGAGCAAGCCTTTTCCGCTGCCCAGTTGAGAGTTTCGTGGTAGTAAATTCACCGTTTTGAATTTGCACTTTAGCCTCTAACTTAAACAACTTCAAATATCTTTTTATTTCTTCCTCGCGTCCGTTCGTTTCAATACCATACAATCGATCAAATAGATAGTAGTTACTTTGAACTGCTGAAAAATATTCACCTAACTGTTTAGAAGAAAGACTTGAACCATTTATTTTAATGCTTCCACCTCTAGGTTCATATAATCCCATTATAAGATTTGCGAGTGTTGATTTCCCACTACCATTACTACCGACTATAAAAGTTACTTCACCTGAGCGGAAATGAGCATTCAATGGACCCACATTAAAAGAATCTTCTCCAAAATACTGATAACTTACATCCTCAAGCTCTATATGGTAAAACTCCTCTAAAAGAACCTCTTCATCTATAGGGGGATGTGCAGAAGTTTTTAATTCCTTCTCTAATTGAACTACTCTTCCCCAACTAACTTTAGCTTGAAATAAAACTGGAACTGTACTTAACAACCCATTTACAGGACCAATAATAAATAAAAAGACAACAACAAAGTTTAGAATAGTAGTGTCCTCAAAACTATCAATTATATTAGGAAGAAGGAATACCGATAACCCTAAAACGATAATGAATAAAAACTCACCAAGTACATAAGCATTTATAAATTTCAAGTCACCTTTAATACGAAAATTTTTAAGTTTTAAGCACTGTTCAATTATGTCTTTATAAAAAGCACTCTTCTTCTTTTGGCGCATGTGTAGTTCTTTGAAGCCAGAGATCATGTCCTCAATTAATTTATAAAATATGTTTTGTACATCCCGATTCTTTTCCCAAAAACGTTGGGAAACCCTTCCCGTCAAAATATATAGAGTTAGGCCTAAGACAATTAACCCAACTGATAGCAAAAATCCTTCAAATTGAATAAATGATAAGTACACTATACATACGAGTAATGTTATAAGGTTTGTTCCAGCTGTAACAAGAGAATTGACAGCTCTACTGATTACTTCCATATCTCCATTCAATGTTGCATAGATATTACTTTTTACAGATCTATCGATGCTTTCATATGAAGAATTAATCAGTCTATTAATTAATTCTTTTCTCTTTTCATAAAGAAACTCGTTGGTAAGTGTAACCAACCCACCACGGACATACTTTTGACCAATTAAATACACAATCACAACCATAATAAAATACATAAAAATCCTATTTCGATCTTCATCTTCTATACCAATACTGCTGTTGATTATAAAAATTAATAATGAGTTTGCTAAACCACTGACAATACTTAAAATAATTAAATTAAAAACTACTTTATTCTTTGTACCTATAGTTACATGTAGAAAAATAAAATATAAATAATATACAAATCCAATTATCCTTAAAGTCCAACCAGCTAAGGATAAAGTAAATGGAGCCCAGACTTTAATAAACTCCCAATTCGCTCGTCCTAAAAAAATATCTGGAATATAAAAAATAGCAAGCTCATATATAACTATAAGTATAGTAGCTAAAAACATGATTGCACTTTCTTTAACTCCTAACTTGCGTAGCTTTCTTTTCCCCTGAATTACTTCTTTAATCAGTAACCCTAAAAAGGCAATAAGGGATATTGTGAATATAGCTCCTACACCTAATATTAATGTGCTAACCCAATCTATTTTAATATAGCCGTCTAAACTATCACTAACACTTATTTCTTCACCATCCATTAACTCCATGATTCCTTGGCCAATTTTTTGTACATTTGAAGAGCTAAGATTAGCTAAAACTGTTACTGCATAATTTTTTTGCCCCAGACGAAATAATGTATGAGCCGAATAGTTAGGGTTAGAACCAAGGTGTGCTACCATTCCATCGCCATCCTGATAAATTGCCCACCCTGCAGCATATGAAGAACCATCTATAGTTGGTTCAACACTTCGATCTGGCTGGTGCGATTGAGATATAAGATTGAACCACTCTTTATGTTCAAGTCCCATTTGAATACGCAACCATTTTTCTGCATTATTTAAATCGGTAAGTATATATGCAGCTGGGGTATTCCCTCGATAATCTGGTGCTTTATATGGAAAGGGTTTTCCAAAAGCAAGTTTATAGCCCGTTGAAATATTTGATTCATCAGAAGGTCTACCTACGGACATACCATTAAGTCCAAGTGGACTTAAGATATTTGTTGTAATATAATCCTCATATTTAGTAGATGTTACTTTTTCAATTACTAGGCCCAATACATCATAGTTAATTGTTGCATAGTGATATTCCTTACCAGGTGCCTCTTTTAATTCAACACCTGAAAGTGCTCGAATATTCTCTTCAAGTGCATGTTCAGAACTACTCTTTGGAATATCTACCATTGTATAGTATGGAATACCACTTGAATGATATAAAAAATGTTCTAATTTTATATCAGCACTTTTTCCTTCAAAAGTCGCATCAAACCATGTAAGGTATTTAGAGATTGGATCAGATAGTTTTAATTTCCCTTCTTCTTCAAGCTTTAATATTGCTAAAGCAGTGAAAGCTTTGGTATTAGAACCAATTTCAAACATCGTTGAGTCTGACACCAGCTTCTGAGATTCAATATCTGAGTATCCTTTTGTCTCCTTATAAATAGTTTTACCATCTTTTATTACTACAACAGCAAGACCGGGAATCTTTGCTTTCTCTTTTTGTTCTTCTACAAAAGAATCTATATCATCTATTAATGTATTAGAAGATATTGCAAACGCCGAATTATATACATGTAATGAACAAAAAATAATACAGATTAGAGAGAATAGGATTTTTTTAAACATCATTTCTTTACACCTCCTTGTTCTGTTAATTTAAACTTTAACTATGAGTCTTTCTATATTTTCCAATATTGCTTGCTCGTGGCTAAATAGTAGTTGTATACGTTTTTGTAATCTATCCTGCATATCTATATTTGGATACATCAAAGCTTTCATTAGTAAATTGGCATATACAATCCAACTTTGATGACTAGTTAGATACAGCTTAGCTAAATCTAACTCTCCAAATTTATTAAGATATGAATGGGCATTATATCTTGAATTTGAAACTTCTTTCAGACTTGTATATATGTGGGAAACCAAAAAGTCTTTATTATCAAAATTACCTCTAATAATATTCAATAGCTGGTCGCCACATTTTTTTATAGCTTGTAGCCCTAACACTCCAGGATATTCAGTAGTGTCTTGTAGTAAAAAGCAACGCTCACCTCTCATTACATTCCAATTGTTTTTTATTACTTCTATATAGTTTTGTTCTGGTAAAAAAAACTGATTAGTATCTCTAGTTAAAAAGAAAAGAACTAAACGCCCACCTGACAGTTGATTTTGAAACTCATTCAATATATTTATCAATCTAAACTTGTTCATTTTCTCACTATGAGAAAAATAATGATCAGCTACTTTATAATTACTATCTACTTTTCCTAGTATTTCAAAACTATGTAAATAATGAACTCTCTTTTCGTTAAGACGACTGTAATCTAATGAAAATACATCTGATAAGACACCAACTGTTTGATTGGCGACTAACAGTTCTTCTAAACGATGTATAAATGAATCTATATCCAGATATTCTTCAGTTTCAACATTCAGTCCAAAATATTGTTTTATGTTATCTTTAAAACTTTGAAAATAGGGTTCTATAACAATCGTTGGAGATTGCCCCTTTTGAAATTCAAAGTAGAGTCCAGCTTGATTAAAAAGCAGTGTAACATCAATCCCTAGCCTTTCCAGCATCGCGGCAATCGTAATATGCGTGCAATTATAACGTTCGTTTTGATAAACTGCTTCTAACATAAAACCCTCTCCCTTTCTACTCATATAGCGACAATTAGAGTTAAGCTTTCTCTTTACTCCTGTTTGCAAAATCCATAATATATGGATCTCTTCTTATTTCCTTAATTAAGTTCTTATCTAATTCCAATAAATGTTTACATTTTGTTTTAATATTCTCCATATTTAATTTGGAGGAAAACACAGCTTTTCCAAAGAGAAACATTAGTACCTTTGCTTCTTGGTAGTATTGAGTAAGATAAGATTGAATTAAATGATTATGACAACCAAGTGAAATTAGCCCTTTTAAGAAACAGTACCTAGAACCAGAAATTAATCCAAAAACATGTGAATAAAAAGTCAAATCTTCAGATTGCTTCCTTAAGCTTTCCCACTTCTCTTCAGAAGCATTAATGAAGTCGTAATAAACCTCGTAATCATCTTCATACTCTAAAATGAGTTTTCTAATCTGATTAATAAAATGGTGTTTATCTAAGGTTTCATTAGAATTTTGACTAATTTCAAAATGGATAACAAACTTTTTCCTTATAGCATTAAACGCAAGCTTAAGGTACTCTTCAGGACATTTTTGTTGTTTAATATTTGCTCCAACGTTATCGATTGTATTGAATATCATACTCCCATCTTCAGCATATTCATATCCGACGATCATATGGCTATGACTAGTATGAAGTTTATTGTATTGAAGAGAATAAGGAAGATAGTATTCATCAACATATAAAAATACTTCTTTACCATTGCCAAGTAGCTCAATCATATTAGATTTTAATTCTTGATAATCTGAACATGTTGTAACGAAAAGATTTATATTAAGATACTTTAGATTTGATAATTTAACCTGATTTTCATAGTCGAATCTAGATTTTCTCTCTATGAAACTGCCTTTATAAATTCTGCTAGTTGTTTCCAGTGCATTACAATACATATAATCAATTGGATTATTTATCTTTAATCTCTCTTTAAAATAGTACATTAGAAGAGTTTGATAACATGCAAGATATAGTTCCTCGTTTTTATCCACTATCATCACCCTAATCTATTCAAAAGTTGAACAAATTTCTATGCTCTCTCTCCACTTTTCACTATTTTTAAACTTAAATGGATTACAAATATAAATGGTACTTATCTCATTTTTACTAGTTTGTTGGAATCCTCGCTTTTCGTAAAATAGTTCTGTTTGTTTATTCTTAGGAGACGCCTTATAAACCCCTATTAATTTCGTTATACCTTTATATTTCGTACGCTGGATTATAGATGAGAGTAATGCATCTTCTACTAAACGCCCTAATGCTCTGCAGGATAGTATAAAGTGTTCAATTACTGCTTTTTCTCCTTCATAATGAATTATACTGGTTCCAATAACCCCAAAATCCCCAAAACGATCTTCCAATTGAATCACAATCACATCATAATTTTCATTGTTACACCGTTGTCTTATTTCATCCTCAGTACATCGAATAGTTGTTAAATTAAATTGATTAGTCTTCTGAGTTAGTTGAGCTACTCTTGGAATTATTATTTGCTCTGCCAATGAAACTTTTACTTTCATTTGTAGAGTTCTATAATATTTCAAAATATCCATATCACTTTTAAGACTTTTGTCTCGAATTCTATCTTGTTCTTCTTGGTACATTTTCGTACGCATTGTATCTTCAGAAGTTAATGATTGATTTGACAACTCATATGCTTCAAGTAACTTATCTCGAAATAAATATGGTTTTTTCCTTGGCATATGAATAGCTTTCACTTCTGGAAGTAATTCTTGAATTTGAAAAACTTCCCATTCACTATCATCCATAAATACCAAGCTATCTAATGATATATTAAGTTTATTTGCAATTCGTAATAGGTTTGTTGCTTTGTCATCCCAATTTATCTCATATGCTGCTAGATGATTCTCTTTAATTAACATATGAGGGTGATTTCGTATCACTTCAATTACATCGTATTCATTGTTTTTACTACAAAGAGCAATTAGAATTCCTCTATTGTAAAAATTTAGCACTTCTTGCTGGAATTCATAATAAGCAGAACCAGGATGGTAAGGACTTAAACGAATATTTTGAATTCCTTCTTCTCCTATGATTCCACCCCATAGTAAATCATCACAATCTAACACTAGGCATTTCCGACTTTTACCACGAAGTGCACATATGTTACTTGCCATATATCTGGTTATCTCTCGACAGCCATCTTTACTATATGGTGAACGGCTCCAATGCCATTGTCGTTTGTCATAAATAAACTCGGCTCCGAAACGATATAAAACAAGGTTCAAATCTATAACAAAAGTGTTATATGATTTATCAAGTTCAACTTCCATAAAATCATTTAAATTTTTTATTATTTTATAAGGATTATAATCTAAATTTGAATTTATCATTACAGTAGGTATGCTCGGCAATTCAAACAAATTCCATAGTATAATAGCTTCTGAATGTTTGCGTATTCCCTTTAAAAGTGTTAATAGATTATGTTTAACAGAGATTGTCTCTTCAATTAATTTATTTTTATCCAGTTGATAGGGGTTTTTGAATAAATTGTCATTTAACGCATTGATATTAGGAAAAATAATTATAAAATCACTTTCTTGTTGTAGTAGATTAGTATGTTGTTTATGTATTTTCATTATAGTCTCATCAATATCAAGAAAAGATAATTCAGCACTTATTTGGTTTTGTAAGAGGAAATGAATTAAATAAGTATCAAATATAGGTTTTAAGGTTACATTTGTGAAAATTGTTATATTAATTTGTTCTTTAGCTTCTAACTTTTCCGCTTCATTAGTTTGTAATATATTTAAAAATTCTTCCTTGCCGGGATTATTTAACATATCATTATTCCTTTTCAGTTTGTTTTTCAACTGTAATTGAAAAAATGTGCATACAGGGGTTTTCCCCAAGTAAAATAGAGTCTATAAGAGATGGGACTGGAAGACTTAATTTTGTATACCAAATACATGGTTGGATTTTTGAATTTACTTTTGTTCCTGAATACAGAAAAGGGATTTGAATAAAGCATTCATTATCAGTCTTTGAGGGATCAGTTCCAAAATAACTAAGTTTTAAGGGTGCAGTATGAATTGTTGTATCTTTGTAATAAATCTCTATTTCTTCTTCCATATCTGTCATACTAGATGTTCCAATAACATGTATTGCTGAAGCTTCTGTATCTGATAAAAAAACTCGTTGTCCCGATAACTCCAAATTATCCCAATTACTTTGCTTACCCATATAGAATGGTATAGTATTATATTCAAAAACCTTATTAAAAGGCATATATTCTTCGGGAATGGAAGAACCTGATATTGTTAGGTATCCTCCTTCTTCAGAGTCCTTTAGTGAACAGGCCTTATGATTTAATATATTACTTAAGTCTAAACAATTATATTTATAGGACATTTCAATTCCTCCATTTAGAAAGTAAAGCATGATAATAAGTAAACGGTCTAAAGGACAGGAAATCACCTGATTTATGTAAAGTGCCATTTGCATTTAATATATAGCCATTAAGCGAAAACATAAAATTTTTTGCAAAAAGAATATATATTTTAATAATGTTCTTCAAGCAGAGAGTTCTCCAAAAAAGTGATGTTTAGCAAGAACAGGATAAAAGAAACTACTCTTATATCCTGTCTTGCCTTGTATTAATTTGCTGCTTTGGTAGCAGGACTAGCTTTAACAAATTCCACTTCTCTGTATTCCATTCCTTTTGCATCTGTAGTAACTTTGGAAATTAAGTATTTTAGCTGACTCAAGGTTTCATTCTTCTTCATATTTAACACCTCCTTTCAATATTCTTTAGGAAATTTTTTTATATTTCAGGAGTAGCACTACTAACATGACTTTGTATTAAATTAATAATTGATCCAATACTTTTGAAGTTTTCCAAACTATACTCATCATCATAAAATTCAATATCAAATTGTTCTTCAATAACAACTAACAATTTAATCCCTTGTACGGAGTCTAAACCAAGACTAAATAAATTATCCTCCTTACCAATTTGGTTAAAATCTATATTTACATTTAAGCAATTACTAATAGCAATTTGTAGTTTTTTTTCTATTTCTAACCTATTCAAAGATTCACTCTCCTTTTCATTTAGTAAAATTGATATTTATAAGGATTTAGGAATTAATAAAGTTTAATAATACGCTACTATTTGTAAGCAATTTTAGTAAATTCCTCGAATAAATCTGAAAACTTGAAATGAATAACATCTGAATGATATGGGCTTTGTGAACACAAAGTAGTCTTGTATTTTTCTGAAATATTGTACGATTTAAAATAGCAAGATGGTTCAGTGATTATTTGTCCATTACACTCATATAGTTTTATTGCCTTATCAAAGATTTCAATGGTAAACGAATTTAACGGTATAGACATACCTTCACCTATAAATTTGATATAGCTTTCTTTAGCTGTCCATATAGAATAAAAACGTTTAATACGATTTTCATTAGTTGCTTGATTTATGTAGTTGATTTCACTATTAGTAAAAAAGCGATCAGCTATTTTTAAATCTATATCTTTTATTTCTTCAATATCAATACCTACTGGACGATCTGATATTGCACACAGAACATAGTCACCCGAATGAGAAATATTGAATTGGAATTCAGGGTACTCTTTTAAATAGGGCTTTCCAAAATTATTAATACATAAAGTAATGTCATTATTGTCAATATTGAGTCTATGAATTATTAGAGTTCTTACTAATGTTTCTGCTACAACACCTCTAATTCGATCCGGTATTTGTCGGAGTCTCAATATTCGTTTTTTTCGTTCTTCTGATAGCAAATAAAGAATATCTTCTATATTATTTTCGTAATTTTCAATCTTTACTGAATATAGTTGTACCAAACTAAATTTCTCCTTTTAGTAGATAACAAGTAATAATTTAGTGATTTACTTAGAAATAAAACTGTACTTCTTTCATATTTATATATTTATATTACACAACTCTTTACATTTTTGGGTATTTATTTACACTTTACTTCATTATACATCAAGGAAAAGAAAAAATTCTACAATTTTTTCCATTATAAATACTAATTTACGAACTATATGGACTTAAAGAAAAAATCCAATGATAATTGAAATTATATTTCTTTTTAATAAACAAGACTAAAAGAGAGACTATTGCAACACCATTAATTGTGCTTTTACACAAAAAAGCATAGAAGTTTTTATCCTCTAATGCCACAAATTTATTCCTATATTAGATTTTCTATTCATCCTATTTGATGATTTTATAAAATGAACATTACCTGAAAATTATTTTTAAATCATTAGTTTGATTATGTATTTCAAAACCAATAAAAATTAAAGCACCTCCAGATGAACTAATAAGACGAATAGAAAAATTTACATTCCTTTGCAGAACAAGTAACGATAACTAATCGGGATGCTTGTGAAATGATTGAAGAGAGTAATGGTGGAAGCAAACTACTATTTTTATTGACCTTCCATATGTTAATAAAGCCTCTTCACTATATCGATGTTATTACAAAGAAGAGATCATATTAAACTTAATTGTTTATTCGATACTTTATATCATGGTTTTGATGGTGGCTGGAGAACTTATATTTATACCCAACTGTTAAAGCTGTGTCAAGAGCTTACACCGTTTAAATATCAAGAACATTTTAAAATCGTCGATAATAATAGTAGATAAGAAAGGGGATTGTAAATTATAATGAGTTGGCCGTTTAGTAAAGAAAGATTATTTTTATATCTCTCATATGTTATATATAGTTTTATAGTTATCTATGCTATTACATACATATATCCAAATTACTTTAGTGAAACGATTCTTATATTCCTTGCTGTAATGTTTTTCAGTTATGGTGCATACTTGATATCCCGCTTAACTGGTGTTTATAAAAAGGTGCAGGAAATCGAGGGGGAAATTTATCGACAAGAAATTAAGAAAGCATATGCTCATTTCTACTCAGAAAAAAAGAGCGATATTAGGAATTCTGCTTCTTCAAAGGAAACGAAATTGGAAAAGGAGGAATGGATAGAATTCGCGAAGGCTCAATGGTCTTGGAAAGGGAAAACCAACCGTGAATTAACAGCTGCAGAGAGGTATTTCAAAACTGAAAATAGTTTAAGACGGATAAATACTTTCGATAGGATTATAAATCTCATTTCTTCTCATTGTTACGGATTCTTTATTTTAGTTAATCCTCTCTATGCTTTTCTAACAACTATTCCAGTAGTTATCATTTCATTAGTACTATTTTTAATCTACAGAAAACTAAGAAGAAAATTACAGGAATTGTATATTGAAGTATACCCCGAAAATGTACGAGAGACATTGGAGAGTCTTGGTATAAAATAAAATCCCCCTTTAAGGGGGGATTAGGCTCTATGCCCACCAACCAATTTGGAACGGTGTACAGCTGTCCCTCCTGGAGTATAGGAGACTGCCCTTAGTAAAGAGGTGGGGCCAAATTTATTTCTTAATTCGTCTACTACATAACCTATTTTTCGTTTTTTCCAACTATTAGTATCAAAAAGATCCAATTGCACTTCGTAATCATCTACGAGTTTGGACAAACTAACAGATATTTGTCTAACAGTTTGTCCGCGATAATTTTCTCTCATAATATCCAAACATACCTTATATATATCCATGGTTGCATTAGTAGGATTTTCGATTGTTCTTGACCGATTAAATCCCCCACCATACTCATCTCGACTATATCCTAACCCAAAACTTATAGTGCGAACCGCATGATGATTTTTTCTTGCTCTTTTACATACCTCTTCGCACATTTCTAATACTACAGTTTCTATCTCTCTTCTTTCCTTGTAATCCCGAAGTAATATTTGACTTTTACCGTAACTGACTTGCCCAGCCATAATTGGTGAACCAATTTCGGATAAATCTATTCCCCAAGCATGATGAAACAATTGGTTTCCCAATATTCCAAACTTATTTTCCAGTAATTTTAAATCGTATCTAGCAAGTTGCCCTATAGAAAATATCCCCATACTGTTTAATGTTTTTTCAGTTCGCTTACCAATCCCCCAAAATTCACTCAATGGTGATATTGGCCATAATTTCTTTTGTACATCATTGAAAGTCCAAGTTGCAATACCACTATCCACCTTTTTAGCTTCTAAATCTAGACACAGTTTTGCCATAAGCATATTTGGACCGATTCCTACTGTACAGGGGAGTCCGAAATCACTGTAAATATCATATTGAATTTGTTTAGCTATTTCTTCTGGAGTGCCCCATTTATCAGAAGGGCCAAGTTCTAAAAAGCTTTCATCGATGGAGTAAACATGTACTTTATTAGGAGGTACATATTTATAAAATAACTTAATAATTTCTGTAGATACGCGGACAAATAAGGACATCGATGGATCCACTACAACAATACGAGGATCTTTTGGAATTTCAAACTTCCGAGAACCCGTTTTTATCTTAAAATCTCTTTTCATAGCAGGAGAGGCAGCAAGTACTACACTCCCCTCCCTCTCCGTATTTCCTACTACAGCTAAGTGACAAGTAAGAGGATCGAGACCTAATAATACAGCTGATACGGAAGCATAAAATGACTTCATATCGACTGCTAGTATGTTTTTATGAGGAAACTGAGAGTAGTCGAACATAAACAATCACCTATTTTGTTATTTTACTTATCATTGAAAAAGGTAGATATAAAATTTCTTCTGTTGTATCTTTAACTAAACGAAAATGCTTATTGTTGTAATCGATGAATATAGTTTTCCCTATTATGATTGCCTCACCTAGTGCTGGATGGTCAAAAACATAAAAAGAAACCGAAGAATTAGTTTCCATTGCATTATAAATTGTTTCTTCTTCAAGAAAAGAATAAGTCATTACTATCTCCTCCAATTAATATAAAAATTATATAAGAACTTATGTTCGATTACAATGTTATTTTCTTACTGGAATGTGTGATTTATACTATCGAATTTTAAATAATTGATATGATGAAATGAGAAAATGGAAGAAGAAGGTGAAATAAAAATACCTATTATCGGGGAATTTAATTGAAGATGAATAGAGAATGTTAGAGGATTATCTATCTGTGATTTTAGATTCTAACGGATTGAAATTTTTGTAGTAAGGGTATATTATAATATATAAGAATCAAACTAAAAAAACCAAGGAGCTACAACTCCTTGGACAACTACTTACGAGTGGTATGCTAAATAGTTATTTAGAAGACCCACCCTTTTGCTTCCTACGGCGCGGGGCGGGTTTTCGTTTGTTCTTCTTTTTGCTTGCAAAGCGATTTGCATAGCCCGCAGCAAGAGTAGTAAAAAAGATTTTTGCTACATCTTTGAGTAAGTCCAATACGAAATCCATTTGTATGTCACCTCCTTTCCCTCTTAGACAGGAAAAGAGTGCATACCACCCGCACCTATGTAGTTGTATCACCATTATATCACACCATTTTTCCATTAGGACAAACAAAAACCCCTTACATTGTGTAAAGGGTGTTAAATGATAAATTTTTGAAAGCTAGCACTTCTCATAAAACCTTTAGAAGTTAAACATTGATATTTAATTTCGCCCTTTAGAAGAGGGTCTAAATAAACAAAGTTCTTATCTTCTCCGATAATTAATTGTTTTGAAATTTTATAAAAGGCTTCCCTTTCCTTTTTGGGGACAAATTCCACAATTCCTCTTGATTGGTTCCCTTCTTTTATCAACCATCCAAAAGAGTTTTTTTTATATCCATAAATATTTCCTATTAAGAATTGGTAATTTTTGATTTTTTGGAAAGCGAAGGTTCGACTATCTAATATATATTTAGATGAGAGTTTTTTACTTACTATCCCTTCTAATCCTAGCTCCTTCACTTTATTAAATAAGGTTAGTCCATCGTTAAATGAGGTAGCTGCCGAAATTAGATGGTCATTATCAATAATCGAACTTAAGATATCTAATCTCTTTTCTAGGGGATCATGTATTGTAGATACTCCATTAAGGAAAAGAATATCAAATGCAACGAAGTGTACGGGGATAGCTTTCGCTAGAGAAACAATTTTATCTCTTTGAGACGCTTGAAATCGTGCCATTAGGCATTCGAAATTTGGTTTGGGTATTTCACCATTCTTATCAAGAACAATCACTTCTCCGTCCAATATACATTTTTGGACAGGCAAGTTTAAATTAAGTAATTCAATGTACTTTAATGTAACATCATTTCCATGTCTGGTGTAGATAGTGATTTTCCCATGATCGTAATGGAATAAAGCTCTATGTCCGTCAAATTTCAACTGATGTATATAATTTGAATCAGTTGATATAACCTCAGATGGTTGTAATAACATTGGTTTTAAAGGAGTGTTTAACACAGATTTTTCACCTCTTCTAATATCATAACAGAGACAGATTGGTCGATAAATAGAACGTTATTGTTAAAAGAGGAATAATGTGGTGACATAACCAAGGAAAAGCCCTTCAGTTTATTAGAAGGACTTAAGTGTGGTGATTCATGCTTTAAGACTAATATATAACCATCCCGTCTATTTTATGCATTTGAAGTATGTATGATTGTATTAATTTTGATTACAGTTTTATCGTGGCGAAGAACATTGACTAAACATTGGTTATAATTTATAATTCAGTTATAAGCGGTGTAGTCATTGTTTTGTTCATAAAAAGGGAGAGGGCAGTTATGAATACGATACTTACATTCCTTAACGGTTTTGTTCAATACCGAAGGGGGAAACAGACAGGTTTAGCTGGATTATTAGGACTTATTATTTTTGTTTTGGCAGTTTACAGATGGGATATTACTTATCCAATTTTAGAATCGCTGAAAATTATTGATTTCTTTGATAATTTGGGTTTGATATATGAGGGCGAACCAGGAACGACGTTGTACGCAATAATGTTATTCTTATCAAGAGCAGCAATAGTAATAATGTTTTTCTTAGCCGTAGCTTTAATTCTAAGTTTATTTTTAATGATTATTGGCTCTTCTAAGTTAGGACAAAATTTATTAGCATATGTGGTACTTACTATAATGATTCCCCTTTTAATAGTATGGATGTTAGGATATTATATTGCTTATTGTTTTGGATTTCGTACTAAAAAGGAAAAGGCAGAGGAGTCATATGAAAACTGGCATCAAGAGACTTTTGGAGAACATTCTGATAGATATAAGGAAGAGCAATTAAAGTATGAAGAGTCTCGTCTTTCCCCTTCTGATTTATTAAAAAAATACTGCACTACTTATTATATAGAGGATACAATTAGTCAGTTAAATAGATTGCCCATTTTTGGTGATACAGTTTTCATGCTAGGAGAAACCTATGATGGATCACTCTATATCTTAATGCCTGACCCTTTATTGAAATATAATAGAAAGATGGATATCGAATATAGGAGGAACTATTCTACTCCTATAAAAGCAGTACCATTTACTCTGAAAAATGTTGTGTTAGAAAAAAAAGATGATTCTAATATCATGAAATATAGACCAGAAAAAATGGTCATTTCTTTGAAGAAAAATCCCGAGTATAATGTAAATAGTGAATTAATTAAATATGAATTTTTAGTGGATATAGACTTTTGGGATATCAAGTCTTTTTATATGCCGGATCTTGATTTAATAGACATTAAGCATTACATTAGCTCTTTCGGCAAAAGAAATGATTATCGAATTTATTTAGAAGATAAGGTAGAAAAGTATTTTTCTCAAAAACAACATCTTTTAAATTTTTTATATAGAGACATATCAAGCGAAAAATTTCAAGAAGTTACTAATGACCTTAAAGAATTAAATGCAACAAATGAAGATATAGTTAAAATGATAAATGATTCTCCCAAAATACTAGGAGTGAATAATGAATAAAGAAACTTTAATAGAATTGTTAATTCCTCATAAAGAACATTTAACAACGGTAGGCAAGTGGGAAGAATATGCTTCAAAGCACAACCTACCATCCTATTACTCATTAAGAAAGTTCTTTAATGATTGGAACGAAATTAGAAGCGCTTTAGGAACAGAGATAAAGGGAAAATATAATCGAAATAGCCTTATTCAAATCGGAAAGGAACATAAAGAGCACGCTAAAACAATAAGAATGTGGAAAGATTACTCTGCTAATCAAACACTAGATCTTCCCTCTCCTGGTCAGATTTTAACAGTATTTAAAGATTGGTCATCGTTTAAAAATGCCATTGGAGTAGAGAATGAAAGAACTCCGAAGTATACAAAGCAAAAAATAAAAGAAATTCTTGAAGAACATAATGAATTTTTTATTTCACGTTCTCAATGGGATATATATGCTTCTGAGAATAAATTACCAACTTATAAAACAATTAGAAATCATTATACGTACGATGAAATATTGGATATAGTAGGAAAGAAAAAAGTTTTTAATTTATCAAAAGAAGAACTAATAAAACTTACATTAAAACCAGAGTATTTATACAAATTTCTCAATTCTACTAAAACAAAGTGGGATGAATTTGCAAGGGAAAATAATTTACCTTCTTCATATAAGTATATAAAAACTTTCGATACATGGTTAAAAGCAAAAGAAGAAATTGATAAAGCCTATCTAACAATGTCAAAAGGTACGGAATAATTACTTTACCGTACCTTCTATTTGTTTAACTATTTCCCAAGCGGAAGTTACAATAGAATATGTGGAATGGTGATGCTCCTCTGAGTGAGCGTACTCCGAGGGAGAAATACGAATTTCTATCCTTTTAGAAAGACCGTCTGAGTATTTTAATTCTAATAATACTCTATTAGAATTAGGACCAATCCCTTCTTTCGCTTCTTTGATTTTTAATCCCTCAATACTGCCGTTTCTTGAAATTCTGTTTATTATTTCCTTTACCACTAATTCTTTGTCCTCTTCTTTTGATTGGAATAAATCCTGTGAAAGAACTTCAATATCAAATGCAGAAGTAAAATAATCAATATTATCTTGTAATAACCCAGTCATAAAGTAGTTGATGACGTTTCTCTGAGGAGAAACGTCACTATGTTCATTTGGTTCATAAAAACCTAAGTCTAACTCCATGTCACCTTTTGCATTTTTTTCTGCCCACTCCATTGTCTTTTCTTGATATTCTTTATTAAATGATACTTCCTTAGCCACATTGTTTTGCATATCTTTTAAATCAACTGGAGTAAGTTTTTGACTGGAAGAAACATTGATATATATCGCAATACAGATTGTGATTATTGAGATACTGATAATCCAAATATAATGTTTTTTCATCATTTTTCTTCTTCCATAGCTGCACTTGCCAGCTCTTCTCTTAGTATTTTCCATTGGTTAGCAGTATTTGCTTGTTCCTTTTTAATTTCTATATATTCTTGTCTTAATGTGTCCTTATCCATGGTATTAGATTCATCTGTACTACTATTATTGGCACTTTCAATTGCTGTAAGTAATAATTGATGCGAACGATTGACTAAAACAATAAGATTTTGGTGTGCCTCAAAAAGTTCTGGATTAACATCTAGTGCCTCCACGTTGGAAACAAGTTCATTTGATTTTTTTATTGTTTCTTTCATTATTGTTGCAAATTGACTATTACTTACCTCATGGGTGTATAGACCATCTAAAGAATTATTAAAATTTGTTAAAATACTAGTCATTTCTGTTATAAATGTTTGTAACGATTCATCGTATTCAATGAGGTAGTCTATATTATCTTCTGTCACTTTTATATTAGCTTTAGAACTTGAAGAGCATCCACTTAAAATTATTACTAACGACAAAATTAGAAAAGAAAAACGTAGTTTACTAGTAGCTTTCATATACTCACCCCTATAACTTAAAATTTGATGTATAAAGCGGGATTTTTAGCATTTGCTTTATTTGCAGTCCATGCTGGTGAATGGATTTCAAAATGCAAATGAGGTCCGGTGACGTTCCCAGTACTACCCATATATCCTAAAAACTGCCCTTGTTTTACTTTTGTACCGGCAGAAACTGCTCTATTTTGCATATGTGCATATACAGTTTCATATTTCTTACCACCTATTGTATGTTGAATGTAAACAACATTCCCATATGAACTACTTAGATAGGATCTATGAACGACACCATCTGCAGCAGCATATATTTTCACGTTTGATCTACCACCTAATCCAATATCTATACCATAGTGAGTAGCACCCCATCTTGCACCAAATCCAGAAGTAACTTTTCCTGTGGTAGGTCTAATAAAACTTCCTGGATTTAGTTCTGGAGAATCAGATCCACCGCTATAACTAGCGCTTGTTTTGAATTTTTCTGCCCTAGCTAGTACATCGTTAACATACCAATCTGCATGGTTATATTGATAAATTGATTTTCTCTTATCTGTAGAGTAGCCGTTCTTTGAAAGATAATTTGCTGCAGTGAAAATAGCATCTTCTAAAGTAAAAGGATCTGCCTTTCCATCATTATTACCATCTACTCCGTATCCTCCACCTGCTTTAATAACATTCAAATCTGTATAATTTGTAGTATTTGAAACTCTTCCCCCTCCAATATTGTATTTCCATCCTGCCCAAGTTGCAGGAAGAAATTGCATGTGACCAACAGCTCCTGCATAAGAAAGCATTGGTTTTATTGTACTGAAGGCTGTCTCCTTACTATGAATAGCGGCTAGTGTATACCAATGTACCCCATACTTTTTTTCTGCAGCAAGGTATATAGGCATGTATTGCGGAGGTACCCCAGCTCCAGGAATTATGTCACCATCATAACTGATATCATCAAACCCGTATACGCCACCATTCCCTTTCAACCAATCTATATAATTTATATCTCCTTCAAGGAAGCTATAATTTGCTTCTATAAGCATCTTATCATCCAAGCCCAGTCCCATTGAGTTTAATATTGCATCAAAATTCGCATAATCTTGTTTTACTTGTTTACTAGATTCAAAATATTGCTGTCTAGTTTTAGTTGTAGTTTTTACTTCTACAATTCTTTCAACTTTAACTGTCTTAGTTTTTAAAAGGTACACTTTAACATAACCTGAAGTGTTAATCTTATTTTTTTTCTGTCTGGTTTCTTCTGCTAGTAGTGATTTCCACGTTTTGCTGTTTGAATTATAAAATGGAAAGTAAGGATCTGACCTATCTACAAGATACATAGGGACTTCTAACGCTTTCCAATAGTCAACTTTTTTATTTTCTTTTATGGTTTTGTGGATAATGACTGTATTTGATTTCCACGCTGTGACTTTGGGTTTATAGGAGAATATAGTTGAACCATTCCAATATTCTACAGAATTTAATTTGGTTACCATGTTTTTTGTATGTTGAACTTTCCCAACATTACATTCTTTACCTTCCTCACAAACAGTCACTTGCTTTTCTTTCCATTCATCATATTGACCATACTCAAATTCAGGAGCGAGTTTAGTAGCCATGTTTCTAATAATTTTTTTCGTTTGGGAAAGACTGTAATCTTTTTGCTCAAAAAAATCTAACATTATAGTTGAGGATATTAACCCTTCTGGTACACGATAAGGTCTTTCTAAATCACTATCCATATTCACAGTAGATTCGGATTGTTCCTTAATATACGCTTGAATTTTTGCATCATCACCACTTAAATTATCATCTGAAGTCCAAAAAAAGGATAATGCAACAGAGATGATAACAGTTACAATTATTATTCCTAAAGTTATTAAGATACCAGGAATACCTACTGTACCAATTAACCAAGCAAAAATCTGTTTTAGTACTTTTAAAATTACTTTGGCTGCAACTTTTATGGCTTTTTTGGCAACCGCAGCAGCTTTTTGTTTAAATTTTTTACTAAAGGGTTTAGATAGTAATCTACCTAATCCCTTCATTCCATTTACTAATTTTTCATTTAAGGTTTCTTGAGTATTTTTGTTATCACTCATCACTTATCACCTTAAAGAACTAGTAAATGCCTTATTTCTATGCATTTCTAATTGCTTTCTTGCAAAATTACGTTTATTCGGTACAGCATATGCCATTAAATCTTCGGGTTTAAGTGAAGTTGTAAAGTCACTATCACTAAAAGAAGGAATTAATTTTTTATTTCGTACTTCACAATTAGCAGTTATTGTTTTATCATTTTGAACTCTTGCATCCCCTGGACCGTAAGGAGAAATACGATAAGTCGTTCCATTTCTAGTACCAATCATATAACTTCTATTATGATCAATGACCATTTTGATGTTTTCCATTTCGTTTAGAGCATCTTTCATGTAATACTGTCCACTATCGACTAATTGATTGTAGCTTTGAACCTCTTGTACTACTCTTGGAGTCTTACTAGTGTTTCTATTGGTAAATAACTGGTTTGGATTTACATTAATTTTAGGTGCTGGTACTTTACCACCTCCACTGTCTAAAGAGTAGGAAGAACTTGCGGATAATAATTGACCGTCCCTAACAGTTAAATCTTGATAAACCACTTGATTATTTTTCAATCCAGAGTGACCTGAAGCCATACGCGAAACTACATGAGTTTGACCAGTTTTATCCCTAACTTGGACAACTGTATTTTTATTATCAGTTACCATTTGAATAGCCCCTTGTGCAATTTCAGTTTGGCCATTATCTAAAGTAACTGTTTGAGCCATATGTGCAACATCAGAAATTTCTTTTATTTGTTTATTAACTGCATTATTATATGGATTAAAACCTTTTAGACCAAAAGCCTTTGAGTTGCTCATACTTGGAGCGGCATATTTAGCCATCACTTGATAACCCCCAACTCCTGCAACCATACCACCTGCGTAAGCAACAGCGTTTCGGAATTTCGCTTGCTTCTCTACTAAATTACTTGGAGTATAAGACTTATAATCATTTGCAAAGGCTTTTCCGCCAT
Organism: Niallia sp. FSL W8-0954; assembly: GCF_038005605.1. Classification (NCBI taxonomy): domain Bacteria; kingdom Bacillati; phylum Bacillota; class Bacilli; order Caryophanales; family Bacillaceae; genus Niallia; species Niallia sp. FSL W8-0954. Next base: position 26,045 of record NZ_JBBOTN010000002.1, on the reverse strand, counting down.
CTACAATACTTTCTTTTGCCGCAGAAACTAACTGCGTAGGATTTTGTGCTAGACTATTTAGGTTTGGTTTATTTTTAATAAATGAAGTAGCAGCAGTCATACCAAGTGTTTTTGTTGCATGGCCAATTTTGGTATCTCCAACAAATTGACTTACCTCTTTAAGACCAGAGGCACCAACAACACCTTGTACTAATCCATTTCCTAGTCCAGCTGTAATACGTCCAGCTGAATTCTGAATAATTCTTTGTCCTAATGGAATGTTAGAAGGCATCGATTTTTGAACAGACGAAGTAATCTCTTGGGCTTTGCCACTTGAATCAAAGTTTTGATACGCTTGTGCGCGTGGTAGATTACTATTATTCGCAAAGGTCTCTCTAGCTTCATTTATTTTCATACTTGCTATTTGATTATTAACATAAGGAACATTCACTTCCTTACCAGAGTACATGGAAGTCCCTTTAACAGATGCAATTGAATCTTTTACATTATTAATAGAACTAATTGATTTTAACCCTTTATCAACTAACGATGGTGATGAAATACCTGTTTGAAGTTGTTGAGTAATAGCATTCATACCAGCTGCATTGTTAGAACTAATTCCCATTTCATTTGCGATAGCTGAAGTTACTTTACTAATTTGAGAAGGAGTTCCATGAAGAACAGCATTGCTATTATCTCGGATAATATTACTAATACTTTGTTGTTTTTGTTGAACCTCAGAATTCCATGCTTTTTCTTTTTGTTGATTATGACTCGTTATCATTTCAGAAGTTGCATTGGCAGGAAGTGGATTAGACTTATCATAATTTTTCATGAAATTTTGTTTGTTGTTCTTTGCCCAACTAGATGCTAATACTTCAGTAGTATTGCTTACTTTTGAACTAGCACCTTGTACTGACGACAATCCAGTTTGTACTTGTGATGAAATAGCATTCATTTTACTACTATCAGAAGTACTAATTCCTAGTTCTTGTGCAATTGACTTTGTAACATTTTCTAGTGGAACATATTTACCACTCATTATTGCGTTACTTTGGCTAGTTAAAATATTTCCAAGTTTTTGTTGCTTTTGTTGTACCTGGTTATCCCAAGCATTCTGTTTTTGTTGAGCATGGTTGGCTTTTACTTCAGATGTCGCATTATCTGGAAGTGGATTAGATTTATCATAATTTTTCATAAAGCTAGCTTTATTATCTTTAGCCCAACTGGATGTTAATGATTGAGTAGCGGTTGAAATCGGATTAGGTGAATACACATTATGAAGTTGATCACTTATTTGATCCATTTTTTCTGAGTTTTCGTTTACACCTATAATAGAACCGATATCTTTTGCCAATTGATTAGTAAATAGCTGATTTTTTTCTTGCCCATTTCTTAATTTCAAATTACCATTGCCAAGAACATTAGCTATACTTTTCTGTTTATTATCAATTTCATTTTTCCATGCTTCTGCTTTAGCATTTGAGTGAGCAGATTTTTGTTCTGCAGTCGCATTTAAAGGTAAAGGATTTTTCTCATCATAATTTTTCATAAAGTTATCTTTGTTATCTTTAGCCCAATCTTTGGCAAGGTTTGTACTTGTTTTAGTAATAGCCTTTTGGGATATACCACCAGCCATTCTTTCGGCCATTCTTTTTTCAAAGTCCTCTTTATTTATATAACTATGATTTAGGGAAGCACCATTTCCGATATCATTAGCAACATCACTCGCTAAATTTTGTATCGAGCTTTCTTTTTCCTTTAATTGAGATTGCCATGCATTTTCACGAGCATTTTGATGGCGTGATATCTCCTCTTTACTTGCATTTTCGGGAAGAGGATTTTTCTGATCATATTCCTTCATAAATGGTTCTTTATTTTTCTCCGCCCATTTATTTGTTAGATTACTAGTTGCGTTTTTAACTAAAGAAGAAGCATTAGCATTTTTCCCTTCTTTGCTTTTCATACCCGCAACCATTCCTCTTGCTTCATTTAAAAATCCTGCTTTTTTTGAAGCTTTTTCATTATCCCAAGCTTTATTCACAGCTTCTTCATGGGCATCCGGGAAACGTTCTTTAAAGTCTTTTCTGAACCCTTCTTCATTTTCATTTGCCCATGCTGTAGCTTTTTCATCAGCAATAGTATTAGCTAGTTGTTCATCCGCTGCTTTATCAGCATTATTAATATCTTTAAAACCTTTAAGTCCACTTTTCAAAAGAGCTGAACCTCTGTTTGCTAATAATTGAGCACTTGCTCCACCAACTCTTCCTGCAAGTCCACCAGCAACACCGCCGGCATGAAAACCAATTGTTGAACCAGTTAGCACACCCATTGGTCCAAGAGCAGAACCAGCAAGGGCACCAGTAGCCCCAAATACAGCTTTACCGCTTCTAGACAAAATGTTTCCTGGTTTTAACATTTTTTCAGCATTAGCAGTAGTCCCAGTATCTGTTCCTGTATTTCCTGCAAGAGTTTTTTTGATGTCTCCTACTGGATCATTATCTTCTGATGATACATTGTCAGAGTCTTTTCCGTTACCTTTACCTTTGTTTTTAGCATTAAGGTATCCCCTTTTAATAGCATCTGTAACTGATGTACCTTCTAATGCCCCTTTAGCTGCTCCATACATTCCAACTAAAGCGGACCCACCCATCATAGCAGCTGCTTTTGAGAAGCCATCATTCATTTTTCCTCCAAGACCTATTAAAGCTCTTAAAGATTCAGTTACTGGAATAAAGATAATCATTAGAATAACTGCTTCAATCGGATTTGCTGCACCAACCATAACAGCCATTATGAAATAAACGGCTGCATGAATAGATTGAACAAATATAGTGCCTACTAATTCTTTAAACCATGCCACTGTAATGGACTTTGTTTGAGGAATTAAGAAAAATACCAGCATCAAAGGACCGGTAATTAACAACAACATAAGTGTAAATTTCCGCATTGAATAATAGAAATACGCCCATATACAAAGACCGACTTTTACAATCGTAATTGCTAAAACACCTAACACTCCACCTGGATATTTAGACATTTCTATAGCATTTTTTAAATTTAATAAGTCTACATCAGATCCAAATAATCCGACAATTGCCTGGTTAGTAAGAAACAAAATGGCATAAATTGAGTACAAGTTTGCGAATAGTACTGAAACTAATAATAATTCTTTAAAATACTCAATTACATAGGTTCTATTAGATGGATTGATACTGGTCGATGAAATTTTCATTGCTGCCATAATAATACTAATTAATAAAGCGGTAACTGCTAAGGCTGTGAAAATATTCATTCCTGGAGTGTAAACCTTAGTAATTTCATTTTCTGTAAAAGTTAAGAAAGCTAAATTTTCATCCCCTCCAAAAATCAAATTCTTTAATGTTGGGAGACTTTTAAAAGGCGATGCTATCCAATCACCCATAGCAGAAAAAAGTGAGGATATAAGTTCCTGGATTTTATTCAAAGCAAGATAACGCCTCCTTCCTAATAAAAACTACTAGCTTTTTGTTTTTGTCTTTGCATTGTTTCTTCATAAACCGCTTCATTGGATTCAATAAAGAATAATTCTTCTTTACTAGGATTCGTTCGTAACCATACAGATGATTTTCCGACTCGGAGAATTCCTTCTCCTTTATCCGGATTACCGAATAGAATGTTAATTTCTCCTTCAGATAAATCAAAATTTTCTCTTATAGCTTTTAAATCCAATTTGCTTTGTTTTAAAAACATAAAAGAGTAAGTGTTTTGTAGGATCCCCCTAGCTTTCTTATTTTCAACAAAACGAACAAAATCTTGACTTGCAAGTCTTAAACCAGCGTTCCGCTTACGAGAACGTCTTGCCATTTTCTCAAGAAAGTTAACAGTTTGCTCTGAATCTATTAAAGTCCAAGCTTCATCGGCATAAACAAATTTCTTTTTCTTTGCGTTATCCAAACTCTTAACAAAGTGTTCCCATGTATAGTTAAGGAGTACATGATAAGCAATAGGTCTTAAAAAGCCTTCTTCCATTTGACTAATATTGAAATTTACGAGTCTAGCATTTTCTAATGATTGAGTGACTCCCTTTCCTAAAAAAGTTTGTCCATCAAAAATAGGTTTACTACCAGTTCTTAAGAATGGTTTGATGGCAGCTATTAAGCGAAACGCCCTTGGTTCTTCGCCGTATTTTGTTATTAAGTATTCATTAACATCACTTATTGTTGGTTCTGGTTTTCTAACCCGTGATTGAACAAGATGATTATCGATAGTTCTTACATTGTTTTCAAATAAGGATTCAGGGTGTGAATTTATGTTTAATTTGTTATGAATAACATGCTGAAGTGCTTCTTCTAAATAGTTTCTTTCAAAGACATCTAACCCTTCAGCTTCTTGGTTTTTACCTCTACATATAATGTCAAAGAAATCGATTGCCTCATTGATTTTTTCTCGAATAGGTACAAATCGAATATAGATTTTCCCATCCTTTTCTATAATTTCCTTTTCGTCGCTTTCTTCTATTAAACTAAGTTCTTCATCTCCATCTTCAAAGGGAATATCAGAATAGTTTAATGCAAGAGGGTTGATACAGATATCTTCTTCTTCGTTAATATTTAAATTAATTCCACCTAAACGTTTTGTAATTTTAACAAATTCACCTTCAGGATCTATTAATCTAGCATATACATCTGCTCCGGTAAGTTCTCTTGCAATTAAGAGTTTAAGAGTAACGGACTTTCCGCTACCAGAAAATCCAGAAATAAACATATTATAATTATCAGGTCGAAAATCTTCATTTCCGAAACTATTTATAAATTCAAGTTGATCAGTAATTTTATTTATCCCAATAGGAACTCCACCCATGTACTTTCCACTTCCAGAAATAAAAGGCGAGAAAGTAGATAAAGCACGTCTATCTATATTTCTAAGAGAATCATGTATTTGGTTTTTTCCAAAGGGCAAGATACTTTTGAACCCCTTTTGGATCCTGCCCCATGTACTAGTTAATCCAAAGAATGAACTACTTAATTCATCCTCTAAAGACTCACTAAAATAGTTTAATTGCTTCTCATTTTCTGCATATAACATGGCCAAAGTTCCAACATTAAACATATCATTTTCACCAAACTGTATTTCAGACATCAATAAGTCTGTATCTCTTATCTTTGCTGTTAAATCATTAATTTGGTCAATATTCCCTCTTTTCGTTTGAAAGGAGAGGTTAGATTCCAACATTGTAATTTGTCGCTGAAGAGTACGGATTGCATCTGATTTACCAACTTTATGAATATCAAGAAATACATCTACCTCTCCACTTGATAGTAAGGAATTGAGCCAATTGGTTTGCATTTTCCGTGGATATCCATCTCGAGGTATGTACATTGGTCTAAAATATGTTTTTGTACCTAATGATGTCTTTATAACTCCATAATCTTCCGACTCAATTTTTAAGCCTTCCGGAGAAATAATTTCCCACATTGTTGGTTTTGTATCAATTTGATAATCTATATCTTTTACTTCATTGCTTTTTTTATTTTTATTCCCTTTTGCTTTCTTACTAGTATTTTTTTTAGCTAGCTTCTTTTTCTCTTGCTCTCTCTCTTTCGTTTTCATTATCTTCATATTCCTGAATCGTCTCCTTTACTAAGTCAATATGAGAGTCTGTTTGATCTGCAGTTACATATAATGCATCCTTTTCTTGATTAACCAAATCCTTAAATCGGTTTTTTACAGCTTTACGACGATTAAATGTATAGTAAAGTAATTCATAAATACCTTCTGTTGGTAAAAGAGAGACATGTATATCGGCTTTTCGCAATTGATTTCTTGCAGAATTAACCCTTCTCATTAATTCAGCAAAAGCTTTATCTACAATTTTTTCTTCTAACTCTTCTTCAGAATCCGCGCTAATAGAGTTAACATTTATTTTATGAGTGAAAATCATATAAATTTTAGTTTCAAATCTTGGTGCGGATTTTTGCCATTCAACAATATCTGCAATCATCGCTTTTCCAAATGAAAGGGCAGCTTCATTTAAATCCTTGGATTCTTCCATTACTTTATTCATTGCTTCAATAGGCTCCGAAACATCAACGAATCTATTTTGGAGATAAACACTTACAGGATAGTTAAGTGTTGCTGTCCAACTCTCAAAAGTCACATCAATTGCCTCTTGTTCAAATTGGCTTTTAAGAAAATAGTTAACAGGGTCTACTTCAGCGATTATAGAAAAAGAATAGTCAGTATAATGAATAAGGTGATTAGATATATCTTTTACATCTGAGAATAACTCTTCGAATATTTTTGGATCTTCTTCGGCTTGAAGAGGATTATTCTTCCCATTTTCATTATTTTTCTTATTTAACTTTATTGGTGTTGCTTTTTTTCCTCTACCTGGGATAATCGGTTCCTTCAGCATGATTTTCATGAAAACATATGCACCAACTGCAAAGAGCAGCATAATCAAAAGAGTTCCCACTTTAACTATTCACCATCCATTTCTTTGGATACGTTCCTTTTCTCCATATGCCATTTTGTTTTTTCATGTTCATTTTTATTAAAAAGTACTGATCGAAGTTTAAATGAAGATTTTTCTTTTTAAAAAAGCCAAAAACAATTACGAAAATTGCTGTTGGAATAACACTAAATACACATGCTATCAATGCCACAATAACACCGGCACTTGAGAATATTTTGTATACCATTGGGATATATGCATAAACTATTGACCCTGCTGCTCCTAGATAAATCAATTGTCTAATTGAGATGAATCCCAAAATAGTTTTTTGTTCAGATGCCATATCTATTGGAACCTCAGCTCTTCGACTCATTTAATAATTTCCCTCCTAGAAATGAACCCCTCAATGTAAAGTACGATAGAGGGGTTTCAAACCAATATTTAAGCTCCAAATCCTGCAAAATAACCAGCTATTACTTTTGCTTGTACAATAACAAAGACTCCGATACCCGCCATTGCAAGACCAATAAAACCTTGTGTTCTATTTTGTGGATTCCCTTGTGAGCCAGATAACTTCATTCCAGCAAAGATAATACAAGCTAGTGCCCATATTGCACCGATTCCTGTGATAAGATATACAACGTTATTTAACTGGGTATATATCTTACTGTCTTTTACATTCCCTTGACTGGTGATTCCAGCTTTTTTCCATGCTGCTAATGCAGACTCTGGAACAAATAAGTAAAGATAGGTTAGTATCAGTGCCCCTAGGTAAAAAGGAATATCATTTAACCCTTTTACTCTTTTGATTGCCCCTGTCTTCATTCTTAAAATCCCTCCTTTTAAATCAAGGAAAAACCAATAAAAAAAGTCCCCGAAAAGACTATGGAAGATTGTACTTATGTACAATGCCATAGAATTCTCGGGGACTTCCCGTTGTTTTTTCACTTGTAACCTTATCATAATAAAAACAAGAAATATGGTCAAGGTATTTTAGCCAAAAAATATACTGATACGAAACCCAACTTTAATTTAAAACATCAGAAAGTAAAACTATTAAAAGAAATACTAGATAATGCTGCTCTTGATATATTTATTAATATGATTTTAGAATTTTAATTTCTCGTGATTAATTCTTAGGAAAATTAAATCATTCAACCAAAATATTACACTACTAGAGATGATCATATAATAAAAATTTTGGTCTAAGTAAAATTGGGGATTTAGATCGGTAGCAAGCGGATAGAAAATCAAATTAACTATAAAACCTAATATACAAAATAATACAAAATTTTTAATATAGGAATTATTTAGGGACTTTCTAAAGAAAAATTGAATGGGCGCTCCTATTACTAGATAGATTAAACTAAAAATTGTAAAAAATAACAAGAATGAAGCTAAATCAAAAGAGTCGAAAATAGAAAATGGAACCGTGTTAATAAAGTAAAACAAAAAAAGAGCAAGAAAAAAAGCTGAAGAAACAGAACAAATTAATAGTCTGATAAAAAAGTTGTTTATTAATTTCATGATAAACATAGTACCTCCTCCTAATTCCAATATTAGTAAGTTATACCTATATATAGTATAGATGTATATTGTTACAATTAATTATAGCATTACTACTATACATATATAGCTTTGTAATGAAAATTTAAAAAATAAAAGGAGGAAAAAATGTAAAAAAAAAAGATTATTTTTACTTCAATTATAGCCTTAGGATTTGCTATGTCTCCCTTAATTGTTAGCGCTGACAATGATGTAACTGTTAAAACAAATGATAATAAGGTGATCTTAGAGTTAAGCCCTAAAAAGAACGAATACTATAAAATATACAAAGACGACCAGTTAGAATATAGTGGTACAAACAATAAATATACAGACTATATTGATCAATCACAAAAATATAAAATAGGAGTCTATTCAAATGGTAAACTAAACGAGGTACTCTCTGTTAAAGCGGCTGATAATAAACATAATATTTTTGAACCAACATCTATGAATACCGCAGAAAAAGAGGAATATATTGATAGCATAGTTCAAAATACAAGATTAGAAACTATCGTCACCTCTAATTCAGTAACTATACAATGGCCTAAACTTCCAGATGAAGATAATGTTTATGAAATATTCAAAAATAATGTAAAAATCGCTGAGACAACAGATCTAAATTATGTTGATACTAATGTAGAGAGTGGCAAAGAATACAATTACATGCTAAAAATTAATAATGTTGTTTCTGAAGAAACTGCAGATTTAATAAAAAATGAAGCAATAAAAGAAAAAATAGTATTAACTGATGAAATGTTTGAATATGATGGCTCAATATCTACCCTAGTAGCAATACCATCCGTAGAGGAAGAGTCATTGACTGAAGATCCAATTATGGATCCTATCTTTGAAAAGGCAAAGGGTAGCGGCACTATTGGTACAAAAGCAATTCCTAAATCAAATGAGTTTTCATTTGATTACAGGACTTATATACCATTCAAGTCAGTTAAAAATCCAAATGTTTTAACTAATGATGACTATCCTTACTTAAAAGGAGATAATAGATCAAATCCTACTGCTTATTCTGATAAATACAGAACAGAAGCTAGAGTATATGCAATGTTAAGTCAACCAGCAGCAGTAACCTTATGGAAAAGTGTTTCAAAATCACATTATTGTACTGCTTCAAGCTGTTCATCACCAAAATCTCTTGGAACTGCATCGGATAGTGGAATTAAATTACTTAAACATAGAGTTAAAACTAATGACTTAATGTGGGCTGTGAATCATGCAGTGGGTGTTCCAAAAATTTCTGCTCCTAAAATTGATTATAATTATGTTGCTCAACTTTCTAATAAATCATTTATTGCTTATGGAAAACATGATAGAGCACCAAGTCATGAATTTTATATGAATTACCCAACTGGTAGCAAGAAAATTTATTCCCATCAAGTTACTAGTTCACTCGAATTTTTATTGCTTTTTGGTGTCGTACAAGGATCATGGAGTTTTGATATGTAATAATAAAACCATAAACTGTGCTCACTAGAAGGTGTATTGAAGCAAAGTTTTTACATCAAATAAAGTAAAAAAATGCGAGTATTAAAATTTTCTTCTCATAGCATGGGGTAGCGTCAGGAAAATGCGGTTTTGCAAAGCTAAACCTATTTTCCTGACGATTACCCCTTCTTTATCCTTATGATGATATATGGTTTATTTTCCCCTAGGGTATTGACTTATTCCCCAAAGAGTGGGAATCTTTCTAACACAGTCCAGTTAAACGGATCTTTTATTCTAAAAGAACTCTAAACCTATCATTAAATGATAGAGTGGACTAAAGAGATCTGATTCAACAAGTTCTTTCATATGGTCAAAATGAATTTGTAATTCTTCCATTTCGCTGAGAAGAATTTCGTTATTTGAACTTCCTTCTAAGCTGACCTTAATATAAAGAACATCTGAAGATAATTCATCAAGAATTTGCTTATCATATAACTTTTTTAAAAGTTGATCTTCCTTTCTTCTGTTTATCTCATTTAAGAAATTTTCTAATTGGTTAATTACTTCTTTTTTCTTCATTTTATTATCTCCTTTCACTTTGAACTTTCTAAGTAAATAGATTACTTCGTTCGTGACTTTATTATAGTTAACTGTCCTTTATATATAACCGGAAAATGTTCGAGTAATTTCAGCCCTATAATTAGATACTTGCAATCTTAACTTCTATTAGGACAAACGGTTAATATTAAACATCTAAAGAGTTATAGGGAAAAAGTGAAGAGAGTGTACCAAAAATTAAACTTTTTTTGAATAAATTGTGAACTAGTAGGATTATATACTTATGAAATAGAAAGATTAATATGAAAGGAGGGATATAATTGAACGACTATGATTTGTTACTCCATCTAAAAAACCAATATGATGCAACCAATACTTCCACCGACCTCAAAAACCTCATCGATACCTTCTTAGAATATTTTCCAATCGAATAACATATAATAGTTCATCTATTTGTTTTGAATTAACATTAATATGCAGCTTTACTAAAAAAAGAGGAAGACAAAGATGTAGGATTGTTACTTGAAGAAAGAAAAAGATTATTAATTAAAGAACCTTGTTCAACAATAGAAAACACAAGGAATAAAAAGGAATTTCAATTTCTTATTAATAAGTTTTTATCTAAGAAATTATCTTTGGTTGTTATGATAGTTCTACACTTAATAAATAATGTTCTTTATTTATTAAGTGTAGAAAGTAAAATACATTTTCTAAATATTAAAAATCTCTCGGTTGAATAATGTACCTATCAAGCCGAGAGATTTTTGAATGCCATTTTAATTGTTACATTTAACTAATTTTGATATCTGAAAGTGAATCAACTATGTCTTCATGAAGAATATTGACCTTGAAGTATTCTCTTAATTTACATAAGAATACGTTTAAATTATATTTATATCTTATTTGTATTTTGGTAATACCCGATTCAGGTAAATATTCATGTCCTTTATAACTTCCACCTACTATAAAGAGAGTGATTGTATCACCTTTATAGTCTTGTCCGTTAAAACTAGGTAAGATGGTTAGCGTTTTATTTCCTATATAAGCGGCTGCAACATCTATTGCTGCTTCCGTTGGAGTTACTTTCACTTTAGTATTATTAAAAATGCTATATACTGGCATATTAAGGTCCACCTTTTAAATTTTTTAGATTATAACTTCTTTATACTTATACTAAATTCCATCAATAAATCCTTTTAATGTTAGGGATTTTATTGTTTAATAATAAATCATCAATCCCTTTTCCATCCGATTCTTTCCAAACAATTAAATTAGCATGAAATTTTTGTTTTTTTAATTCCTTTGCACACTCCAATAGATGTTTTTTTACATATACATTCTCAATAGCATCTGCATCGAAACAAATATTAACAGTTTGAACCCCCATCTCTTTTAATACGGGGATTGCTAACCTCCATGCTCCTACACCAGGAAGACTAATGAAAGTATCTCCAATTTGATCTATCTCTAATGGATCATATAGATTAGCCATTAAGTCAACTGCTATATCTCCTTTTAAAGCTCCTTCACCAAGCCACACGGTTTTAGCTTTATAAAGAGTACCAGGAACCCATTTTTTTAACTTTGTACTAGGAATTGATACATGAATAGGTGCTGGATTACCAGAACCTGTCCCATTAGGTTTATTGGCAGAACTTAACCAGTAATATCTATTCGCTTTTTTAACTCTAATCCATCCCAATAACTCATTATTATCTGTAATAGTAGTCCATTCCTTTTGTAGAGGAACCTCGCCTTGAAATATGATATTTCCTTTATATTTTACTTCTACAACATTTGGCTGTTCGATTACTTTAGCCTGAAATTCTTTCCCATTAAGTTTAACTTCCACTATATTCGGTGGGTTATCAATTCTATATTGAAAGCCTTCGATTTGGTTATATTGGTTTCTGTAAGGAATGAGAATTCCTTTCATTCCTGCTATACTCCAATAACCATTTTGAAAATAGAACCCTGGTATTCCTTGAAAATCATTTATCCCTAAATCATTGCTAATGGCCTTTACAATATTCCAAGGCTTATCAGGGAATGATTTATAATTTCTGATAGTTATTTGTTCATCACTCAATTTCCGTTCATTTGAAGTTAAATGATTATAATGAAAATCATCTAAAACTAGATTATCTAAAAGCGCATGATAGATGGTATCTAGTGTGATACGGTCCTTTTTGGGAAATCCATTTACTTCTTCAGCCATTCCCTTAACATTCACTTTATTTCTATTATCTTCTTTTAATACATGCAAGTAACTAATTAACGCGGAGTTTTTTGAAAACTGAATATCGCTTTCTACTCGAATGCATACTACTTTGCTATTATCTTCATTGGTCATGCATGCTCCTGTTTTGCCACAAATGGGACAAGGAGTACGATAATATTCATAAAACCCTTTTACTTTTGTTTTTCTATATAAGGAATTCATACTTATCCTCCTCTTTCGTCTTGTTAAATACAATATTTAAATCTACTACGATCAATTGGTGGCATAGTTGTAACAATCTTAAATTGATGATTTGATACTTTTGCAATTACTACTACCACTGGATTATCGTCAGTATCTCTTCCAAGTACTGCAACTTTTGAAATGGATTGCCTTTCCACTATTTCTCCATTTAATATGGCAGTAACTATATCTGCTTTGGTATAACCTCTTTGCTCTAATCGCTGCATAGTATGAATGCTGATTATAATTTTGCCTTTTCCACTAAATAGTACTTTTTTTACTTCTTGTAATTTCATCTCCTTCACCTCCAAAAAAAAAGACTTTGGTATGTAGTTAAAGGACAGAAATACTCCTCAAAACTACGAACCAAAGTCCGCTATTATTAATTATTAAACCGCTTATCAAAAAGAAAGCAACAAAATACTAAAATATATACAATTTATGTATTTATCATAGCACTTTATTTAAGTTCTATTCAACCTCTTGATTGGAAAAGTTTTTTGATAAGTGTTTTGAGAGGAAATTTTTTTGAATTTGATATGGAATCCAATTGAAATCCCGCCTTAATAAGATTTTCATAATTCTCTTTTACTTTTTCCCTTACTTCATCAAATGAGATAAGAGGCTTCTTTTTATATTGTAATCGAATATATTCTTCTGTTAGATCCGGAATGGTCCCTATTATGGGGAGTTCGAGGCCATTCACTAAAGAGTTAATCTTACTAAATGGAAAACTACGATTATAGATTAATTTCATCGATATTCCATGTTTTTCTCTTAATTGGTGAATATACTTTTTCCACATTAGAATATCTACAATTGAATTGTCTACCATTACCCAAAGTTCATCAATATTTTTAAGTACTTTTTCTGTTTCTTCTGTCATCTTTCCACTTGGCAAATCTGTTAAAATTACATCATGATATCGAAAAAATTGAAAATACACTTCTAAAAAGTCCTCAGTCCAGTTATAAACATAATCTTTTTCTCCAATAGGTAACCATAAAACTCCCATATATTGCCAATTTGTTTTGTGATAATCTAATTCCATAAGTTCATATTCTTCTAAATGAAACACTTCTATAAAAGAACGAAAATTAACCGGCATTGGTTCATATCTAGACAAAACACTAGATAATTTTGGAGGTTGCATTGCCTCTATAACAGCTGTTTGTATTTTTTGTTCTTGAAGGTATATTGCAAAGTTTAGAATAAAACTCGATACTCCTATACGATGAAGTGGAGACCATACAGCAATCGTTTTGTTTTGTGGGTATTGTTTTCCTTTGTATACATATTGCTTTCTCATAGCTTCAATTTTATTTGTACTGAAATGACTAATGTTAATAGGATATTCCGTTGATGGGAAATCATCTTTAATACTCACCGGTGGTGCATTGTTACAATCAACAGTTTCAATGGAGTCTATTATTTTATTTTCTTTTGCTTCTCCTGTAATTGAAGTATGTAAAGATCCCTGGTCAACTTGAACCTCCATATTGAGTGTATTCTCAGAAGTACTAATATCTTTATCTTGACTATTTTTTACTTTTTTTGGCCAGATGAATAGAGCCTTTCTGAGCGAATCCTCATTCTCAAAGAAATACATGTTTCTCCCATTTGCTTTATTGTCATTTGAATTACCCAAAATGTAAATATCATGGACTTTAAGAGTCGTAAAGAACTGATTGTTTATTTCATCTGAAGTAATAATTAACAAATTAAAGATGTAATTTTCTTCTTCATGGTTAATGAAGTTAGAATCATAGAATACAATTTCTACATCATTTGATTGTATTGCCCCGATGATCTGTTCATCACTTATAGAGGTTAGAACCTTTTTCATAGATTAAATGCTCCTGTTTTAAGTATTCATCAATTTTTTTTCGGAATTTAAATGGAAAAGGAATTGTTCTGCTTTCCACTTTTCTTAAATAGCTGCTACTGATTCCTATCTCTTTCGCGAATTGAAATTGATTTAACTTCAATCGTTTCCTCAAAATAATAAGTCTTTCAACATCATCTTCAATACAAATTTGGTTTAAATTTCTCATCATTTTTTCCCCTTCTTTCCAAAAAATAAAAAAAACCGCTAATATCCCCTTAGATAAGAGGATACTAGCGGTTATCGCTTTCATGTTTACTATTAATCTAAATAGAGTATATCATAGACTTTAAAAAATATATAGAATGAATTATTTAATAGTTGTTACAGTTGGAGACAAAATGTATAATTTAATTATAACTTTTTTATATTTTTAATTTTGTGGCGATCCTTTTGGATTTGCGGTTTCTAAAATAAACATACAGCCTTTGGGTTGATAGATTTTAAGAATAGCATTTTGCTATTCTTTCCCTATCTCTCCAAAGGCTTTTTTATGTTTATCGATGTAAAAGAGTTATAAATTATTCTAAGAAAGGGAGAGAAAAAAATGACGACGCAATCTACAGAAGAAATTCTTAACAAATTAAGACAACCATTCTCACAAAATGATATAGAATGGAAAGTTCAAACAAGTAACAAAGGTAACAACGGAGCTTATGCTTTTGTAGTAGCTTACGTGAATAACAGAGCTATTCAAAATAGACTAGATGAAGTATTTGGTATTGGCGGCTGGAAAAACTCATACGTAGAATTCTCCGGTGGTATAATTTGTGAACTTAGTTGTTATATTAATGGCCAATGGATTACCAAATCGGATGGTTCTGAACCTTCTAATTTTGAAGCCTTTAAGGGTGGTTTATCGAATGCGATGAAGCGAGCTGCTGTACAGTTTGGTATTGGGCGTTATTTATACAAATTAGAGCCGATATATGTTCAAGTTTCTGAAACTAAAAGTAATAATTCTATCTACTTGAATGATAAAAAAAACAAAGTAGTGGGTTATTATGAACCACCGTGTTTACCTGATTGGGCTTTACCACCTGATGAGCAAAAACAAGGAAAAAACAATGAAACAACTAGTACTAGCGATAATAACAATAAAAAAAGAGAAATTGATAAGAAGACTGGAAATAACACCTTCAATAGGAATTCTTATTTTATTTCTATCACCGAATTTATAAATAAAATCAAGCTTAAACCAAGAGCAGCAATGGAGTTATTTCATCATATAAATTCTGATACTAAATCTGATTGTGTTGAAATAAAAGATATTAAGGAAAAGGCTACTGACAAAGAGTTAATTAAATACTATGAAACCTTAAAACCCGTAAGTGACTTAGTTAAAATGAGTATTCATTATAAAATACCAGTTGAGAATGTATTAAATTATGTGAGGATTTTAAAACCACAAGAGAGGATCGATAATCTTCATTCTTGTTTACTACGTTTGAACAGAGAAGACATTAAAGAAATCAATGGATTTATTGAAGGTGATATAAAAAATAATATGTTTGAACATCAAACAGCGTAAACAAACACAAAAATATTTTTGTGTTATTTTTTTAACCTTTTTTAGGAGGAAATTACATGGAATTTATTATTAATAAAGAAAGTTTATTAGAGGTCCTATCAAAAGTAGAGAAATTAGTAAAAACTAAAACATCAAATCCAATACTACAAGGTTTTTATTTAGAAGTTAAGTCAGATAAGATAATCGTTATTGGATCTGATTTAAACACTACTATTCGTTATGAATTACCAGTTTTATTCGAAGATGAGTCAATACTTATTAATAAAGAAGGTAAGGTAGTTGTTCCCTATCAGTTATATGAAATTGCTAAGAAAGTTAAAACCGAATTAAGCATTTCGTTAGATGATACGCAATTAGTAATAAAACATGGGAAGAAAAAAAAGAGTGAATTTAAACTATCAGTTTTTAAGGCAGAAGAGTATCCTAAATTACCTAGATTTGATGGTATAGAGCCAACTCTGTCTATTAAAGGAACCGAATTTAATTCATTTATCAAAAAAACAGGGTATGCAGCTTCAAGTTCTGATGCTAGACCAGTTCTACAAGGAATTTGTTTTGAAATTACAGAAGATAAGCTACGACTTGTCTGTACGGATTCTCACCGTTTAGGCGTTATTGACGTCACAGAATCTCATAAGGAGTCCAGGAAGATTATTATCCCAGCAAAATCAATATTGGAAAGTTTGAAGTCCTTTGATTTAAGTGAGAAAGTTACTGTGTTTTGTGAAAATGATCGAATGCTTATTTTACAAAATAATAATCTCACTTTTTATTGCCGTCTATTAGAAGGAACTTATCCAGATGTAAGCCGCTTAATTCCAAAAGAGCATCTTGCTGAAATGAAAATAAGCAGAAAAGAATTTTTGGAAGGCTTTGAAATGATTAGTGGTTTGACTAATGCAGCAGATAATGAGACTAAAGGAATCGTTAAACTCCATGTAAATGGAGTTGCGACTTTATCAACATATCAAGCGCAAACTGGAAGCGGAAAAATTGAAATCGATTATGAAAGTTTAGAAGGTGAAGATAATTTTGATATTGCCTTTAATAATAATTATATGATCGATACATTAAAAGCAATGGAATCAGAGTATGTGTCCTTTAAATACCAAGGTTCTATGCGTCCATTTTTATTAACACCTTGTGATTCTTCTCATGAGGAAATACAATTGATTCTTCCGGTGAGAAATAAATAACAAAATGTTAGAAGAAAGGCTCTCCTTTCTTCTTTTTCTATTGGAGGATTTATGAAAATAAATATGAGGAAACTCTCACAGGAAATTAAAAATAAAAATACTATTGTTAAACCAAATTCATCGGAAGCAGGAATGGCCTACTTTATGGATATAGTTATTAACCATTCTGAAACAGATAGTATTAATTTCAATTCATTTACCTATGATGAAGCAATTCTTGCCTTCGATGAATTCTATTATTTACCATCGGATGAATATACGGATGATTTTTCTGAAGAAGACTATGAAAATATAAAAAATAATATGTGGTCCTCTTATTTGCAAACCCAAGAATTTTTTGTCCGTTGGAGTCAAGAAAGCAAAAAAATATATTGGTATGAGGATGATTTTATTTAGAGAGGTGAAGAAAATGACATCAATTTTGATGGATGCAGAGTCTAAAGCAAGTTATGACTATTCAATTTCTAACTTATTAATGTTAAAGATTCTCCATGACGCTAATGTGGATGTAAGTGGATACGGTAACTATCGAGTAGAAGTAGGTTTTATGTCTAATCCTGGATACGATTTTTTAATGCGAGGTATGAATGATTTAGGTTTTGATACAAAACACGCAACAGTTTATACGGATGATCCAGAAGAAATCTCACTTGCTAAACAAATCGAGAGTGTAATCAACCCAAAAGCAGAATGGTATATAGTGTTGAATAGCTTTAAAGTGGAAAAAATACTACTTTCTAGTCAAAAAGATGAGTATATAGCCTTTATTAAGTCAACTTTGAATCACATTGATTTAGAATGTGAAGCATTTGTAGAGGAGTCTTTGGGGATTATTATTGGATTCATTTTTGATGGATTTTATCATGAATTATTATCAGCTTTAATAGAGGTGGCTGATGAGACTAATAATATTTACGAAAAACTGGAGGAACAACAAAATGGACATTATCTTTCGGCTTAGTGATGAACCACAGCACTTAAATGCACAAGTCGAAGTGTTACAAATCACTTCTGATTTCAATAATACTTTAGATTCATTAGATCAAATGATTAAGTTAAATGGAAGAATGATAGAGGGATTATATAACATTACCCTCCCTAATCTTTTTAGTATTCTTCAAGAAAGTATAGAGGATTACATAATTGATTCTCAAACTCCAATTCTTCCAAAAAATTGCGTGAAACATGTTTGGATTAATGAATTAGCAAAGCATCAACTAGTATATATAGAGGTACCAAAACAACAACTTGATATGCGGTATGGAAAAACACTATTTAAACAGGTTGGACTACCAAGACTAATCTTCTTATATGAAGTAATGGAGAAAAAAGTAAAATTGAAAAACATTGTTGCTGTTAAAGGCTCCAAATTTTTGACAAAAGATACGGAAGTATTTCTTTTCCCCTTTTCACATGTATCTTTAGACGGTCATGTTTGCATGGGAGGAAATACTTTTCCTGAAATAGATGACATCTATCAATTAAACAGTTTGCATTTATTGTTTTTGCAGGCACCTTTTGGAGAAGATTATGGAGCAAAAACAACTACTAATTTAAGTGTGGCATCATTATTTGAAAAATATGAAAATAAACAATTTGATGATGAAATCTTATTACCACATTCGAAAATTCAAATTTTAGAGAATCTATAATAAAAATACAATATGGAGGAATTGAAAATGACAATAAAACAGGATGATATCTTTTCACTATTTGATATTGAAGTGGAGACTAAAAAAGTTGACCTTAATAAAATGAATGATATAAAGGAAAATAAACCAAAGCTAAAGACTGATACTAATTCTAGTTCTACAAAGAGTTCAACAAATAAGAAAGATAACTTTAAATTAACAAGTAAAACCATTATTCGGTTTGGGATGAATGAATATCCAGTTACTAATTATTTCTCCAAGGACGAAATTGAAAGAGGACTTCCATCTAAAAAAACGTCTGAGGATGGAGAAATTGAATATAAACCTATTAGTGAAGAACAACTTAGAAAGAAATTAGAAAAAGACTTTCCAATCTTAGTACCTAAATATACCACCTTGGTATATGTAGAAAAACAAGATGTGGTTATTCCTATTATGCAAGCAAAGAAAAATGGCAGCATGGATAATAAAGAGTTCTCTTTCGAGGACTCTTCTTTAAAACAACAAAAAAAGAAGATTCCATTTCAAATCTTATTAGATTTTATCCATATTGCTAAGTACTTTTCAGATAATCACGGTACTGAAGTATTTGCTAATATTTACTTTGATCATGACACTGAGGAATTTTTTATGGATATTCCTTCCCAAAGAGTTAGCAGATATTTAGTCACTATTACAGAAGAGGCACAAGAGACCGCTCTTAAACTCATAGAGAGAAGGTATTCAAAGGTAATGGAAATACATTCACATCATATTTTAAGTCCTACACCGTCCAAAATAGACGATGACAACCAGCGTGCTCCTATTTTATATGCCATTATTGGTAATATTAATGGATTATTCCCTGATGTGCTAGTTCGTACATTCAATAAAGAATTAAATGAACATATTATTATAGATAGTAGCAAAGTATTTGAATTTACATTGACAACTAAACAAAAGGTAAATGGCTATGATCTAACTGTAGTGGAGGTTGAATAGATGCAACCTATTTCTATAGATTTAAGCCGCTCTTATCAAAGTGAAGTATATTATCAGATTCTAGTTATAGGCGCAGGAGGTACTGGAGGAATTGTTATTCAGCAATTGTGCCAAATGTTAAGTATGTTTGAGATATCGGCAAAGTTAATAATTGCTGAACCAGATATTTATGAAGAAAAAAATAGAAATAACCAACTATGCTTAGCAAAAGATGTAGGTAAAAATAAAGCAGATGTCTTAGCTAAAAGGTATCGTGCTGCTTATCAACTAGACATAGCCACTTACACTGGAGGTTATGTAGAAGACACTAAAACAATAGACACATTGTTCCAACTCAATTATGAAAGAATTCCATATAACTATAGAATAGTCCCTATTCTTATTTCTTGTGTTGATAATAACTATTCAAGAAAGATATTCCATGAGTATTTTAACACCGCTCAGACCCTACTATATTTTGATGTAGGCAATGAAAATGTTATCTTACCAAAGGATCACAGAAATAGACCAATTGAGTCCTGGACGAAAGAGGAATTGGAAGAATATAAAGATTCAGGTTTCACTGGACAAATGGTTTGTGGTTTCAAGTCTGATTGGAAAATACTTCCAGAACCAATAGGTACGTTATATCCAGATATTTTAGAGGACAATGATGAAATAGCTCCTTCTCAATTAAGTTGTCAGGAACTAGCTGCATCCAATCCTCAGAGATTAATAACTAATCGTTATAGTGCTATATCTGTAATTACTGTACTGAATGAAATATTTGAAACTAAAAGTCTATCAACTCACAGGATTCTATATCATGCAAAAAGAGGTTATATGAAGAGTGAACCGATTTTAGGATAAAAAAAGTAGCACAGACATAGAACTTGTTTGTGCTACTTTTTTATTTTACTCTTTGCTATTATCCAACTTTGCTTTTCCAGACCCTATCAATATATCAATTTTGTCTCCTTCTTTGTAGTTATTAAATTCATTTTCTGTCACCAATATATCATAAGGCTTTTCATTAACAAATATTTTAAAGTATAAGTTAATTTCTTCTTTTGATGTTGTGATTGGTACACCTGCAGCTGTCATTACAGGATCAAGTTCCATTACTGTTTTTTTATTAGCAAATTTACTGGCTAACTCGACCTTATATTTAACGCTAGTTGATTCGAACTTATATCCTTCATAAAAATAAAAGCACATAGTTATTAGCGAGAGTATCCCTACCACCCAAAAGAATGGAGTTAAGAAATTTCTAGTATCCATCATTCATTTCCTCTTTTCACTAATATACAGGCGCATTTAATAAAATTCTTTGGAAATTTTCGGAATAGATTATTCTTGATTGATTACCTCTTTTATTTTCCAACAGGTCTCAGCTACGCCTTATAAATAAAACATTTTATCAAACAAAAAATAAACTAAATAAAGTAATAATGCCCCACTCCCCCACAATATCCCAACAACTGCTCCAATTAAAGCAGAAATAACCAAACGATCGAAAATAGCCATTAATATCCCTCCAAGCTAAATAAAAATCCAAAAATTTTAAACAAGCTTTCTAAATATCTCACTACGTTTGTGAGTTGCATTCACAGCTCCAGTTTTCTTTCCCTTTCTTCTAGTTTAGTTTTTTAATTTTCATAAAGTAATTTCCATTCCTCTTTTATTTGGAAGTTCGTGTAATATTTTCTATAGTAGTAAAAGTTTGGTTTGTCTTCTAATTGTTCGAATACATGCAAGAAGTTAAAGTACTCAGAAAGATAGTATATTAAAGATGGTTTGTCTCCTCTTAAATTATTCTCTGCATACATTGCTTCAGGTACATTGTGAAGAGAATCTGCTAAATGCCAATTTACAGCTAACTGAAAATCAATGAAATCTTTATTCATACTTTCACTATTAATTTCTGATGTTGACCTAAAAAACATCAAGCCATTTAGTAAAACTGATGAAGCCATTTCTCTTAGTTCTTCAATTGAAAATGTTTCTAAATTTTTACGAATTTTTGCTTTTATTTCCTTATTTCTATTTATTTTGCTAAAAATAAAATCCATCCAATTGATTGGTTCTTTTTGGTTATATTGAGTAGATCGAAGTTTACTTTCACTGGAGATTTCCTGCCTAAATCTCTTGAATTTTTTCATTTTCATTCCTCCAAAAGTTCATCAAAGTTTTCTTCACTTGTATCAAAGAACTCTTCTCCAACGGTCATAGTTTTAAACAATTTACCTGTTTTTGCTTTTTCTTTTATCATCCCTTCAATACGGTTAAATATCATGTTTCTTTGAACGAGAGGTAAAGTGTTTTTCATCGTTACATTTAAATAGAGGTCACCTATAGAATTTTTAATGACAAAAATGTCCCCTATCTTGTCGAAACCATTCCAGAATGATTGGGTAATGGTCCATACCTCTACATTGTTATTTACAACTGAAATATTCATAAATACATCTGGAAAAAGGAAGTGTGTATCTTCTATATTCGCTAATATTCCTCCCTCTTTATTTTGATTCGGTAAACTTATTTCTCTTCTATCCCGTTCATCTTGAAAGGCAAGTTGTACACCCAAAACGGTTGTATAAAATGCATAGTTCAATAAAGTAGGAAGAATATTTTCATATTCTATTACTAGTTTTGCAGTTAATTTTCTATGTGGTTCTGTAATTAATGTATCCTCTACACTTTCACCTAAGACCTGACGGAGCATATCAAAAGTTTGTTGTTTAAGGTTGGCATTACTTTGTTCAAATATTTCATCATCTTTAAATATCTCTTCTAGATTGTTTAATATTTCCATCCCAATAAAATATCCATTAAATAAAAGAGATTTTGATACTTTAAATAGATGATTCTCATATTCCTTAATTTTCTCTGCGTCCATAAATTGTTCAAGGTGTATACGCACATATTGGTTCAAAAGAAAAAAATCTTTGTTAAACTCTCCATTTGTTTGATAGTGTAACATCAACATTTCCTCTGTTTTTTGCTGAATTTCTTCTAAAGTTTTCATTTTTCTTTTCCTCCTTGGGATTCTTCATAAAAAGGATCTGATGGCTCATCAGTAATATATTTCCAAGCACCATCTTCTTTATAAATAGAAGTAATAAAATAATTAATTCCTTCTGTACTTAATACTTTGCGATAAAAGTACCCCTGTCTTTTAAATCTATCTAAGTTTACTACTGTAATATCATAAGACTCCCCTTTGACATTAGCTTGTAAATAGGAATCTTGTATTGATTTGAAAATATTTATGGCATCCTGTTTTTGTGGTAATTCTTCAACGGTCTGAATACTACCATAGTCTAAAATAAAGTTATAGAAGTCCTCAGAAGAAATTTGCAGAGATTGGAATTTGTATAAGATATCGGCTGCATACCTTGCAAACTCCTCTGGATCTTCATAAGAAGATTTTACTTCCACTTCTTTCTTATCTAGTATTTTGACAGATTCACCGTCCAATTCAGCGACAACCTCATCTAAAGGCCGTACCTGATCCTTATAGAATGATTCTAAGTCCTGGGATTTACTATCAGTTTCAGTTTCTTCATGTGTATCCTTTGTGTCATTTATTTTTTTCGCTTCCTTAACAAATGGATCATTACTACAACCTGAGAGTATGATAAAACCTGAGATCAAAAGTGAAGAGTAAAATGGTTTATATCTCATAAAAAACTCCCTTCCTTTATTTCTTTTTTCTCTTGTTCTGTAAGAAAATCAACAAGTTCCGCTGTATGAATAGTCGAAGAATTTCTAAAAACATTCATAAAGAACTGTTTAACATTAAAAATTCTAATTCGATCCCCATGGAAAGAAACTGGGACATTGATGTTTTTATTTATACATAAGCACAAAGTTTTAAGATGATCCTTGTGAATGCTGGAGTGTATGCTAATATAATCCTGTTTTCGTTCCCCAAACAAAATAGCAGCAATTATGATAGCTTCCTTATCAATTAATGATGGATCAACACGATAACTAAATATCTTATGGTCTTTAATGTACCAATTGCTTAGGAAGAATCCTAAAGCATTACTATGAATAGTGAATTCTCCTTTTTTGAATTGCACTGACACGCTATTTTCTAATTTGTATTCTGCTAATAAGTTAGATAAATAAAGAATTTTTTTCTTATTAAATGGAACTTTAAGTTTTCGCGAACTTGATTGTATTTCTTTTTCTCCTTCACTTAAGAGGGACGCAGTAATAACCTTGTTAATAAAGCTGTTTTCCCTTTCCATTAATCAACTTCTCTCCCTAAAAAAAGAACCCAGAATAAACAGCTCTTTTATAGAACTGTTTATTCTGGGTTCTTCCCATTGAATGATTTATTTAAATGTATTATAGCCTATAAAGTTATTATATTTCAACCTATTATTAATATGATTCTAATTAAGTTTTAGATGCTTTTCATACTCTTCGTTAACTTACTTAAATAGATAGATACAGTTTGTTCTTCTATACCCATAATCAAAGCTATACGTTGGACTGCGAGTTTTTTATTAATATATAAATAGTAGCACAGAGCTTTTCTAATAGTTGTTAACTGCAGGTTTTGATTAATATCATAATCCTTTTGTATATTTTTTAAGTGATAGTGTATTCCCATAAAAGTAATAGGTATTATTCTATTATTTACTGAATCCGTATAAGTGAATAGATACTCTGACTCGTTTAGTAAATTATTATAATAAAACTCAAGAAAAATACTTGCATCAATGTTATCCAATGTAATGACTCTATTGGAAAGATTAATCTTAATTCTATCATCGATTATAGAAACATCATCCTTTTTAAACTTAAATTCGGAGGCTTTTAATCCTTCCATAGCAAGTATAAACAATGCTTTTCGCTTTGCTGAATAATTGGTATTTGCTATTACAAGTTCCTTTACCTTAAGTAAATCTTCATAAAACAAACTAATATCCAGGTGTTTTTGTACCTTTAGTCTTTTTATTTTTGCTGCTGGATCAATAGGTACTTTGTTTCTTTCCCATAAATAATCAAAGTAGGATTTTAAAATGGCCAACTCTTTATTAATTGTGGAGATTGCCTTCTGATTATCTCCCTGAGTTGAAAGATAGTCTCTTATATCTTTAGATTTGATTTCATATAATTCTATTTTCTTTTTATAGAGTTGTCTTAGGAATGAGAAGAATTGATTTAAAACAAGTTCATAACTCGCTATAGTAGTTTCACTATAATTCTTTTCTTCTAAAAACGAAATAAAACCATCATACTTCATCTTCTATCCCCCTTTTAAAAACTATATAGTAATTTCAACTTATAATCTCTACTTCGAGAATTTTATTTACTTAGTCCTTAGTATATTTTAGTATAAATTATGGATAGTAATATGTCATTTTAATCTAACGTTTTTAAAAGGGAAATACCCATTAATGATGTGTATTGGTTATTTATTTTAAAAAAGCTTAGAGTATATATGTACTCTAACGTAATTATTAAAAGATAACATGTCATTAAGGGATATCCGCCAAAGTAAAAATGGAACACACAATAGTAAGTCGGTCCATACGGCACGACTTTTTAATTTGACTTGAAAAAACCAAGAAACCGTCTTTTGCTTTTAGCAAGACGGTTTCTTAGTTTTTGATACAAAATAAGGGAAATAGGTTTAAAATTGATTCTATTGAGTGTATTTTTATAGTGAATTTCTTATTGTTCCAGTTGTTTTTGACGCAGTACCTGAGATTATTTCTATCCTATACTCCTTACCTTTTTCCATCCAATAATCTAGCGTAGCTTCGCCACCCTCTTCGAACAAGGTTAAACCAGTACCACCCATAGTTACCCAGTTATTACCGATTTTTTCTTGCACATCTAAACCTGCAACCCCAGTTGAATAAAGCTTTATTTTACCATACTGACCTTTACCAACCACAGCTCCTGACACCGCTTTCCATTCAGGCGGACTTATAGTAACACTTGATGAATTTGCAGCATATGCAGTTAAATTCACATATGGGGTAGATAGTTCGTTACTTGCTGAAGTTAGTTGGCTTTCAGTATTTCCTGATGCGGCAAAAGTTGGAATAGCAGAACCACCTACAATAGCTATTGCTGCAGTAGCACTCAGAACTAGTTTCTTAATTTTCATTTTTGAGAACACTCCTTTTTAATATTTTTTTAACCGTGAGTTACAATGTACTTATTCTACTTTTGGTATTAAATACCTTTTTGAAAAATGTTAATTATTTGGAAAATTGTAAAATGAGTAGATATTACTATGGTTTTATGACAATTAAAAAAGAAGGCTATAGCTTCTCGCGCCAGGCTAAGTCCTATCAGAAAATAATCCATACAGCCAATTCTTCATTACTATTACAAAACGATTAACAAAGAGATTATTATAAACAA
>NZ_JBBOTN010000001.1:102500-105000 GCF_038005605.1 Niallia sp. FSL W8-0954 | reverse complement strand
GTTTCATGGAGCGGAAGACGGGATTCGAACCCGCGACCCCCACCTTGGCAAGGTGGTGTTCTACCACTGAACTACTTCCGCATGTATTTAATTGATAATAAATTGGTGCGGGTGAAGGGAGTCGAACCCCCACGCCTTGCGGCGCTAGATCCTAAGTCTAGTGCGTCTGCCAATTCCGCCACACCCGCAGACAAAAATAAGATGAGCCATGGAGGATTCGAACCTCCGACCCTCTGATTAAAAGTCAGATGCTCTACCAACTGAGCTAATGGCTCATAAAATGGTGCCGGCTAGAGGACTTGAACCCCCAACCTACTGATTACAAGTCAGTTGCTCTACCAATTGAGCTAAACCGGCGTAATATAGTTTGTCCAATAATAAATGGTGGAGGATGACGGGATCGAACCGCCGACCCTCTGCTTGTAAGGCAGATGCTCTCCCAGCTGAGCTAATCCTCCATATATAATGCCTGGCGACGTCCTACTCTCACAGGGGGAGAACCCCCAACTACCATCGGCGCTGAGAAGCTTAACTTCCGTGTTCGGTATGGGAACGGGTGTGACCTTCTCGCTATCGCCACCAGACTATTTAATTTTTGAGGTTATTCCCTCAAAACTAGATTATGAAGTAAAAGAAAGAACAAGTAATCTTTCTTAGCTTACGCTAAGATTATTTTAGTTAAGTCCTCGATCTATTAGTATCAGTCAGCTCCACATGTCGCCACGCTTCCACCTCTAACCTATCAACCTGATCATCTTTCAGGGATCTTACTAGCTTACGCTATGGGAAATCTCATCTTGAGGGGGGCTTCATGCTTAGATGCTTTCAGCACTTATCCCTTCCGCACATAGCTACCCAGCGATGCCTTTGGCAAGACAACTGGTACACCAGCGGTGCGTCCATCCCGGTCCTCTCGTACTAAGGACAGCTCCTCTCAAATTTCCTACGCCCACGACGGATAGGGACCGAACTGTCTCACGACGTTCTGAACCCAGCTCGCGTACCGCTTTAATGGGCGAACAGCCCAACCCTTGGGACCGACTACAGCCCCAGGATGCGATGAGCCGACATCGAGGTGCCAAACCTCCCCGTCGATGTGGACTCTTGGGGGAGATAAGCCTGTTATCCCCGGGGTAGCTTTTATCCGTTGAGCGATGGCCCTTCCATGCGGAACCACCGGATCACTAAGCCCGACTTTCGTCCCTGCTCGACTTGTAGGTCTCGCAGTCAAGCTCCCTTGTGCCTTTACACTCTACGAATGATTTCCAACCATTCTGAGGGAACCTTTGGGCGCCTCCGTTACTTTTTAGGAGGCGACCGCCCCAGTCAAACTGCCCACCTGACACTGTCTCCCACCCCGATCAGGGGTGCGGGTTAGAATGTCAATACAGCCAGGGTAGTATCCCACCAATGCCTCCACCGAAGCTAGCGCTCCGGCTTCCAAGGCTCCTACCTATCCTGTACAAGCTGTACCAAAATTCAATATCAGGCTGCAGTAAAGCTCCACGGGGTCTTTCCGTCCTGTCGCGGGTAACCTGCATCTTCACAGGTACTATAATTTCACCGAGTCTCTCGTTGAGACAGTGCCCAGATCGTTACACCTTTCGTGCGGGTCGGAACTTACCCGACAAGGAATTTCGCTACCTTAGGACCGTTATAGTTACGGCCGCCGTTTACTGGGGCTTCAATTCAGAGCTTCGCACTAACGTGCTAACCCCTCCTCTTAACCTTCCAGCACCGGGCAGGTGTCAGCCCCTATACTTCGCCTTGCGGCTTCGCAGAGACCTGTGTTTTTGCTAAACAGTCGCCTGGGCCTATTCACTGCGGCTCTCGCAGGCTTGCACCCGCAAGAGCACCCCTTCTCCCGAAGTTACGGGGTCATTTTGCCGAGTTCCTTAACGAGAGTTCTCTCGCTCACCTTAGGATTCTCTCCTCGCCTACCTGTGTCGGTTTGCGGTACGGGCACCCTAAATCTCGCTAGAGGCTTTTCTTGGCAGTGTGGAATCAGGAACTTCGGTACTATATTTCCCTCGCCGTCACAGCTCCGCTTATGTGGTAATGGGATTTGCCTCATTACCAGCCTAACTGCTTGGACGTGCTAATCCAACAGCACGCTTACCCTATCCTCCTGCGTCCCCCCATTGCTCAAACGATTTAAAGGTGGTACAGGAATATCAACCTGTTGTCCATCGCCTACGCTTTTCAGCCTCGGCTTAGGTCCCGACTAACCCTGAGCGGACGAGCCTTCCTCAGGAAACCTTAGGCATTCGGTGGATGAGATTCTCACTCATCTTTCGCTACTCATACCGGCATTCTCACTTCTAAGCGCTCCACCAGTCCTTACGGTCTAGCTTCAACGCCCTTAGAACGCTCTCCTACCACTGACATCAAAGATGTCAATCCACAGCTTCGGTGATACGTTTAGCCCCGGTACATTTTCGGCGCAGAGTCACTCGACCAGTGAGCTATTACGCACTCTTTAAATGGTGGCTGCTTCTAA
>NZ_JBBOTN010000001.1:40000-100000 GCF_038005605.1 Niallia sp. FSL W8-0954 | reverse complement strand
GGTACCGTCAAGGTACAAGCAGTTACTCTTGTACTTGTTCTTCCCTAACAACAGAGTTTTACGATCCGAAAACCTTCATCACTCACGCGGCGTTGCTCCGTCAGACTTTCGTCCATTGCGGAAGATTCCCTACTGCTGCCTCCCGTAGGAGTCTGGGCCGTGTCTCAGTCCCAGTGTGGCCGATCACCCTCTCAGGTCGGCTACGCATCGTCGCCTTGGTGAGCCGTTACCTCACCAACTAGCTAATGCGCCGCGGGCCCATCTGTAAGTGACAGCGTAAACCGTCTTTCAGCTTTTCCTCATGAGAGGAAAAGGATTATCCGGTATTAGCTCCGGTTTCCCGAAGTTATCCCAGTCTTACAGGCAGGTTGCCCACGTGTTACTCACCCGTCCGCCGCTAACTTTAAAAGCAAGCTTTTAAAGTCCGCTCGACTTGCATGTATTAGGCACGCCGCCAGCGTTCGTCCTGAGCCAGGATCAAACTCTCCAATAAAGAGTTGATTAGCTCATTGCTAAACTCTAGCTTTTTGTTACTTTTTGTTCTATAACGCTAGTTATAAAACGATTATTGTTGACGTTTGTTTGTTCAGTTTTCAAAGAGCAAGTTTATCGTCGTCATCGGCGACTTTTTAATATTACCAGAAGTCGTTTTCGATGTCAACACTTTTTTGAATTTCTTTTTTGTTTCATCGTCACTTATTTCAGCAACGAATATTAATATACCACCGTTTAACTCTCTATGCAACTACTTTTTAAAAGAAAAAATATTCTTATTATTCACCTGCGTATTCTCTCTTTATTTAGATAATATAATAAGGGATAAATAGGTTTTTCAGATAACCTTATACTATTATGCTTATCCCTTTACTACCTCTTCTATATAGTTCTATAACAACCATTACTATTATAAAAAATAAGACACCTTCAAAAGGTGTCTTATCCTACTTAGCGATGTCTCATTAACGGGAATAATAATACATCTCTAATGGAAGGAGAATTTGTTAACAGCATTACTAGTCGGTCAATACCAATACCTAATCCACCTGTTGGAGGCATACCATATTCTAATGCTTCTACAAAATCCTCATCCATTAAGTGTGCTTCATCATTTCCTTGTTCACGCTCTTTTAATTGTGCTTCAAATCTTTCACGTTGATCGATAGGATCATTTAATTCAGTGAAGGCATTTGCGTGCTCTCTTCCTACTATGAATAGTTCAAAACGATCTGTAAAACGAGGATCTTCCTCATTTTTCTTCGCTAATGGCGAAATCTCTAAAGGATGACCATAAATGAAAGTAGGTTGAATTAATTTTTCTTCTACTCTTTGCTCAAAAAACTCATTAACAATATGGCCATACGTCATATTATCATTAATTTCAATATCATTTTCTTTCGCTAATCTTCTAGCCTCTTCTACAGTCATTTTTGGCCAGAAGTCTACTCCTGTGTATTCCTTAATTGCATCTACCATATGAAGTCTTGTCCATTCTGGTTTTAAATCAACTTGGTAGTCTCCATATGTCACAGTTGTAGAACCATGGATTTCTTGTGCAATATGAGCAACTAAGTTTTCTGTAAGACTCATAATATCACGATAATCAGCATAAGCTTCGTAAAGTTCGATCATCGTAAATTCTGGATTATGCCTTGTTGATACTCCTTCATTACGGAATACGCGGCCAATTTCGTATACTTTTTCTAATCCACCAACTATCAATCTTTTTAAATGAAGCTCAATAGCGATACGCATATATAAAGGCATGTCTAACGCGTTATGATGTGTAATAAACGGGCGTGCAGAAGCTCCCCCTGCAATAGAATGCATCATTGGCGTTTCTACTTCTAAATAGCCATTGCTATCTAAATAACGGCGCATAGATTGAATGATCTTACTGCGCAGAATAAAGGTATTCTTACTTTCTTCACTTGAAATTAAGTCTAAGTAACGTTGGCGATAACGTTGCTCAATATCTTTCAAACCATGGAATTTATCAGGTAAAGGACGAAGAGCCTTTGTAAGTAAAGTAAAATCTTGAACTTTAACCGAAAGCTCCCCTACGTTTGTTTTAAATAAAACACCCTCAACACCAACAATATCTCCTAAATCGACAGAGTTAAAAATTGCATATTGCTCTTCCCCTACATTATCTTTACGGACATACAGTTGAATTTGTCCTTCAAGATCTTGAATATGAGCAAATCCAGCTTTCCCTTTTCCTCTTTTTGTCATTACTCTTCCAGCAATAGAAACAGAGATATTCTTTTCCTCTAGTTCTTCTTTCTCTAGGGATTCATATTGTTTTTTTAAAGCTTCAGATAAATGAGTTCTATCAAAACGTTTACCAAACGGATCTATTCCTTGTTCACGCAACTCATTCATTTTGTTACGTCTAACTAGTAATTGGTCATTTAAGTTTAATTCTTCATGACTCATGCTTAATCATCTCCAACATCTTTTTATGTATGATCACCTAAAAAAGGAATCGTTCAATTTATACATACTTTATTATTCTACACAATGTCACGATTACAGACACTAAAAAAGAAAAAAAACTGTCAGATTTTTTGTCCAACAGCTTTATTTTTACACATATTACAGGAAATTTAAACAGTTACGTTTAAAATTAACCTACTTCGATCCCAGATTGTTCTCTTGCTTCTACTTCCAAGACCAACGCATTCAAGATCGTTACTAATTGTTCCCTAGTCTCACATTCATTAATAGCACTTCTTGTTTTTGCATTTCCTTTAATGCCTTTCAAATACCAAGCAGCATGTTTTCGCATTTCTCTAACGGCTACATACTCCCCTTTTAAATGGATTAACCGATCTAAGTGCAATATGCATACATCCATCTTTTCTCGAACCGATGGGTCACTAACTAACTCACCCGTTTCTAAATACTTAACCGTACTATAAATCATCCACGGATTTCCAAGCGCCGCTCTGCCAATCATAACACCATCACACCCAGTTTCATCTAACATTCTTTTCGCATCTTGGGGTGTATTTACATCTCCATTCCCCATTAAAGGAATATTGATCGCTTGTTTTACTTCACGAATAATATCCCAGTTTGCAGTTCCCTCATATAGCTGAACACGAGTTCGGCCATGCAGGGCAACTGCCGCTCCACCTGCGCGTTCAACCGCTTGAGCATTTCTTACTGCATATATATGGTCTTCATCCCAGCCCATACGCATTTTAACCGTTACAGGTTTACGAACATTGTCTACAACAGCAGAGACCATATCATAAATTTTATCCGGGTCTAACAACCACTTAGCTCCTGCATCACATTTTGTAATTTTAGGTACCGGACATCCCATGTTAATATCGATAATATCTGCATTGGTATTCTGATCAACAAATTGCGCCGCTTCTACTAACGTTTCCTTTTCTCCGCCGAAAATCTGTAAACTCATTGGATTTTCACGCTCATCAATATAGAGCATGTTCATTGTTTTCTTGTTTTTCAAAACAATCCCTTTATCACTAATCATTTCCGCACAAACTAGACCCGCTCCAAATTCCTTCACTGTTAGACGAAAAGCAGAATTTGAAATACCAGCCATTGGCGCAAGTACAACACGGTTACTAATTTCAACATTTCCTATTTTAAACAATCTTTTACCTCCCTAACGAACCGTGCTCATTTATTTTGATGTGGATCTAACTCTTCTCTCGTTATCTTTAGCACACCTACAATAGAATCGATCATTTCTTCTGAAGGCATCCGATTCCCTCGCTCAATCTCCCCTAAAATAGAAACAGAAACAAGTAACTCTTTTGCTAAACCTTCCTGTGTATATCCTTTTAGCTTTCGAAAAGCGCGAATACGTCTTCCCCATTTTTCTGTTGTTTCCATACCCTTACTCCTTCTCTATCTCGCAAAAGTTGCAAACTTTCTTTTAAAAGTATTGGTTTATTTGGTAACTTTATGTCTGGAGCAATTTCTATTAACGGCACTAAAACAAATGCTCTTTCTTCTATTCTTGGATGTGGAATAATTAGCTTCTCTGATACTATATTTTCTTGATTATACAATAAAATGTCAAGGTCTATTGTTCTTGGTCCCCATCTGATTATCCTTTTTCTTCCAAGTTCACTTTCAATCTTTTGGCATTGTTCTAATAAAGACAATGGATTTAAGGAAGTTTCAACCTGTATGACAATATTCAAAAATAGTGCTTGCTCCTCATATCCTACTGGATCCGTCTCATAAACAGATGAAATATTTACCACCTTTATCTCTTCCTGATTATGTAGCATTTGTACAGCTTCACGTATATATTCTAACCGATCTCCTATATTGGATCCTAAAGATAAATAAACTTTATTCATTCTTTTCTCTTCCTTGTGATTTCTACCGCAACTGATTTATAATGGCCCGGAATCGGGGGATCTGGCTTAATGATCCGAACAGTTAAACCTTCAATAAGAGAGTAAGATTCCAATAGTTTCTTTGCAATATTCTCTGCTACTGCTTCAATCAATTTATATGGCTCCCCCTCCACAATCTCCTTTACATCTAAGAATAGCTGGCCATAATTAACCGAATACTGTAAGTCATCTGTTGCTCCCGCTTTCGCTAAATCTACATCTACTTGTAAATCCACTATAAAACGCTGACCTAACTTAGTCTCTTCTTTAAACACACCATGGTAACCATAGAATTCCATTTGGTTTAATATTATTTTATCCACTGTATTCGCCCTTTCCCATTAAAGCATCCATCATACGTGCCATTCTTGTCATTTCTTTCACATCATGAACACGAATTAACTGACATCCTTTTTGAATGCCATAGCATATTGTTGCACCTGTTCCTTCTAATCGTTCGCTAACAGGTAAATTTAATACATTGCCAATCAATGATTTCCTCGAGGTTCCCAACAAGACAGGATAGCCCATTTCAACAAGCTTATCTAATCCTCGCATCATGTCCAAATTCCCCTTTAAATCTTTCGCAAATCCAATACCTGGATCAAGAATGATTTTCTCGGTAGAAACTCCTGCTCTTTTTACCATATCAATACTTTCCCGCAAATCAGACACTACATCTTCCAAAAAAGAAGTATAACTTAGATTATCTCTATTATGCATCAAAATAATAGGAGCTTGAAACTCGGCTGCAACCTCAGCCATATTAGGGTCTCTTTTTGCTCCCCATATATCATTGATAATATGAGCACCCGCCTGTAAAGATTGTCTCGCCACTTCTCCTTTATATGTATCAATCGATAAAGGAACATTCACTTCGTTAGCTAATCGTTCAATAATCGGAATAACTCGTTCTAATTCTTCCTCAACTGATATTTCTGTATAACCTGGTCTGGTGGATTCCCCGCCTATATCAATAATATCTGCTCCATCCTCCACCATCTGGACCGCACGCTTAACAGCTCTATCCATTTTGTTATATTTTCCTCCATCAGAAAAAGAATCAGGATTCACATTTAAAATTCCCATGATGATTGTTTTTTGTTCATAGTTTAACGTATATGGGCCACAAACAATTTTATTTACCATTCCTTTATTCCCTCCAACTCTTTTACGGACCATAATTGACTAGTATGTTTTCTATATTCTTTATATAGCATTGTAACAACAGGACCCTCTTTTCCCTTATATTCATACTTATCGATTCTTTTAATCGGGATAATTTCCTGAATGGAATTGGTTGCAAATACCTCTTTGGCACGTGCAAGAATATTTAGTGAAAAAATGCCTTCTTTCACAGCCACCCCATGATCCTGTGCAAGTTTTACAATAAATTGCCTTGTGATGCCATTTAATATTCCTGTCTGCAAGCTAGGAGTATAGAGCTCTCCATCTACAACCCAGAAAATATTAGAGGTAATACCTTCTGCTAAATATCCTTCCTTCGTCAAAAAGATTCCTTCCATAGTCTGCTCTGGCCCAATCTCTCGCTTGGCAAGAATATTATTTAAATAATGATGGGATTTTAAGCGAAAGAATCCCTCTGGTGTATTCCTTGGAACTGTAACTATTTGCCCTGTTTTTTCAACCATATCAACTACCTTTGGAAGAGGTTTTATATACACAATCGTATTTGGTTGTGTATACGTCTCTGTTTGCAGTCCGATCATGCCAATTCCTGCTGAAACATTCCAGCGAATATAGGCATTTTCTATGTTATTTTTACTGAGTAATGTTTTTATAACGGATACTGCATCTTCTCGCTCAAAAGATTTTTCTATATTCAACTCCGATAACCCATCATTTAATCGTTTAAGATGATCATCTAATAAGAAAGGATGTCCATCATAAATACGCAATGTTTCAAATAAGCCTAAGCCATACATAAATCCATGGTCAAAAACAGAGATAACCGCTTCTTCCTGACGAATTATTTGTCCATTTAAATATATATACATCTTCTACTTAGTTCCTTTTTGATAAAATTGGATAAAATTATGTAAGATTTCCATTCCCGCCTTAGTCATGATAGATTCTGGATGAAACTGAACTCCTTCGACAGGAAGCTCTTTATGTCTAAGCCCCATAACCTCTCCTTCTTTCGTCCAAGCAGAGATCTCTAAACACTTTGGCAATGATTCCTTTTTAACAATCAGTGAATGATAGCGCGTAGCTGGGAAGGGATTAGGTAAACCCTGAAAAATGGTTTGATTATCATGATAAATAAGGGATGTCTTTCCATGCATTAAATTGGCAGCTTTCACAACCTCTCCTCCAAAAACCTGCCCAATTGCTTGATGACCAAGACACACACCAAAAATCGGTATTTCACCAGCAAAGGTACGAATCGCTTCCAAACTAATACCTGCATCATTAGGCGTACATGGTCCAGGAGAAACCATTAAGTACATCGGCTTTTCCCCTCTGATCTCCTCGATAGAAGTCTCATCATTTCTTTTCACTTGCAGTTCCTGCCCTAATGAACCTAAGTATTGAACTAGATTATAGGTGAAGGAATCATAATTATCAATCATATAAATCAATTGCCATCACCTAATTTCTCTTCTGCTAATTCTTTCGCATTCCACAACGCTCTGGCCTTTTTCATCGATTCTTTATATTCATTTGCAGGAATAGAATCAATTACAATTCCCGCACCTGCTTGTACATATGCTTGGTTTTCCTTCACCAACATAGTTCTGATCATAATATTCAATTCTATATCATGGTTAAAACCAATCCATCCTAATGAACCGGTATATGGGCCTCGTCGCACTGGTTCTAGTTCCTCAATAATTTCCATTGTTCTTATCTTTGGCGCACCCGTAATGGTTCCACCAGGAAACATACTATTAATAAGATCATACTCATCTTTATTGTCCGCAAGCTGCCCTTTTACATTGCTCACAATATGCATAACATGAGAATACTTTTCTATTACCATAAATTCGTCTACTTGAACACTTCCGTATGTACATACTCTTCCTAAATCATTTCTTTCAAGGTCTACTAGCATTACATGCTCTGCTCTTTCCTTTTCACTCTCGATTAATTCACGAGCAAGCTCGACATCCTCTGCTTCATCTCTCCCACGGGACCTTGTTCCTGCTATAGGTCTTGTGCTTACTTCCTTTCCTTTCTTTTTAACTAGGAGTTCTGGTGATCCACTAACTAGCTGAAATTCAGGTGTATGAAAATACCCCATATAAGGAGAAGGATTTAAAACTCTTAGCTGCCGGTACACTTCAAGCGCAGACACATGCAGTGGTTTAGCCTGCCGAACAGACAAGTTAACCTGAAACACATCTCCTTCAGAAATATAGTTCTGAATCTTGCGGACAGATTGTTGAAATTCATTGTCCGCCATCGATACTTTTAATCCTACCGATTTCTCTGTATGGCTTTGAACTGTCTCTTCCTTCTCCTCATCCATCCAGCCTTGCGCATAGGTTTCTACTTTATCTTGAATCATCACTAACTGATTTTCTTCGTATAAGGCTGATATCCATAATTTATTTTCTTTATGATCATAAGTAAACCATTCCTCGAATAACAAAAAGAACACATCCGGTATTTCCATATCATCTGTCGTCAGATTGGGGATTTTTTCAATATAACGGATATAATCATAACTAATAAATCCTATCGCTCCTCCTTGGAAATCTGGCAGATCTGGATTAGTCTCTACAACATACTTATTCATCACTTCTTTTATAGAATGGAGGGGATTTCCTTCGATTCGTACAGTTCCTTTTCCGTCTATCACTTCTAAACCATTACTTCGGCCTATCATTTTCACTATAGGTGAAACTCCGCCAATACTATATCTGCCACCACGTCCACTTTCTAACAGAACATAATGGGACTTATCTTCAGCAATGGTTAAAAAGCGCCTAAAAAACTGGTCATATGAAAGAGGAATAGTCTTACTATATACTTTGTAATTTTTCAAACAGACTTCGCTCCTTATATTTTATCTGTTCTCATCATACAAGATGTACAGAGAGAAAACAAAAAAATCACCTATTCGGCAGATAGCTGCATAACAAGAGTTTTTTAATCTAAAACAAAAAGCCCCCTTTTCAAAGGAGGCCTATTTCCAAGGCTGATTTTTATGCTTATTCTTCATCAAATTGATAAAGAGGTGTGCTTAGGTAACGTTCTCCATTACTTGGGATAATTGCAAGTACTTTTTTACCTTTTCCTAGCTCTTTTGCAACTTGTAATGCTGCGTAAATAGCCGCACCAGAAGAAATTCCACCTAATACGCCTTCTTCTTTCCCTGCACGACGAGCATATTCAAAAGCGTCTTCATTTGTAACCTTAATAATACCGTCATAAACTTCACTATTTAAAATTTCCGGAACAAATCCAGCACCGATACCTTGGATTTTATGTGGTCCTGGTTTTCCACCTGACAGTACAGGAGAATCAGCAGGCTCTACTGCATATATTTTGATATTGCTGTATTTTTCTTTAAGCACTTCCCCAGCACCAGTAATAGTTCCACCTGTACCGATACCAGCAATAAATGCATCTAAACCTCCCTCGCCAAAAGCCTCCACAATTTCTGGCCCTGTCGTTAATCTATGTACTTCAGGATTTGAAATATTTTTAAATTGCTGTGGAATAAAGTAACCATTCTCTTTTGCCAATTCTTCTGCTTTGCGAATAGCTCCACCCATCCCCTCTGGTCCAGGGGT
The DNA here is from genome assembly GCF_038005605.1 of Niallia sp. FSL W8-0954. Classification (NCBI taxonomy): domain Bacteria; kingdom Bacillati; phylum Bacillota; class Bacilli; order Caryophanales; family Bacillaceae; genus Niallia; species Niallia sp. FSL W8-0954. The sequence goes on along the minus strand of NZ_JBBOTN010000001.1, from coordinate 90,852 downwards.
TAATACTAATTCAGCACCGTAAGCTTTCAAAAGTCGACGACGTTCCATACTCATCGTTTCAGGCATAACCAAAATCGCACGATAACCTTTTGCAGCAGCAACCATTGCAAGGCCAATACCAGTATTTCCACTTGTTGGTTCAATAATCGTACTGCCTGGTTTTAAGTCTCCGCTTTTTTCAGCAGCTTCAATCATCGCAAGCGCAATACGATCTTTTACACTGCTTCCTGGATTCATGTATTCTAACTTTAAATAAACATCTGCACTTGAATCATCCACTAAACGATTTAATTTTACAATGGGTGTGCCACCGATAAGATCTACTACAGAATTTGCTATTCTTGACATGTTCTATCTCCCCTTATCTTTATTCCGAGTATTTTAATTGGTTTTATAATATTAATTTACCAAATAACCCTTTTGTTTGTCAATTGATATGTTTGTATTTTCCGAAAAATTAATCTTTAGTTGCTTTCTATCGCAGTTTATACTTAAACAGGGACAAAGAGGATAAACACAAGGACATATCAGCCAAACCACTTAATCTCCACTTTATTCTAAAAAAAGAAACTCCTTATTCAGCTATTCTACATAAAAAAAACCTGCAAGGGATAGTAAGTCCCAATTCTGCAGGTGTCTTATAACTATTTTGCTTCTTTTAATAATGTTTCTAGCTCATCCTTTGTAAACAGATATTTCTCATTACAAAAATGGCATTCCGCCTCTGCCTGACCGTCTGTGTTGATAATATCTTCAATTTCTGCTTGACCTAAACTAATAATTGCATTTGAAAATCTTTCTTTCGAACATGTGCAAGTAAAGGAAATTGGCATATTCTCAATTACCTTCACATTATCTTTTCCACAAATTTCTTCCAAAAGCTCTTCTGGCGTTAAACCTTTTTCAATTAATTTCGAAATAGGCGGAATTTCACTTAATCTTTGTTCAATCTTTGTAATTGTTTCATCCTTCGCTCCGGGCATTAATTGAATAATGAAGCCTCCAGCTGCTAAAATGCTGTTATCTGGGTTTACTAAAACACCCACGCCAACAGAGGAAGGCACCTGTTCTGAATTAAACAGGTAATAAGTAAAATCTTCTCCAAGCTCTCCAGAAACAATTGGCACCTGCCCAGTGAAGTAATCACGCATTCCAATATCTTTTACAACCGATAGCGTGCCCTCCGTTCCAACAGCTCTTCTAACATCTAATTTTCCATGTTCATTTAAATCGAAATGTACTTGTGGGTTAGTAACGTAACCGCGGACTTCCCCTTTCGCATTCCCATCTACTAGAATAAGACCAATCGGACCGCCGCCATCGATTTTCACTGTTAGCTTTTGATCACCCTTTAGCATTGCTCCTAACATTGCTGTAGCTGTTAATGATCTCCCTAAAGCAGCGGATGCTGTTGGCCAAGTATGATGTCTTCTTTGTCCTTCTCCTACTGTTTCTGTACTTCTTACTGCATATGCACGAACTTCACCATCAAACGCTAATGCTTTTACTAAATAATCGCTCATTGTTTACTCCTTATCTTCTATCAGTTAATGAACGGAATGAAAGTTCCGTTTAAACATATTTTATTTTAGTGTATCCTTATTCTTCTTATAAATAAGCTGTAATCCCTTTAAAGTAAGAAACGGATCTATTTCATCAATAATATTTGACTCTTTTGCAATAAGATTCGCTAATCCACCTGTAGCAATAACCTTTGGCTGTACATTGCTTTCTGCCTTCATCCTTTTCACAATGCCTTCTACCTGGCCGACATACCCAAAAAGAATTCCTGACTGCATAGCTGATACAGTATTTTTACCAATTACTCCTTCTGGCCTTGCAATTTCAATACGCGGTAATTTAGCTGCTTTTGAATACAATGCCTCTGTCGCAATGTTAATACCAGGCGCTATCGCTCCACCCATGTATTGCTTTTGCTCATTTATATAACAAAATGTTGTAGCAGTTCCGAAATCAACAATAATCAATGGACTTCCATATTCGTGAATAGCCGCAACTGCATTAACAATTCGATCAGCTCCGACTTCCTTAGGATTATCATATTTTATGTTTAGTCCCGTTTTTGTTCCTGGACCAACAACTAACGGTTTTAAGTGAAAATACTTTTGACACATTCTTTCTAAAGAAAACATAATTGGAGGAACAACAGAAGAAATAATTATTCCATCAATATCTGAAAACGTTAAATCAACATGATCAAATAGGGATTTAATGATCATACCATATTCATCTTCCGTTTTATAACGATTTGTTTCAATTCTCCAATGATGTCTTAATTCTTCTTTATCATAAACACCTAATACTATATTTGTATTTCCAATATCAAAGACAAAAATCATTATAGTCACCACTTTTTATTAATTTCATTTTCCCGTCATATCTTGTATCGCTTTATATACTTAGGAAAGCTATATCTAGAGTCTATCCAATACTGGAAATATCATAACATACAACAAGAAAGAGACAAAGCCTAAAGCAATGGCTGTTTCCAAAAGATGTGGTTGTAAAGGTTCTCTAACAAAAAAAGACACGCTTGAAAGCGCATCTTTTTTCAACGATTACTCGTTATCATCTTTTTTGTTAATATTTACTTTTAGATCTTCTGTGCCTAAAGTAGTATCAGCCTTCTTTGTACGGTCAGGCAAGACACCATCTTTGTATAAACTATTGATTTGTTCTGCATCCAACGTTTCAATTTCAAGAAGTGTTTCAGCGATTAAGTTCAACTTCTCACGGTTTTCTGTAAGAATTTGTTTTGCTCTTTCATAACATTCCTTTATAATTCGTTGAATTTCTAAATCAATGTCATATGCAATTGCATCTGAATAATTTTGTTCATTATTTAAGTCACGACCAAGGAATACTTGACTTTGCGCTTGACCAAATTGTAATGGTCCAAGTTTATCACTCATTCCGTATTCTGTTACCATTTTACGGGCAATACCTGTAGCTCTTTGGAAATCATTATGGGCTCCAGTACTTACTTCCCCAAATACGATATCCTCTGCAACACGACCGCCAAGTAATCCAGTAATCTTATCAAGAAGCTCTTGTTTCGTCATTAAGAAACGATCTTCCTTAGGAAGCATAACTGCATATCCACCAGCTTGACCTCTAGGTACGATTGTTACTTTATGAACCATATCCGCCTCATCTAATACAACACCAATAATCGTATGTCCAGCTTCATGGTAAGAAACAATGTTTCTTTCTTTTTTGGAAATAACACGACTTTTCTTGGAAGGTCCAGCAATAACACGATCTGTCGCTTCATCCATGTCTTCCATGTCGATTTTCTTTTTATCCGCTCTCGCTGCAACAAGTGCAGCCTCGTTTAGAAGGTTTTCTAAATCCGCACCAGAGAATCCCGGAGTACGTTGAGCGATGCTTTTTAAATTAACAGACTCATCTAAAGGCTTATTACGAGCATGTACACGTAATACCGCCTCACGACCATTAACATCTGGTCTATCTACCGTAATTTGTCGGTCAAAACGACCTGGACGTAATAATGCAGGGTCAAGAATATCAGGACGGTTTGTAGCAGCAATGATAATAATCCCTTCATTTGCACCGAATCCATCCATTTCAACTAATAGTTGGTTTAACGTTTGTTCACGTTCATCGTGTCCTCCACCTAAACCAGCGCCACGTTGACGACCAACAGCATCGATTTCATCAATAAAGATAATACAAGGAGCATTTTTCTTCGCATTTTCAAATAAATCACGAACCCTAGAAGCCCCTACCCCAACAAACATTTCCACGAAGTCAGAACCACTGATAGAGAAGAAAGGTACACCAGCTTCTCCTGCAACAGCTCTAGCAAGTAATGTTTTACCTGTTCCTGGAGGTCCATTAAGAAGGACACCTTTTGGTATTCTAGCACCTAGCTCAGCAAACTTTCGGGGATCTTTTAAGAATTCCACTACTTCTACTAGCTCTTGCTTTTCTTCATCTGCGCCCGCTACATCATTAAAGCGAACCTTTTTCTTTTCTTCGTTGTATAGTTTTGCTTTACTCTTACCAAAGTTCATTACACGGCCGCCGCCGCCACCTTGGGCTTGATTTAACAAGAAGAAAAATAAGATAAAAATAATCACAAACGGAATAATTGAAGTAAAGAATGTGATCCATCCACTTGTTTCTTGTGCAGGCTTGACATCGATTTTGGAACCTTCTGTAGCAGCCTTTAAGATCACTTGAGCATTTGTTTCATTATTAGTTACATAGGAAACAAATGTTTCATTTTCTTTATAGCCCTTTAATTTCCCGCGTATTTCAAGGACACCTCTTTCAGGCTGCTGCGTTATTTCGGCAACATCACCAGCATCAAGGTGATTTATTAATTCAGTATATGTTAATTGCTTGGTAGGCTGATTATTTCCATTGAAAAAACTAACCACACCGATAATTACTAAAAATATTAATAAATAAAAAATGGTATTACGAAAAATACGGTTCATCCCTTACCTCCTCCCACGGTAAACAAACTATAGAGTATAGTAACATAGAAAATTAAGTAAATTCAAGGAATTACCCTCTTCGGGCTAGAATTCCTCTTTTCATGTACTTATTCACTGTCACTAGTATAAACTTCCGGTTTTAAAACACCAATATATGGTAGATTTCGATACCTTTCCGCGTAGTCTAATCCATAACCAACAACAAAAGCGTCTGGTACGATAAATCCTACATAATCTGCTTTAAGATCTGTCTTTCTACCAGTTGGTTTATCAAGAAGTGTCACAATTTTGATTGATTTTGCTTTACGATAACGGAACAACTCTACAAGATAGCTTAAAGTTAATCCACTATCAATAATGTCCTCGATAATTAGTATGTCTCTTCCTTCCACAGAAGTATCCAAATCTTTTAAGATTTTTACTTCTCCAGAAGATACAGTAGAATTACCGTAGCTTGACACATCCATAAAATCCATTTCAAGGTATGTATCCACGCGTTTTAAAAGATCTGCCATAAAGGGCATAGCACCTTTTAATACTCCAATTGCCAAAGGAAATTTATCTTGATATTCCTCTGTAAGCTGAAATGCCAAATCTTTGATTTTACCTTGTATTTCCTCTTCAGATATCAATATTTTTTCAATATCGTGTTTCATTTCTTGTGTGCCCCCTAGAAGATCATTGCTTTTTATATGTTATTAATAGATTACTACCACTATTCGTATTACTATGAGAATATATCGATTTTTTTAGTCCTGGTATCCAAAGAATTTCACCTTTGCTATCCGTAACGATTGGCCAATGATCTCTCTTATGGATTGGAATCTTTTCATCGATAAAAATACGGTTCACTTTTTTCCTTCCATCCATTCCTTTTAAATGAATTCTATCACCATCTCTTCTAGTACGGATAATAAGAGGAAAAGAAATAGAAGTTGCATCCAAAAGAATACAATGGTCATTAGTAATCGTTTCACCGTTTATATATTCTACCTTAATATTGTACCCATTTGGTAATAATAACTCTCCCATTTTTGATAATTCATAATAAAAGGATTGTGCTGGAGATAAATTAAGTTGAAAATGAAGAAAATGATACGACTTTTTCACTTTCAAACCATTCGGGAGATCAATATTTCCAGAAGAATGAGGACTCTTAAGTAATATCATCATTTGCTCAGTATGTAATGCGGATAATGAAATAGGTATCTCGTCATAGAGATAATTTAATATTAGTTGAATACATCTTCTTTGTAAAGGAATAGCTATTAAAAGAAAACGATTAATATCAACTACTACTTCCGCAGCCTTTTTTTCAACCAATACCTCAGAAAGCTTTTCTTCAGCCTGCTTCATTAAATAGGTTTCATCATCTGTTAATTCTTCACTAAACCGTTGAAAATGCTTTGCCGCATGAATGTTTTCTTTTTTTAAAAAGGGCACAACTTGTTTTCTGTATCTATTGCGGCTATAGGTATCTTTTTCATTGCTTGGATCTCTTCTTGGATTAAGATTATGTACTTTACAATATTCCTCAATGTCTTCCCTTTCTAAACATAAAAAGGGACGAATAATTTTTCCTGTACCAAATGGACGCATAAAAGGAATTCCAGCCCTTGATTTACCTAAACTTCCTCTCGTTAATCGCATCAAGATGGTTTCTATTTGATCATCTCCATGATGACCTAATGCTAAGTAATCTAAGTTGTGCTTCTCCATTACTTTTTCATAGAAGGAATACCTGCATTCTCTTGCTGCCTTTTGTGAATTCATTCCTGTTTTTTGGATAAATGCTGGTAAATCTATTCGCTCCCAAGAAAAAGGAATATTTCTTTCTTCACAGAACGATTTTACAAACTCAGCCTCCTCGAGCGACTCCCCCCCTCTAAACATATGATCCACATGTCCAGCAAAAACCTTGATTTTCCATTCTTCTTGTTTTGTCCATAAAAAATGAAGGAGTGCTAAAGAATCTGGTCCTCCAGAAACTCCAACCAAGATTTTCTTACCTTCTAGGTTCATATTTTTTCCTTGCAGGTAATTTAAAATTTGATCCTCAAACATTTTTGATTACTTCCTTATCACTATCACTATTCTACCAGCCCTGATGTTATTACTTTTTCATCAGAGGTTGTAGTTACTATAGTCTAGGATATCACTTTTTTAAAAGTGATACCAAAGACTATTCTCTAAAAATTTCTAAAAATCCTCTTTTCAAGTTAATTGACCATATATATACAAAATATAACAAATAGAGATAAGGATAATGATGACTATAGATTCAGCCCATCCTGCCTTTTTCTTCTTTTTAACCAATTTACTTCTTGTCTGAGCAGAAGGAGCAGGTTGACTGTTCGCTTGGCGAGCTTTACTTCTATTCGTTCCAGCTGTTATTGTGCTTCTACTTGTTTTTTTTGATTCTCCACTTGTTAAATTTAAATAATCTAATCGCATTTCTTTTGCCGATAGATATTTTCCTGTTAACGCATTTACTAGAATCCCCTCAAAACGCATTAATCCTTGCTTTTGTCGAATCATCATATGCAGCTGTTTGATTCCGCCCTCCTTTTTATTAAAACGCTGTGGATAATAAAGATTCAGTATAATCATCGCAACAGCAAACAAATCATATCCTGGCTCTGCCTTTCTTGTTCCTAACCCCCAGTATCCTCTATCAAAGAACTCTGTAAATTCTTTAATCGCTCTCCCTTTTATGGTTGTCCCCCCTACATCAATGCATCTAATTTTCGTTGGGGGCCCTGTAATAATTAGGTTTTCTGGTTTTAAATCTCCAAAGACCCAATTATTTTCATGAAGATTTTGTAAATCCTTTAATAATTGGATCATTAGCACATCAATCCATAATACTTCCTTATTATGAATAAAGGTTAGTAAATCTGGTCCACTAATATACTCCATTACATAAAAAGAAGTAGTTCCTCTATTTGTTACCCAATCATCTACATCTATTAAAGAAGGTCCAAGGCTATAACCTTGGACCTTTGCGAAGGATTTCAAAACATTTACTTCAGAAGTTATAGATACACTATTGTTGCTTAATTTCAAAGCAACTCTTCCTATTTTGGAATCTGCTAAAAAAACTGTACCATTCGCTCCATAGCCAAGTTCCTTTAAGACTGTATATTGCTTGTTATGCCACTTTCCTTTTATTACTGTTCCACTATTTATTTTAAATTGACTCTTCGATGTATTCATCATCACTTGAAATCAAGCTCCTTAATGAGCGCTTATGCTTAAAGTAACGAATGGCTTCTTTTAAAGCTGGACCTGTTGGTGTAATGCCTCCTGTCGATAACTTTGGAAAGATACTTGTTAGAGATTCTAGACGAGGTGTCCAATCCATTAATTTTTCGACATCTTTCTTTTTCCCGGGAAATACAAACACAGAGTAGCGATTCTCGCCAGATCGGGCATTCAAGCTTAAAGATAGGTCAAGTAAGGCTTCTTTTACAGTTGGTAATTTATGCTTCATACTGGCGCTTGTATCTAGTAATACTAACACCTCCAGTTCAACTGTTTCCCCCAGTTCGTCCACAACCTCCATTACCTCTCCTCTTTTTTCTGGAGGAAGATCCTCCATTGTTTTAGAGGAACCTAGTATTTGCTGAAGCTCTTTATTTACTACCCCTTGGAGTGTTTGGGTCATCGCCTTTTTCGTTACCATTTGGACAGTCTGACTTAACTGCTGCGCATACACAACTTGACTAACACCGCCTCCAGAGAGTGCAATGCCTTCAATTTCTTTCATTCCCTGCTCATCAATTGTATCTTGTTCCATGACTCCAATAACATTTACCGTAATTCCTTGTTCATTTGCTAATGCTGCCATTGCGATAGGATCTTCTCCTTTATTAGAACATCCATCTGTGATAAGCAAAACCTGCTTTAACGTACCTGTTTTCATAAATATCTCCCCTCCATCTTTATGAGTTAGTCCCATTCTCGACGAAAAGAGAAGTATTTATACCTTTTCCAAGAATAAACAGATTAGTATAATAAAAACTAACACACAGTGTTTTTCTCCTACTGAATGTTAGTCCTTTAAATTTATATAAAACTAGAAAGACCATTTTAAACGATCACATTTAGTTTGCGATTTGCTTAAAACCTTTTACTGGAATGGACGCCCACTTCGGAATATTATGGTCAATTTTCGCAACTAACACGGTCATGTCGTCTTCAATTAAGCCTAAGCGAGATCGGATAACCTCCTCCATAATTAAATCTGCTACCTCTTGAGGGTTCTCTGTTTTCAATTCCTTAATTTTTCTCTTCATCCAAATCTCAAAGTTCTCAACATGTTTTGGTCCTTCAAACACACCGTCACTCATCATAATGAGAAGATCTCCAGCCTTTAATTGTTCACTCACAACATCCACATCAAATTCTTGGAGAATTCCCATTGGCAGATTACTTGCCTGTATTTTCATAACCTTTGAACCTCTTTTGATGAAACTAGGTGTAGAGCCAATTTTCAGAAATTTAACCGCTGCGTTTTGGAGATCAATCATTGCTAAATCCAGTGTAGAAAAAATTTCATCTGTTGTTCGCAAAGATAGAATGGAATTAATTGATTTTATCGCTACTTGTTCTTCAATTCCTGATTGCAGAATTTTTTGCAATAATTGAAGGGTCTCTTCGCTTTCTACATGGGCCCGCTTCCCATTTCCCATTCCATCACTAATTGCCATAGCGTATTTACCTAAACCTAGTTCAATAGTAGAGTAGCTATCTCCTGAAATAAACCCGCCATCCTTTGCTGCATGCGCAACACCAGTCTCTATTGTATAAGCTTTCGCTGACCGGAATGTTGCATGACTATAATCTTTGGAGTACTCAGATACCTCCTCTTTATTTACAATAATGGTCTCGCCAAGAATATCCGATAGCATTGGCGCAATTAGTTTTTCACATTCTCCATAGCCTGTGTTGTATGGAATAGTGATATCGATATCTACATTTCCTTGTTCCAAGCTGTATATTTCAACATTTTCAATATGAATGCCAAACTCTTGAATAGCTTCTAGGATTAATTCCTCCTGTTTGTAGTGATTTTCTCTTTCTCTTTGAATTTCTTTTGCAAAATCACCCATTACCTCAGATACACCAAGCAATTGATCTGCAACTAATTTCCTGCTTTCCTGGACTTGTTTTTTTAATTTTTGGTTTGCCTGGTACAATGTCAATTCTTGATGGATTGCATCCGTCACCTTCTTCGACCTTGTACAATGTTTATCCCACTCCCTTTGAAGACTAGTGGAAATATTTCCACCAGTATCAGCCATTTCAGTCATAATATCTTTCATATAATCATAGGTTGTATTAAAGTTACGTGCCCAGCAATGTTCTTTACGAAAACATGTCTGACACGTCTTTTCTGTCACATTGCTTAAAAAGTAATCTAGCTCCTTATCCTCTTCCTCTATCATTTCACTTATATTTGGGGAAGAAAAACTTTTAGAGAGTGCTTGAAATACATTGGAGAATTGAGATACTCTTTGAGCTGTTACATCTCTCATTTTTCTCATATATTGCTGTTGTTCTTGGGAATATTCTGCTGTTCCTGGTATATGCTTTGCTATGCGTGAGGTTAAACTTCTCGGTGTCATAAGAAACAGGAAAACAGCTATAGTTGTTTCCATTAACGAAACAGATAGGACGCCACCACCTTCTCCATACATGCCAATAAGGAGAGTGGCAATAAATAAACCAAGTGCTACACCGATTTTCTTTCCTTCTTTCAGCAATCCACCTAGAAGACCAGAGAAAGCCAATAAGCTCATATGATAGAAGCTAGAAATGCTTGCAAGACTAAAAATTAATCCGGTCACAACGCCAACAGTCGAGCCAATAGTGGCCCCTGCCATAAAGGAAAATAGGAGAACTAAATAACGAGACATAATATGTTCAATCGATAAGCCATAAACGGCCCAGCCAATTGTTCCAGTCATAATAGAAGCTAGCATAATGATAAGACAGACAATTTCTTCTGTTTTAAGGGCTTGTCTTCTTTTATTGACCGTAAGTAACGGCAGACTTTGTAAAAAAATTAATGTAAGTATATAGCCAAGACTTCCTTCTACAAACGCTAACATTCCACCATACAGTGTAAAACCATTTGTTAAAAGATAGGCTTTCACTAAGCTGCCTAAAAAGACTAGTCCAAACACAAATAATGGGACAAGTTGCTGCTCTTTATTTTTCCAATTTAAAATAATTTTATAGCTAATCAAAAATAAGAAAGATAAGACAAAGTTAGAAGCTGCCTCTGTTACCCCTAAAGTAGCAGCGCCGGCTATTAATCCAATAAGCGCGAGTGGTGCTTTATCTTTCCTTGATAGATATACTGCCGCAAAAAATGGAAGAGCAAAAGGGGTAAGTTGTCCTAATATTAAAGCTCGTCCAAGTAAAAATCCGAGAATCAACAATAAAAAGCCTTTTACTAAAAAGAAGTTTTCTACTTTTGTATAAAATTTATGAACTAATGTACTGAAGCTATCTCGCGACTTCCCAAAATCAACTTCACCAATCGGATCGATTATATCCCTTTCCACTTTCTCCATAAACCACACTCCCTAACAAGTATCGTTGCTCCACATTATAGAAGCTAGTTATTTAAAAGTTTGTCAAAATAACGAAGCAGTTCCAATCTTTCGCTCGACTTCTTTCCTCCATTTTTTTATGGAAATACAAAATTCGATAGATTCCTTCTATCAAGCAAAAAGAAGTTACTTTATAATTAGTCAGCCTTACCAACAGACAATCTTAATATAAATGATCTTTTCTACAGTCACTTTTTTATATTTATTGCTTATTTTTGTCATTTCATGCAATATGCTTTTTGGTCTTTCAACTCATTAACAAGTGCTTAAACATACACCATACTAACATATTAAATAAATGTCTAAAATCTATTGACATTGCGATTATTTATTTGTATTATATTAATTGTCTTGTTAATATTATGGCGGTGTAGCTCAGCTGGCTAGAGCGTACGGTTCATACCCGTGAGGTCGGGGGTTCGATCCCCTCCGCCGCTATCACAAAAAAACCCACGTAAAAATTTTTACGTGGTTTTTTTGTGTTCTTTTTACGGGAATAGCTAAACAGACAAACTTCCTATAAAATATAAAAAGCAAGCCAAATTGGCTTGCCTAAGCTATGGGAATATATAAACGATAAACCCTGCTATCTATTTGGTTATTCAGCAGCAAGTTACCCTCGTCTAGCGCCTCTTCCCCCGCGTTTCGACTCAGTATTTCGTTTCAGAGAAGCTAATCGATCTTCACTGTCTTTTAAGAAACGAGCCATTTTCGATTCGAAATTCTCTTTAGGAGCACGATTTTCATTTGATTTTGCATTACGTGACCTTTGAGAATTCCCACCGGAATAGCCGCCTCTTGATTCTCTTCTTTCTCCGCGTTCGTATTGTGGTCTTTCTGGTCTCTCGGGTCTTTCTGGTCTATCTTTTGCTTTCTTAATAGATAGTCCAATTTTTCCATCTTTCTCGACATTAATCACTTTCACTTCGACTTCATCGCCTACTTTTAAATGATCATTAATGTCTTTTACATAATTGTCTGCGACCTCACTAATATGAACAAGACCTGTTGCGCCTTCTGGGAGCTCAACAAACGCACCAAAATTAGTAATTCCTGTTACCTTTCCTTGTAACTTGCTGCCTACTTCGATTGACATAAAAAAGTTTTGCCTCCTTAAGGATATAAAAAATCGTACTTACTTATATTATACAGAATGGAAAAAAAGAGTGTCAATATTACTGCCAACCTTATTATTTTCCAGTTGTGTTTTTTGCATCTTTTTCAGGGATATTAAAAATAATTTCCCCTTTTTTTGAAAGTAATAAGTCTTTCCTTGCTAATTTAGCTAAATACTCTTCATCATTTAACTTAGCAATTTGGTCTTTTAGGTCTGCTTCTTTCTTTTCTAATGCAACAAGTTGTCCATCTAACTGTTCTTTCTCTGCTCTTTTCTCTTTTAAAGTGGAGCTTTGTGATATGAGTGTGGAAATCATAATAAAGCCAATAACAGCAGCACATACGAAGAACGTTGTCAGCCTGCGCATCAATAGCTTTTTCTTTCTAGCTCCACTAAGACTATTAGCTTGATGCTGTAAATTATATTCTGTTGGAAATGTTGTAACATCTGGTTTTCTTATAGCACTCATATGAGGCTCCTCCTTTCCATTATTTTTTTCTTTTAGCCATCCATTGTTTCAAATAGTTCTTTATTTTAAAGTAATATCCTGCCAATTTATTAAAAATTCTCTCGACGAATAATTTACCCTTTTTCGGCACAATTAGCCACAGTAGAGATAAAAGCCATTCAATTGGTTTAAAGAGTATCCCTATAATAAATCTTAATGTCCTAATTATACCACTGACAAGTGCCATAAGTCCCCTGCCCAGAGCAATTATTATCGAAAAAAGGAAGAAAATGATAGATTTAATTGGCTTGTATACAATATTTACTCCTACTCTAAGGAAAAAACGATAAGTATGGACGCAAAAAGAAATGATTCCTTTTAATAATTGAAGATAAAGAGTTTGAAACAAACTTTTATACATAGCAAAACCTAATAGCAATGCTAGGACCAAATAAATGCGAACTTCTCCTTTGTTTACTAGGAAAAGAACATAAAACATAAGAAGAGCTTGCAAAACCCAAAAAAGGATATCATGAATAAAGACAATACTTCTTTTCCTTTTTGGCCTTTTCAAGAAGTATTGATATGTATCTAAACTTATACCAAAGAATAGACCCATGCTAACCATAGCCAGCATGGTCATAAATTGTGTAGATAGTGTCATCGGAATATCTTGCTAAAGAATCCCTTAGCCTTATCTCCACTTTGATCGTCTACATAAACTAAATCAAATACTTTACCTTTAATAGAGACGATTCCCTTTTCTACATCAAGGTTTTTCATTTGCAGATTTTGACCACGAATAGATAAAAATCCCATTACTGTCTCTAATATAAATTCTTCGTTATCAAAACTCTCTACTTGCTTTACTCCCGTAATATCGAGCAGCTTTCTTCCTCTCATGATCACATCATGGTCTACCGTATTATTACTTTTCGTCATATTTGATTCATGATATTGGCTCATCATTATCCCTCACAATCCATTAGTACAATCTCTACTTGTACAAATATATGTGAGGAATCCTTATTTTAGAACAAGCCTTATAGGCGAAGAAAAGAACTCTACTTTGTTTATTGCCATCTATTTCGATTACTAAACTTATGAAAGTGTTTCTTCTTTAATTATTTTATACATATTGGCAGCATCTTCTTTCTTCGTGGATTCCTGCAACATTTCCACCTTAGCTGTAACTAGCTTTTGCCCAAAACGAACCTGCAGCTCATCACCGACCTTTACATTGGTGCTTGCTTTCGCCTGCTGTCCATTCACTAAAATTCTTCCTTGATCCGCAACTTCCTTTGCCAATGTTCTTCGTTTGATTAAGCGCGAAATTTTCAAGAATTTATCTAGTCTCATTCTAATAGCTCCTTCACGTTGTTATTTTTTCTTTGCTTCATTCCAAAAGCCGTCTAATTCTTCTAAACTCATTTGGCTCCATTCCTTCTCAGACTCTTTTACCCTTTCTTCTATATAAGAAAAGCGCTCAATAAACTTTTTGTTTGTCCGGAAGATGGCTAATTCTGGATCTACTTTATAAAACCTAGCAATATTTACAAGCGAAAACAAAATATCGCCAAATTCACTTTCTATTTGTACATTATTATTAATCTCTTTTAATTCCTCTTGAAACTCCAGAATTTCCTCTTTTACCTTTTCCCAAGCTCCTTCTGCATTCGGCCAATCAAACCCTACTTTTGCCGCTCTTTTTTGCAGTTCGTAAGCTTGCATCAAATTAGGTAACGCACTATTTAATCCTTCTAAAACAGACTCCCTGTCCGTTTTCACTTCTCGTTTTTTCGCGTTTTGCCAGTGCTTCATCACATCATCAACAGAATCTGCTTGTTCTTCTCCAAATACATGTGGATGTCTACGAATCATTTTATCGGAAATCCCTTCCACTACATCATCAATTGAAAAATATCCCTCGTCTTCTCCAATTTGACTATGAAGCATCACTTGCAATAACACGTCTCCAAGCTCTTCAATAATGTGGTCAATATCTCCTTCATTAATGGCTTCAATTAATTCATAGCTTTCTTCCAATAAATATTTTCGTAAGCTTTCATGAGTTTGTTTTTTATCCCATGGGCAGCCATTTGGTCCACGAAGCTCCGCTATTATCTGTCTCAGCTGAGAAAAGTCTTTATATAAGATCTTTTCTTCTTGAACAGGTGGTACATATATGCTTGTTAAATTATTTAAGTCTACCTCTCTATCTAACTCATGCAGCTCTATTTCTTTTATCTTTTCTAGACTACTTCCAGCTGCAGTAACAACTTTAATTGGATAATCATGCGGGAGAATATCCAACAAGGTTAACTTCACTTCCGATGCAGAAAAAGTATCATATACCTGGCCAATAATCAAATGATTTCTAAGCTGAATACTTGCTCGATTAAGAGCAGTTCCATCTAGCAGCTGGAATCCTTCGATTGGATCGATTCGCAACGCCTGGAAAATACTGTCTAAGAAGCTTTGACCACCAGCAATTTCGATAGAGGCCATTCCTTCTTTATCTTTTTCTATTAAGATTTGTACCGTTTTTTCTGCAACAAGCGGGTGACCTGGAACAGCATAGACAATATCCGTTTCTTTTGCTTTCTCTAATAGAAATTCAACAATCTCTTCATATACAGCATCAAATTGATTATGTTTTTCATAAATAGAATCAAAGGAATAAAAGGTTATTCCTTCTTGCTCAAGCATAGAGAGAACAGGATGATCCTTCGTTCGTACATATATAGTCTTATTCTCATCAACTAAGCTGCGATAAACGCCCAACGGCAGCTGGTTTATATCTCCTGCGCCTAATCCAATAATTTTTATTTGACTCATTTTATTTCCTTCCTTTTTTCGGTAAAAACCATTTTAGTTTACTTCCTAACGGTAATAAAGATAATTCCTTTTCTTTAAAAACATTTCCTCGTACCACTATAACCACATATATTATTCCACCTATTACTACTCCAGATACTGCTTGAATAGCGCTTTTTATCCTGTTATGCTCTATCCCTTCAAGCAGTAGAGAAGAAAGTGGTATATACCCTCTAAGCACAAGTAACATAACTAAACTCGCACCACTTATAATCATTACTTGCCTTATACTAATAAGCGGCTCTTTGACTATTTTTTTTAATTTTACTGCCATTAAAATTAGAATAATAGATAATACAATAAGTGATGCATAGGCTGCTCCATATATCCCAAAAGAAGAAATAAGTATGATGTTAAGAACATACTTCCCTATAAAGCCTAATACAATCAAAACAGCTGGATAGAAAGAATGCCCTAATCCTTGCAGGATGGCCATTATCGTTGCAATAATTGCATTAAGAAATATTACAAAAAACAGAACAGTAAGAACCTCTGAACCGGCATCATTCTTAAACAGCATGCTGTTTGTCTCTCGAATGATACCAATTAGTCCTACTGTTGCTCCAAGTCCAATAAAAAAACTAACTATAAGAGAAAAATGAATATTTCTCATAAGATCTTTCTTACTTGTTTTTTGGCGATTCTTTGTAATAAGAGGGACAATACTTAAAGCCATCGAAGTAGAAATGATACTTCCAATTTGTATGAGCGGCTGCCCTCTATCATAAATTCCCTTCATTACTTTGGCCTTTTCATCAGCCATGCCATTTTCCATTAATAACGAATATAAATTCAATGAATCCGCTAATTGCAATAACACTAAAAGCATACTACTAATAGAAATAGTTATGCCCTCATATAGTATTCTTTTACAAAGAATACGATTCTCCTTTTCAAAAAGAAGCGAAAAGCGAAACAGGGAAAAAGAAAGGGCGGATTTCCTATAAAAATAGATTAAGACGAACAAGGAGAGTAAGCCTCCGACAACAGAGCCAAACATAGCACCTGACCCAATGGCATATAAGGAGTAATTTTGATAAGAAAAAAACACAGCGACAAACAGAATAATCCCTACTCTGATTAATTGTTCGCCCACCTGTGAAACTGCAGTCGGAATCATATTTCCCTCCCCTTGGAAAATCCCTCTCAAAATAGCGATCAAAGGGGAAAACAGAAACGCAAAAGAAATAACCTTCAATAAGGATGCCAAATAAGGATCCCCCATCCATGAAGCTAGTCTCCCTGCATTAAAAAACAAAGCCAGAAAAGCTATCATTCCAATGGGAACAAATAAGAAAAAAGAGGAACTCACAAGTCTATTTATACCCGATTGATTCCCCTCTACTTTCATTTCCATATACAATTTTGATAGTACAACTGGAAAACCATATGTAGATAAAGCAATGATTACCCCATAGAAAGGATAAACCTGCTGATAGATATAAAAGCCTTTATCACCGACAATATTTTGAAACGGTATTCGATATACAGCACTTAGTACTTTAGTTATTAAGGCAGCTATCATAAGAATAAAAGCGCCTTTAAACCAGACATTTGATTGCGAAGTCTTCACATGTCTAGCTCCTTCCATAATTACTTTCGCTAGTATTATAGCATAGTTAGATGGAAGATGTATCCTTGTACATAATACTTTTTCCATATATTAACACAAAAAGAAGACGGTGGGATATAAGTATTTCAATTAACTTTAACTCCGAACAATTACACGAAATTTTTTGTGTGTACGTATAATTGTTCGGGGGTTAATTAATTTCAAGAAAGAAGGTTTGTGGTGATCACCCGCAGCCTGAATACACTTTACTTTCCCTGGGGCGAGCGCCAAGCCTCCCATAGGAGTCTACGTGTATTCAGCCTGCTCCGTTTTTCCTAGTAATGTTAGTTTGCTTAAAAACTAAATGGTCTGTGTCCAATAGAATATTGAACTCAGACCATAGGTTAAAATAATGTGTCTAATTTTTTCTTTATCCATTATATATTTTGTTTTGTACCAGCAGCCTAAAAACAATTCCTTTATTCTATAATGCTTAGTAAGATAATAATTAGCAATGGAACAAAAACAATGACATACCCAATTGGATTCGCAAAGTTCAATGTCCAACCAACACCAAAACGCTTCTCTACAAAAATAGAAGGATCGCTTTTATTAAAATAAATTAAACCACCCTTCCAATAGCTATCCCCATCAAAAGATGAGATTTCTTTGGTGTCCTGTTCTTCCCCCTCTGCTCCGCGATTTAATCTTTCTAATTTAATCGTAAATAAAATTGCCCCAATTAATATAGATAAGGTAATAATAATTGGAATAAGAAAGACTAAGTGATCACTGAAGATATTATCGTATAAAATAGTTAATTGTAACAATATAATAAGAACTGTTATAGCAATAGACGTAAGAAGGAAAAACCAGCTTGTATATTTGCGATACTTTAGCTGTCTAAGCTTAGATGCATGTTTATTATTGGCACTTATTTTAATCCCTGATTTTTTAGTGGCGCTGTTTATGCTTAAGAACATAATCTGCATAACCAGTAAAATCAGTAGCATGGACACACCAGATATAGGCGTCTTCTTCGTAAATCGATCAGCTTTTCCAGACAATCCCCAGTGTACAGGAATTTCCGCTGGTAATAAATGATACTGTGTTGCCGTAAAGATCAAAAATCCTACCGTAATAATTATTGGAATAAGAAAAACATACCACGGGAGCATCTCATCCTTTTGTCTAACTCCAATTTCTGTTATATTTATTTCTTTTAGCTCCGCCTCCCACTTGTTCTCTGCTTTTAGTGCCATCATTTTTCCGTGAAAATAAAAGTAGAGACTTAAACTCCAAAACAAAATAGCAAACAGCAAAACGGTTCCACCAATCGCTACTTGATCTGCTTGAATATTATTCGCAGCTTGCCAAATATAATAAGCAATAATTCCAATAAGAGAAGGAATGATAACCAAGAGAGAATATCGTCTTTTATAGGTTGAAATTTGCGGATTATTTACTTGTTTGTTGGGAATGGTTACCCCAAATACAACTGTTTTTCGTACTAGAAAAGGCATAGCAGCTTCAAAAAAAACAGTTATGATGATCATACTAATAAAAATAATGGTCTCCATATTTTATTCCTCCTTTAATTTATGGATAATGGATTGTATTAACCCCGTTATTTCTTTTTCCTTCATTCCTATTACTAAAGCTTCCACAATCATTGGTTTTAGGCTATTTGAAATTCTGCCCTGCTCTTCTTGGGTTGGAATCCCATTGTTTGTTCGAATGATTGCACCAGATTTAGGAATAATTTGAATGAGCCCCTTTTTTTCGAGAGCATGATAACTTTTATTCACAGTATGCATATTGACACCTAAATCAGCGGCCAGTGAACGAACAGATGGTAACACATCACCATTCTGTAATTCTTGCCTAATTATCCCTATCATGATTTGCATGGTAAGTTGTTCATAGATGGGCATTTCCAATTCAGGATTTATTTGTATATACATCATTAATCACCTCATACTGTTATATTCTTATTATAACAGATTTGTTCTACGTTTAATAGAACAATTTTCATCATAGAGTCTATTCTATTCGTAAATGAAAAAAGTCGACAACTCTTTTTCGAGTTTGCCGACTTTAAAATTTATGCTTTAGTAAAATTGTTAGGTAAACCTTATGATTCCATTTGGCGAGCTAAAAATCCTGCTGCGGTTTCTACTGCCTTTTTCTCTACATCACCAAGTGAGTCCTCTTTTGCGAAAATGACAACCGCCCCAATTGGATCACCATTTGCAATAATAGGACCAATAGTATAGGCAGAAATCGTTTCAGTAGTACCATCAACTAAGGATACTTGATCTTGTTGATTCATCAGAATGGACCCTCTATCCTCCATGGCCTTTTCCACTACACTACTAATGTTCTTATTTAAATAGTCCTTTTTCGATCCACCCGAAACAGCGATGTAGGAATCTCTATCACAAATTAGCACAGCATTTCCTAAACTATCATAGAGAGCCTCTGCATATTCCTTAGCAAAATCGCTTAATTCACTTATAGGTGAATATTTCTTTAAAATAACTTCTCCATCTCGATCAACAAAAATCTCTAATGGGTCCCCTTCGCGAATTCGTAATGTTCTTCTGATTTCTTTTGGGATAACGACACGACCCAAATCATCGATTCGACGCACAATTCCAGTTGCTTTCATTCCGTGTTGCCTCACTTTCATCAGATGATTTTTTAAAATTGGCGAAAGCATTCTCACTATACATGAAATGTTCACCATATTTAAACATAGTATCTTTCATATGGTAAGTTCTATACATTAATCATGCAAAATTTTCTCTAGGTAGCTTTATTTTCCTTTTTGAATATTTCACGAAGGAAAAAGATTTACCATATTATCAATCTTGACTCCCATATTGGGATAAATCATTTATTTATTCCTGTATTTACTTAGATGTCATTCAAAGGAAAATCTACTATTGTTATCTATATTGTTTATACCCTTGTCCCCCTATATTAAACATCCTATTAACGCAATTTTCTTTATAAAATAGGAACAGGAAGGACGGGCGGCACAAACAAGTTAGCTAGTGGGGAAAGATAAGCACTCTATATAACGATTTAAATAATGACTGGTTTATAGTATTTATATAAGCCAATAGAGAACACTTATCCGAATTAGAGGACTTTAGATTTTTGAAAACGAAAAACCCAAATGATTATACGAAATTTTATTAGCATCCGTATAATTACTCGGGTTTCTCTTGTTTGGGGATACTTACGCTCCTATTACAAGACTGTAAGGAAGTTCGTCCCCATTATTTAGTTACTTGTTCTGGTTCTTTTTTAAATGTATTTAATGCTTCTACCATTTCATGGCAAGCTTTCAGCCACTTTTCTTTTTCGACACCTTTTACATGGAAGATCATTTTTAATTTTCTTCCTTCCATACCAAGACCAATCATTCGACCATACTTAGAACTTTTCTCAAATATTTTTTGGCCATCCATTCGATCGCTTCCATGTTCCGATAATAAAATAAGAACTTCATCCTTCGTCTGCTTGATCAATTCTACTCCTGCTTGCTTTCCATAAATCTTCATTTCTGTGATTTTGAAAAGATACGAAACTTCTTCTGGATAGTCTCCAAAACGATCAATTAATTCTTCTCTTAGCTCTTCCATATCCTCTAAGGAAGTAACACCTCTAAAGCGTTTATACATTTCAATTTTTTGCTGTCCATCATTAATGTAAAAATCAGGAATATAGGCATCTATATCTAGGTCAATTTCAATCGTCTGCCTTTGTTCATCACTAATTGTTCCTTTTCTCTCTTCAATGGCTTCTTTTAGCATTTGAGAGTATAAATCAAACCCAACTGAATCAATAAATCCATGTTGTTGGGCACCGAGAAGATTTCCAGCACCACGAATAGTCAAATCACGCATAGCAATTTTAAAGCCAGATCCTAATTCCGTAAACTCTTTAATTGCCTGCAATCTCTTTTCCGCAACTTCTGTTAGAACTTTATCCTTCTTATACGTAAAATATGCATAAGCTACTCGATTCGAACGTCCAACCCTTCCTCGTAATTGGTATAATTGCGACAACCCCATACGATCTGCATCCTGGACAATTAGTGTATTTACATTTGGTATATCTACTCCTGTTTCAATAATCGTCGTACTTACTAAAACATCATATTCCCCTTCTAAAAACCCAAGCATTACTGATTCCAATTCATTTTCTGTCATTTTCCCATGAGCATAAGTAACTCTAGCGTCAGGCACCAACATTGAAATTTCCTCAGCCTTTCTCTCAATGTCTTCTACCCGGTTATACAGAAAATAAATTTGGCCATTTCTAGCAAGTTCTCTTTCAATCGCTTCTCTTACAAGCCCACCGTTATACTCCATTACATAGGTTTGAATAGGGAATCTATTTTCAGGAGGGGTCTCGATAACTGATAAGTCACGTACACCTAGCATAGACATATGGAGTGTTCTTGGAATTGGTGTAGCCGTTAGCGTCAATACATCAATGTTGGTTTTTAATTGTTTTATTTTCTCTTTATGCGTTACACCAAAGCGTTGTTCCTCATCGATAATCAATAAACCTAAATCTCGATAAGAGATATCCTTTGATAAAATCCGATGCGTTCCTACGACAATATCAATTGTTCCCGCTTTAAGACCTTTTAGCGTGTCATTTTGCTGTTTTCTCGTTCTAAATCTGCTGAGTAAACCAATTTCAATTGGATAATCCTGAAAACGCTCTCTCAATGTTTCATAATGCTGTTGCGCTAAAATAGTTGTTGGAACCAAGAAGGCTACTTGCTTTCCATCCGCTATCGCTTTAAAAGCCGCTCTGATTGCAACCTCTGTTTTCCCATAACCAACATCTCCACAAAGAAGGCGATCCATCGGTCTTTCTCTTTCCATGTCTTTTTTAATCTCATGAATAGACCGTAATTGATCCTCTGTTTCCTGGTAGGCAAATGCACTTTCAAATTCTCGCTGCATTTCTCCATCCGGAGAGAAGGCATAACCAACAGAAGCCTCTCTTTCTGCATATAGCTTAATAAGATCATCCGCTATATCCTGAACAGAAGACTCTACCTTTTTCTTTACTTTCTTCCAATCGTTACCGCCCAATTTGTATATCTTTGGTTCTTTGCTCTCTGATCCAACATATTTTTGGACCAAATCAATCTGCTCAACAGGAACGTATAACTTATCATTTCCTTGATATCGCAAATGTAGGTAATCCTTGTGGACACCATTAATTTGAAGTGTTTCAATCCCAAGATATTTACCAATACCATGGTTAACATGGACTACATAGTCACCAACATTTAACTCAGAGTAGCTCTTAATACGCTCTGCATTTGTCAGCTTTTGTCTTCTTTTGGATATCTTTTTAGTCTTTGTCTTAAATAGTTCTTCTTCTGTTATTACCGCTAATTTTAGGATAGGAAGCTCGAAGCCTGACTGAAGATGTCCTTCTAATAATTGAATTTTCCCTTCAGAAATCTTCTTAGCATTTTTTTGAATCATTACTTCCATATCATAATCTTGAAGAACTTGCTCTAACTTTTCTAAGCGTTCCTCACTATTACCAAGCAGAACAACGGTGTAATGATTTTTTTTCCACCTTTCCATTTCTGTCTTCAAAACATTCATTTGCCCGTGGAAATTCTGCATTTGTTTACAAGAAACATTTATGATATTTTGCGGATTAGTATTTGGCACATGGCGTAAAAATAAAGATAAGTAGACAATGGGCTGTTTTGCCTGATGTAAAAGATGATTGATACTCTGCGATAAGGTTAACCCATGAATAATTTCTCCCTCACCTAACAAGCTTGTATACCAATCAGCTTCCTCTTTCTCAAGCGTGTCATTCATTTCTTGCACTCTACTAATTTCATCGACAATTAAAAAACCGTTATTCGGTAAATAATCTATTAAACTGATATGCTCTCCATAAAGAATGGATAAGTATTTATATAATTGTTCTGGCTTTTGCCCATTTCTTAGCTGTTCCATTTCCCTACTAATATTTTGGGTCAGTAACGTCTTTGTCGCTTCATCTTTTATTTTCTTTAAGCTTTGGGCTAAGCCTTTTTCCAACATAGCCAGCAAGTCGCCGACTGCATTCTCATCATAAAGAATTTCTGTCGCTGGTCCAATGCTAACGTTTTCCTTTTTTTCCTTCGAACGTTGATCTTCAAGTGAAAAGGCTCTAATCGAATCAATTTCTGTATCAAATAATTCAATCCGGAGCGGATCTTCCTCCGTTAATGGATAAATATCTAAAATTCCACCGCGCACACTAAATTCTCCCGGCGATGAAACCATCTCCGAGCGTACATATCCCATATGAACAAGCTTTAATAAAAAGGCTTCTAAATCAAGATCTTGCCCAATCTCAAGTTTTAGCTGAGCTTCCTTCCATAACTTTTTTGGAGGAAGTAGCTTTCTCAGACCTGCTACTGGCGCAATCATGATTCCCGACTTTTTTTTCGCCCAATAATTCAATACCTCTATACGCTGAGCCTTTAATTCTGGACTTGCAATACTAATTTCAGCTGCAATTAACTCATTTGCAGGATAGAGAAAAACATCCTTTTCATCCACAATATTGGTAATATCATCGTATAGTTTTTGCGCCTGTAATAAATTATGAGTCACAATTAGTAATGGCTTTTTTGTTTTTTCATAAATTGAAGTCATATATAGAGTACGTGCTGAATTGGAAAGTCCTGAAACCAATTGTTCATGTAACCCAGCTTCTAGTCCTGAAATGACATTTTGTATATCTTCTTGCTGTTTAAATAATTGTTTTAGCCCTAACAAAAAATTTTCCCTCCCATTCGAAAGCAAAAGACACCATAAAAGTGGTGTTGAGCTAGTTTTATCTTATTTTTTTAGTAAAGTATATGACTGCCTGCTCGCTAGCTCTTTTTATTTTCAACGTGCATCCATTTCTGGTAATTTGTTCTTATCTTACAAGAAATAATTATGATTGCAATCTATTTATTTCGTGATTAATGACATAGTTACTATTAATCCTTCAGTTCATGCCCCCTTAAGCAGAATGGAACCGTGCTTATCATGGCATCATTTAAAAAAAGGTTAAAGAAAATACTCCTTAATGTTGTTATATACGAGATATCTTGCCTATATTCCTGCTATCCGCAAGAAAACAAATATATAGACAACGGAAAAATGCTTTGGATTATTCCAAAGCTTTTCCCGAATTAAAAAACAGCCAAATCTCCTCTAATGAATCAAATAATCATTTTCATAGTAGCCAGGGTTTTTTGACAATGACTCTTGGCAATCTTCACAAATAGACTTTACCTCAATATCACCTGTTTGATGATATTGAATCATTTCTGATCGATCTTCATCTGATAAATGATCAAATCCTAAGCGATTTGCTGCAATGGATTCTGCATCAAGTGTTCCCATATGCACACCACAATGTCTGCAATGATAATGTATAGCCATCCCTAGGCCTCCTTACTAGCACATTAATATTGCTAGTATTCACCTATTCGGATGTAAATATAACCAAAATAAGCGGATGATTCTCTATCTTACTGGATATTATATTTATTCATTACTTGCAAAAAGGGTTCTTCTGCCCATTGCGCACACGCATCTGCACATTTTTTAATGGTTCCCTCTAATATATCCATTTCTTCTTTCGTAAATTTCCCAAGGACATAATCAACTACTTTCATTCCGTTTTTAGGACGATCAATTCCAACTCTTATACGATTGAATTTTTCTGTACCAACATGAAGAATAGTTGACTTAATCCCATTATGTCCGCCAGAGCTCCCTTTTTGTCGAAGTCGGATTCTTCCGACTGGCAGATCTAGATCATCATAAATAACGACTAAATCTTCTGGCACTAGATCATAGTAATCCATAATGGGGCGAATAGACTCCCCAGAAAGATTCATATATGTAAGCGGCTTTAATAAAATCACTTTTTCACCGCCAATAACTCCAATTCCATAATTCCCTTTGAATTTTGCCTTATCTAATGGAATATTATAATGACTTGATAAAAAATCAATTACTTCAAATCCAATATTATGTCTTGTTCTATCATATTGCTTCCCTGGGTTACCAAGGCCTACAATTAATTTCATATGAATCCCCCTGCTTTTCATTCTATACTTATATCATACAAGAAAAAGGTTTGGCCATTAGAATGCTAATCGGTCAAACCTTTTTCTTGCTTTTGCTTTTCTAGAAATCCCTTTCTAAAAACGTACAGGGAGAATACATTTTGATAAATCGGATTATTCTTCAGCTGTTTCCGGCTCTGTTTCTCTGCCTTCTACATTATCCGGCATACCTTCTTCTTGTTGTTCTCCTGTACTAATCTCTTCTTCCTGTCTCGGTGCAAGAATTGATGCTATTACTTCCTCTTTTTCATGGTTAATTTCTATTTTATCATAACCCTTCACATCTTCGATAGTAATCGTATCTCCTACCTGAAGCTCTGTTACATCAATGTCAATACTAGATGGTATATCATTAGGCTTTGCTGTAACTGTTACTTCGTGTAAAGCCTGCTGCATAACGCCACCATCCTTTACTCCAGCAGCATCCCCCACTAAAGATACTTTTACTGGTGCGCTGATAGCCTTCGATAAGTCTACCGCTAAAAAGTCCACATGTATAATGCCTCGCTTAATTGGATCAGCATCATACTCATTTAAAACGACATTATAATTTTCCCCATCAATATCTAGTGAAATAACGCCATTTCTCCCAACTTCACGAATCGTTTTCAAGAAATTAGCCTCACTCAAGGAAATAGCCGTATTTTCTACTTTTGATCCATAAACGATACCTGGAATTTCTCCATTATTTCTTAATTTTGTTAAGCTTGAATGTTTGTCCATCGTACGTTTTTTTGCCTGTAAAGTAGTTGTCATGATTTCACCTTCCATTATTTTATCAAATGAACACTCTTATATAAAAAATGCCCTAAATGGAAGATATTTAAACATAAAGAATTTACTATCTGTTTAAAAGAAAGGCACAATACTAATAGCCGCCTGCCTTTTAGACAAGCGACTAATTAGAATGATATAAAGGGTTTTATCAATCAAATAAGAAACTTACTGATTGATCTTGATGAACACGTAAAATTGCTTCACCTAATAGATCAGCAACTGATAATTGAATAACATTAGCTGAAAGTTTCTTTTCACCCAATTCAATTGAGTTTGTTACAACTAATTCTTTGATTTTAGAATTGTTAATTCTCTCCATTGCAGGTCCTGACAAAACAGGATGTGTACAGCAAGCATAAACCTCTTTTGCTCCATTTTCTGCTAGAGCATTGGCACCAAGTGTAATGGTACCTGCTGTATCAATAATATCATCAATAAGGATAGCAATTTTCCCTTCAATATTACCAACAATATTCATTACTTCCGCAACATTTGGCTTTGGACGTCTTTTATCAATAATAGCAATTGGCGCCTTTAATCGTTCTGCAAGTTTTCTTGCTCTTGTAACCCCACCATGATCTGGAGAAACAATAACAAGCTCTCCATCAAATTCTCGTTGACTGAAGTAATTACCAAGGATTGGCACACCCATTAAGTGATCAATCGGAATATCAAAGAAACCTTGAATTTGTGGTGCATGCAAGTCTAATGTAATAACACGAGTTGCTCCAGCTGTCTCTAATAAATTGGCAACTAATTTCGCTGTAATTGGTTCTCGTGCTCTTGCTTTTCTATCTTGTCTAGCATACCCATAATAAGGAATTACTAGGTTAATCGTCTTAGCTGAGGCACGCTTCAATGCATCAATCATAATTAATAACTCCATAATATGTTCGTTAACGGGTGCACTTGTTGACTGAATAACATATACGTCACAACCACGGATACTTTCCTCAATATTAATTTGAATTTCACCATCGCTAAAACGTGTTACTGAACATTTCCCTAATTCTACTCCAATTGAATCGGCAATTTCCTGCGCTAAGGCAGGATTAGAGTTTAAACTGAATACCTTCAAATTTGGATCTAAATTCTTAACTGGCATGCTGAACCTCCACTGGTCTTTTTCCACTTATAGTACGAAGAATGAAACATATCTATTAAACGAATTATTCTTCCTTTTAACCTATTTATTTACGTTTATAATTCTCTTTATTAACTTGACGTGCACGGGCAATTGAAAGTGCCTCAGAAGGAACGTTATCTGTAATGGTGGAGCCTGCTGCAACATAAGCACCCTTACCAACTGTGACAGGTGCAATCAAATTGGAATTGCATCCAATAAATGCGCCATCTTCTATCGTCGTCAAAAACTTCTTTTTTCCATCATAATTAACTGTAATGGTACCACAGCCAATATTGACATCACTACCAACATTCGCATCTCCAATATAACTTAAATGTGATGCCTTACTGCCTTTTCCAAATGTCGCTTTCTTGATTTCAACAAAGTTTCCAATTTTCACTTCATCATCAATCATAGAGGCTGGACGAATATGGGCAAACGGTCCAATATTCACATCAGACCCAATGCTGCTATCGTGAGCAACAGATTGTTTAATAGCCGTATTATTTCCCACTGAACAATTATTTATTTCTGTATTTGGCCCAATAATACAATCTGAACCTATTACAGTATTTCCTTTAATCATACTTCCAGGGTATATAACTGTATCCTCTTTAATCATTACGTCTGCTCCAATATAAGTATTGGTCGGATCAATAATTGTTACGCCATTGCGCATATGCTGTTCATTGATTCGCTTTCTCATGATTGATTCTGCTTCAGATAAAGCAATCCGATCATTCACACCAATTGTTTCATTGAAATCTGTGGTTTGGAATGCACTTACAGTTTCTCCCTGCTGTTTTAAAATCTCGATAACGTCTGGCAGATAATACTCTCCTTGAACATTTTCATTGGAAACATTATCTAAAGCCTGAAATAATAGAGCATTATCAAATACATAGGTACCTGTGTTAATTTCTGTTATTTTTCTTTCTTCATCCGTTGCATCCTTGTGTTCTACGATTTTCTCTACTACGCCCATTGAATTACGAATGATTCTGCCGTACCCATCTGGCTTACTTGCCTTTGCCGTTAAAATGGTTGCCTTCGCTCCTACTTTCTCATGGTGTAAAAAGAGCGCTTCTATCGTTTCACTTGTCATGAGAGGCGTATCCCCACATATAACAAGTGTCACTCCTTCTTTGTCTACAAGAAGATCTTTTGCTTGTATTACTGCATGTGCCGTTCCAAGCTGTTCTTTTTGATTTACGTATTTAACACTATTGCCAAGCTGTGCTTTTACTTTTTCTGAACCGTGGCCAATTACTGTTACGATTGAATCCATTTGTAGCTTTTCCACTTGATCTACAACGTGCTGTACCATCGGTTTCCCACAAACAGGATGAAGTACTTTATAAAGTTTTGACTTCATTCTAGTACCCTGTCCTGCGGCTAAAATCACTGCGTAACGAGTTGTCATTCACAGGCCTCCAATAACCTTTTTATCCACTAAAAAATATATCTTAAATAACTCTTGATTTCAAGGAAGGATTCACATTTTATGTACGCTTCTTTATAAAAGCTGTTTATTAATTGTAACATTTTCCTTTTTTATACGGAGAACTACTTCCAACAACCATGAAAAATAAAAAAAACTTATCTCTTTTATGATACTAGAAGAACAAATTGTTTTCATTGGAAAATCAAGGGGTAAATAGGAGAGAAATAGGAATAAAAAAAGAGCCTTACTCTTAGGAAGTAGGCTCTAGCTGCAGATTATTTTAGGAAGCTCCAGCTTCTTCAAATTCAATTTCTAA
This sequence comes from Niallia sp. FSL W8-0954, assembly GCF_038005605.1. Classification (NCBI taxonomy): domain Bacteria; kingdom Bacillati; phylum Bacillota; class Bacilli; order Caryophanales; family Bacillaceae; genus Niallia; species Niallia sp. FSL W8-0954. Next base: position 61,909 of record NZ_JBBOTN010000001.1, on the reverse strand, counting down.
TTCACCCAGGCGGTGGTATTCTGCCAAAACTGCTTCCTGGATTTTTCCTCTTGTACCAGAGTTAATTGGATGAGCGATATCCCTAAACTCACCATCTGGAGTTCGTTTACTTGGCATCGCTACAAATAGTCCATTATTTCCGTCAATTACCCTAATATCGTGAACAACAAATTCATTATCTAGTGTAATAGAGGCAATAGCTCTCATACGTCCATCCGTGTTAACTCGGCGTAGCCTTACATCAGTTACTTCCATCCTGTTCACCACCTTTACTAGAAGATAAAATCTAGTTATTAAATTCAACAGAATTCTCATAACTCCTTCTTTAAAGATGAAATTTTTTAGAATATTTAGGAATAAAATAAAGAAAAAGTGCCTAAAAGTGATAAAATCTTCTGTTTTTCCACTTAATCTCCGACTATCTTCCTTTATGAAGTAACTTATTTACAAAGTGCGATAACTTCGATTTCAACTAATACATCCTTAGGAAGTCTAGCTACTTCTACACATGAACGAGCGGGCTTATGTGTAGAGAAATATTCTCCATATACTTCATTGATTGCTTGAAAGTCTTCCATATTTTTAATAAACACCGTTGCCTTCACAACCGTTTCAAAGGATGCTCCTGCCTCTTTAAGGACGGCTGCTAAATTTTTGAATACTTGATGTGTCTGTGTCTGCACGTCTCCCTCTACTAAGGTACCTTCTGCAGTTAAAGGAATTTGACCAGAACTGAAAAATAAATTATTCACAATAATCCCTTGAGAATACGGTCCGATAGCTGCTGGTGCGTTACTTGTTTGAACAACTTTCATTTGTCTTTTCCCCCTAAGAGTTACTTTTTGTCGAAATAATTACCATTTTCCACAGAAATTTTCTTTTCTTTTACATCAACACCGGATAATTTTACTAGTGATAAATAATCATCCACTAGTCTTTCCTCTGCTTCCTCTGCTTCTACTAATACTGCGATTCCTGCAACGCTTGCATTGAATTCCTCTAATAGACTAATCATACCATTGATGGTACCGCCAGCTTTCATAAAGTCATCCACAATCAATACTTTTGAGCCATCTTCTAAACTTCTTTTAGAAAGCAGCATCGTTTGGATTCTTTTTGTAGAACCAGAAACATAATTAATACTCACCGTGGAGCCTTCTGTTACTTTACTGTCTCTTCTAACCATAACTACCGGAACATTTAAATAAGTTCCAACTGCATATGCCAAAGGAATCCCTTTAGTAGCAACTGTCATGACCACATCAATATCCGTATCAGCAAAAGCAGAGGCAAACAGTCTTCCCACTTTTTGCATGATAGTCGTATTTCCCAGAATATCATTCATATATAGATATCCGCCGGGCAAAAGCCTTTCTGGACTTTTTATCAAATCACAAAGCTCCTCAACAAATGGTTTCGCTGCTTCATCACTGACTTTTACTTGATACTTTACTCCACCGGCTGCTCCTGGCAATGTATGTAAAGTCCCTATTCCTCTTTGCTCAAATGTTTCTTTAACAATAGCCAAATCTTCACTGATTGAAGACTTGGCTGCACCGTACTTTTCTGCAAAGTAAGAAAGAGATACTAACTGCCTAGGATGCTCCAGCAAGTAATTCGTCATGTCTATTAAACGCTCACTACGACGAAATTTCATAACTGAACCCCCAAAATCCGAATATTTAAAGACAATTTTACATTATTATACGGATTTAATCAAGAGTATGTCGTTGCCCAATCATTCGAACCGCAAATACTTGATCACAAAATCCTCTCAAACCATTGTAAACCCGATTCATCCTTGAATCATGTTGAATCAATCCAAAAACAGTGGGTCCACTTCCGCTCATAAGAACAGCATCTGCACCAAATTTGCAAATTTGTTCTTTAATTTGAGCAACCTCTGGGTATAAGGATAGAGTAACATTCTCTAACACATTCCCAACGCTATTACACATAAGATCATAATCTTTCGCTGAAATGGACTCAATCATTTTCTCCGTATTGGGATGCTCAATTGTCTCAATATCTAGTCTTTTATAAATATCAGCTGTTGATACACCAATAAATGGTTTTGCTAAAATAACCCAGCACACTGGTGGCGCAGGCAACTCCTTAATGATTTCCCCTCTTCCAGTTGCAAGGGCAGTGCCCCCATAGACGCAAAAAGACACATCAGACCCAATTTCAGCTCCAATGACAGCTAATTCATCTAATGTTAATCCTAAATCCCATAACTTATTTAAACCGCGTAATACTGCCGCTGCATCGCTGCTTCCTCCAGCAAGACCTGCTGCAACAGGAATATGTTTCTCAATTTTAATTTCTACGCCTTTTTTCACATCAAACTTTTCCTTTAATATACTTGCTGCCTGATAAGCAAGATTTCTTTGGTCATCAGGAACAAACCTATTAAGAGAAACTATTTTTATTACATCGTTATCTAACAATGCTAGCTCAATTCTATCTGCTAAATCAATTGTCGTCATAATCATTTCTACTTCATGATACCCATCTGGTCTCTTATGAAGCACATCTAATGACAAATTGATTTTAGCTGGCGCTTTCACCAAAAGCTTCAATATTTCCACCCACTTAACAATTTCATCATTTACTTTTTTCTCCAACTAACGAAAGAGGATTTTCCTTAAAGGAGATAATAATAGTAGGCTAGACGAACTTTATCTTACCCTTATTCCGTGCCTAACAAGCTTTATGCTCATCTAATCTTCTATATAGATATAGTGATTTTACCACAAATTATTCTCTTACATACAATTGAGATTGTGTTTTCCTATAATTTATCAACAATTGAGGTGAGCTCTTACTCCCCATCATCCTTGAATAAAAAAAGAATCTATCATTAACTCCTTATATCTATACTATTTAATCGATAATATAGATATACGCTAATGATAGATTCTATAAATTGCCGTGGGTAAATCCAATTTGATTATCGTACAAATAAGATGGACGTAAAGTGAATTTCGAAGTTACACATTACTCTTTATTTTGAGTAAGAAGACTTTGCTCTGCTATTTCTATTGCCCTTTTGACCATATTCCCTGCGTCTCTTGCACGAATACCGCCCCAGCCCTCTTTCTGGACTACATCATAGAAACCAAGCTCTTTTGCTAATTCTTCCTTCAATCCTTCAGACATAATTCCTTTTCGTCTACCCAAAGTGAATCTCTCCTTTCATCACCCACGGTAAGCTTAGTATGTATCCATCACTAGTTTTTCATGTTATCTATTTGTTGCCAAAACATATGCTTATTTATACATCTGCAATCATCTTTATTTGCAAATCATTATTTTTCTCCATGAAAAAAGCAGCAAACAAATAGTTCACTGCCGCTTAATGCTTTCAAGCAATAATAGTTAGCTTAAAGCAATTTGTCCTGATGTATCCTCGAAGAAGGTAATTTGAACCGTTTCTGTTAAAACATCTGCATAGCTGTATGATACACGTTCAAATGCATTTTCATCCTGATCTAACTCCACTACAAACACAGATGGATAAGTCTCTGCTAATACTCCTGAACGTTCAATTGTCTTCCGACGACCGCCATTTGCCTTCAGCATAAGTCTTTTTCCTAAATTTGAATCAAGAGCTTTTTTTATATCTGATAATGTTTTTGCCATTCGGTCCACCTCACTGTGTAAAGTATATCATACTGACACAACAGAGTCAAATAAAAACATAAATTATAACAGTCTTTTTTAGAAGTTGTCAATATTTTTTATTCTTATTTTTCTCCAATTTTTCAACAAAGATAGTTTGCACAAAGTGAGCATAAATATGTAGAAAATTTCAATTTTTTTCAACTACTTATATCTTTCAAAGGAAATAAAGCATCTTCTAGCTAAAAACACACAGAATCCAGATAGCCCACCATTTATTAAAGGGTAAAAGCATACCTTATCCTGTGTGTAATATTTAAATGCTTCTGTCTTTGTTACACCTCTTCCGCCGAATCTACATGATATGGCATGCCTGTTCGCAGTACTCCCTTTGTTTCAATTCCACCTAGTCCCTTTTCACCCGTTAATGTATTCCTTAAAACATCCCAAACGTTTACCCTTTCCATAAAAGGTGTAAAGCTTATCTTGGCAACGATATAAACTGGATCAAGGGCATGAATATTTACTCTTGAGGGGGAACTTGCAAAATTAGCTCCTGCATAAATAAGGGATTCAAAGTGGGATTGACAAGCACCAGCAAAAATAACTAACTGATCCAGATTAGGAAGCTTCTTTCTCGCCTCTCTGACGGTCTGTACAAAGTATTTAGAGTGTCGGTATGCATTAATATCACTTTTGTCTCCTAGTGCTTTAGAATAAGCATCATGACCTGTTATAACCAGTATATCAGGGCGATAGTAATCCAAAAGACTGCCTATTTTACTTGGCATCTCTTTTTCATTGCAGTGCACTCCATTGACGGGTATCCCAATTTTTTCGTATAAAGTGAGACACTTTTTCAAATAGTTGGGATCTCCATCAATATGGAGTACTTTACCCGGTAATTGAAAATAGTTAGAAGGCTTGCTATAAGCTTCTGTTACTTGATACTCCTGCTTTCTTCGCAAAAGATTCACATCTTGTCGAAATAATTGGAGAGATTGTTCCTCCATTAACTGAACCTTTTGGGAAATTTTTCGTTGCATCGGTTGATTAATTAATACTAAATCCTCATATGGAGCATCTGCAATCAAGCGAAAATCTTCTCCATAAAGAATGGCAATTTTTTGGCCATTTACCTCTTTCATGTCAATTATTCGAAACAATAAATCACATTGATAAGACTCTCTACCGACGATATCCATGATATTTATAGTCACTCTTGTCACTCCAATTAACCCAAACTTGTTTCTCCTGAGTGGATATTATTATTCAATATCTATCTCTGATAAATTATGCATACGTCTATAAAGTTGTGAGCAATTCGAAAAAGAAGAATGAGAACATCGGCTGCTCCCCTTTCCTAACAACAACCTTTACCAAATAAAACATCATATAAAAAGGTGCACAGAAAGCTTCCTCTTCCTTGATATTTTTTAGGAAAAGCAATTAATCTGTACACCTATTTATCATCATTATTTTCCAAACGTTTCATAAAGTATGTCACTGAGCTTCGCGAACTCTTCAATAGATAATGATTCTCCGCGTCTAGAAGGCTCAATTTCCGCTTGTTCCAGCGCTTCTATGATTTCTGCCTTCTTTTCTTTTCCACCCTCTAATTGGCTCGATAAGTTATTGAGAATCGTTTTTCTTCTTTGTGCAAAGCTGGCTCTTGTTATTTGAAAGAAAAATGCTTCATTTTTCACTACAACAGACGGTGTTTCTCTAATCGTAAGACGAATAACAGCTGAATCCACATTTGGTTGAGGGACAAAAACAGTTTTTGGTACAATCATAACCACTTCTGGTTTTGTATAATACTGAATGGCAATTGAAAGAGAACCATATTCCTTCGTTCCTGGCTTCGCTGAAATTCGTTCTGCCACTTCTTTTTGTAGCATTACCACAATGCCTCTTAAAGGTAACTTTTCTTCTAGTATCTTCATAATAATCGGCGTTGTAACATAATAAGGTAAATTAGCAACAAGCATAATATCCTTGATATCTTTAAACTCTGTGTCTAACATTTCCTTAACATTTGCCTTTAAAATATCCTGGTGGATAATTTTTGCGTGAGGATATGGTTCAAGTGTCTCTTTTAAAATCGGTAATAGACGTTGATCAATCTCATACGCTACAACCTTTTTGCTCCGCTTTGCTAATTGTTCTGTTAATGCGCCAATTCCAGGGCCAACCTCAATTGCACCTGAATCTTCTGTTAACTGCGCATGATCCACAATATTTCTCAAAATGTTTGTATCAATTAAAAAGTTCTGTCCTAAGCTTTTCTTAAAGGAAAAACCATATTTATCTAGTATTGCTCTTGTCCTTGCGGGTGTTGCTATATCTTTATACATGCTTATCCTCCTGGCGTATTTCCTTAATCGCTTGTGCAAACTCTGCCTTTGTAATATGAAACATCAATAATCGTTTATAGAGCTGTTTTCCATTTGTATACCCAATTTTAAGCAGCTTACCTAACTGTTCTCTTCGCTCCTTAGAATCAGCACCGCCAATTAAGCCCGCATCAATTAAATCTTCCTTTGTAATTTCTTCCTTTATTGTTTCTTGCATCAGATGTGCTTCTTTTAATGCTTCTCTAATTACTTCTACTGATGCATGTTCCACCCCAACACCTTTACCATGCTTATGGATAGCAAGCTCCTTCGGAATAAAGGCATGCTTGCATTCAGGAACATGCATTTCAATTGTATGACGAATTTTTTGACCTGGATAGTCTGGATCTGTCAAAACAATAACTCCTCTTGTTTTTTGGGCTAGCTTTATTTTATCCAATGTCTCTTGATTAATAGCTGAACCGTTTGTTTCAATTGTATCTGCATCTACCGCTCGCTTAATAGCGGTAGTATCATCTCGACCTTCCACTACTATTATTTCTTTAATCTTCATGGAACCTCCAAAAAAATATTTAAAATTTGAAAAAAAAATGAAACATAATTGTAACATGAATCGTCTATATATACAGAGAGAAAGAAATGTTTTAATTATTATCATTATAGCTAATATTTATGTTTAAACAAATGGCTGATTCATTGCAATTTAATTAACAAGTGATGAAACATAAAAAAGGACAGAGGAGATGCTCCCTCTGCCAAATTAGCTAACTTTCTATCATCTGATATTGGATGATAAATTGTCGAGATTTCTATTTTACCTAATTAATTATTTTTATCTTAACTTGCCTGTTACCCCAACGGTAAGCTTCGGCTTTTGTGGAAAAGAAAACATCAATTTTCTGCCCTTTTACACTTCCGCCAGTATCGGCAGCAACAGCGTAGCCATAGCCTTCCACATAAACTTTTGTTCCTAATGGGATAAAACTTGGGTCGACAGCAATTACTTTTGCATTAGGATTAGCTTTCAGATCAATTCCAGTAGCCGTTCGGCCAGAACATCCATTACAGCTAGCAGTATATGCTGTTGAATTGACGAACACTTCTTGCCCACGTTCTTCACCACGGGATGCAAGTTGAATGACTTCGTCTTTTGTTCCAACAGAGACAATTTTATCCTGCTTTTCTTTTACTGTTGTTTCACTTAGCAATTTTCGGGAAATCTCTTTGCCATTTTCCTTCGTCACTTCATACTTTTTAGAGACCACTCCTTCAGTTCCCTCTTTAAGTACTTTTTCTGTTCCGTGTGGAAGATCATCGTCCTTTTGGGTGATTACGGCAAAATTAATCGGTTGTTCCACTACATCGGTGACCTTTTCTATTCTTGTTATATTAACAATAGCTTCTTCTTTCACTTTTTCCTTTAGAGCTGGTTCAACTCGGTCTAATTTATCAAGTGAGATCTCCTGTTGTGTTAAAAAGTCAGCGACCGTAGTCGAAGTGGACCATACTTGCTTTTTCTTTCCTGCGTCTACTAGCGTTACTGGAAATGCTGTATGTACGACAACGTCCATTTTATGTTCTATAGGGTTATTTTCTTTCTGATTGATCTGGTCGTGCTCGTTCAAAGAAATTTTTTGTTCTTCTAAAAACTCCTTAACAGTATCTACTGTTGTCCAAACCGTTTTCTTCTCGTCGTCTTTTTGCAATTCAACCTGTTTAGCTTTTTTCCAGACAACTTCTAGGTTATCTGTCACCTTTGTGTTTAACGAGGGAAACACATAATCTTTTGAACCGACGGTAATATCTAAATCATCAAATATTTGTTGTATAGTAGATGAGTGCGTCTCGATGATTTGTTCTTTACCATTTAGCGTTAGTGCCACAGTACTTTTAGTAGTTTCATAAATTATAAATCCAATACTACTCGCAAAAACGATGAAACTAGCTAAAAAGATAGACACTTTCTTCTTGCTCAAAGATTTTGAAAACAGGTTTTTCATGTTTTTGATTACGATGAAAAACGCCTCCTTTTCTCTCGGAGTGATTATATAGAGTATCATGTCCGCTGTCAACCCTTTAGAATCTTTGAACGTATATCCTATTATGCAAAAAAAACAAGCGAAAGGAAAGAAAGAAATCTCGACATAATTAGTCTATGAGAAAAGGAAGCAATGTAGAACGATTAAAAATAAGAGGAAGTTCGGACAAGCTCTTTCTTCATTCGACAAAAATCTTTATCAGTTTATGCCGAATAATTTTTTTGCGTTTTCTGTTGTTTTTGACGCCACCTCTTCGTAGGAAATCCCTTTTATAGCAGCAATCTCTTCTGCTACTAGTTTTACATAACTAGGTTCATTGCGTTTTCCTCTAAAAGGGGTCGGTGCTAAATATGGGCAGTCCGTTTCGATTAATAAATGATCTAACGAAATGGCTTCTGCAACTTCCTTTGGCTTTCGTGCATTTTTAAAAGTAACCGTTCCACCAAGCGAAATATAAAAATTCATATTTATACATTCAAGCGCAGTTTCTACACTTCCTCCATAACAATGCATAATCCCGCCTACCTCTTTTGCATCCTCTTCTTTTAAGATTTCAACAATATCAGCAGTCGCTTCACGATTATGAATAATTATCGGAAGTTTTACTTTTTTTGCTAATTGAATTTGCTTTCTAAACACTTCTTTTTGAATATCTTTTGGCGATTTATCCCAATGATAATCTAGTCCCATTTCTCCTATTGCAATGACTTTTGGATGCTTTGCCAATTCTTCAATCCAAACCAAATCTTCATCTACCATATCGATAGCATCTACAGGATGCCACCCTATGCTTGCGTAAACAAAATCATACTGCTCAATAAGCTCCATCGCCTTTGTAATAGTAGGTCTATCAAACCCAACCACTACCATTTTTTCCATTCCTACATCAAGTGCTCGTTGTATCACTTCTTCTATATCATCTTGAAACTCATTTGCATTAATATGTGTATGTGTATCAAATAACATGATAAACATCCCTCCATCATCTGTTAAATATATTTACACTTTATTTTCTCAGACCGTTCTATCCTTGCCACCACAGTCTTAATGAAAGAAGAAAAAACATAGAGATGATTAAAATATGGAGTTTTCTCGCCCATTCCCATTAAAGATCTTGGCGATTTCCCCAATTAAAACATCTCCATGTTTTTCCTATCATTTTATTTTACTTTTGCTCCAAGTGGTAAAGCCTCTGCGATTGTCGCAAGAGACAATTCGCCGTCATGACTTCCAGCTAAAATCATTCCTTGAGAAAGTTCGCCTCTTAATTTAACTGGTTTTAAATTTGTTACACAAATAACCTTTCGTCCTACCAAGTCTTCAGGAGAATAATATTTAGCAATTCCAGAAACTACTTGTCTTTTCTCATAACCAAGATCCAATTGTAACTTCAATAACTTGTCTGCTTTTTTCACAGGTTCAGCTTCCAGCACTTGTGCTACACGTAAATCTACCTTCATAAAGTCATCTATTGTGATTTCCTCTACGTCCGGAACTTCTTGAACCTCTTGTTTCGTTTCTTCTTCCTTTTGAGGTCCCTTCATTTCGCTCTTAATAAATTCCACTTCTTCTTGGATATCTAATCTAGGGAAAATAGGATCTCCCTTCTCTACTATAGTACCCGCAGGGATTATGCCAAAACGTTCCAAGCTGTCCCATGTCTGTAAGGATTCATCTTGTATGTTCAACTGTTTAAAAATTTTATCAGGTGTTCTTGTTAAGAATGGTTTTAACATAATTGCGATTCTTCTTAAAGATTCTGCTAAGTGATTCATCACAACTGCTAATTCTTCTGTCTTTTCCTCTTTCGCTAATACCCATGGCTGTGTTTCATCGATATATTTATTATTTCTGCTGACTAATTGCCATAACGTTGTTAGTACAACGGAGAACTCCATATTTTCCATATGCTCCGCATATTTCTTAACCGTTTCTTGATGTGCTTCCACAAGTGACTTTTCAAAAGTTCCCTCTGAATTTTTATAGGTAGGAATTTCACCATTAAAGTACTTATTAATCATCGCCACTGTACGATTTAATAAGTTCCCTAAGTCATTCGCTAAATCAAAGTTCACTCTCTCTACAAACGCTTCTGGAGTAAACACACCATCAGAACCAAATGGTACTTCTCTTAATAAATAATAACGAAGAGCATCTAATCCATAACGATCAATTAACGTCACTGGATTAACCACATTTCCTTTTGATTTAGACATTTTACCATCTTTCATTAGAATCCAGCCATGTGCAAAGACTTTCTTAGGCAATGGTAGATCTAATGCCATAAGCATGATTGGCCAATATATCGTGTGAAAACGAACAATTTCTTTCCCAACTAAATGTACATTTGCTGGCCAGAACTTTTTGTATAATGTTTCATCGTCAGAGCCATACCCTAGCGCAGTAATATAATTGGAAAGGGCATCGATCCATACATACACAACATGCTTCGGATCCCCTGGCACTTTAATTCCCCAATCAAAAGTCGTTCTTGAGACTGCTAAATCTTCCAATCCTGGTTTGATAAAGTTATTAATCATCTCGTTCTTGCGAGATTCTGGTTGGATAAATTCTGGATTTTCCTCGTAAAATGCTAACAAGCGATCTGCATATTTCCCCATTCTAAAGAAATATGATTCCTCTTTTACTAGTTCAACGGCATGACCACTGTCGGGGCTTTTCCCTCCAATTACTTTGCCATGTTCATCATAAATAGGATCAACTAACTGTAGTTCTGTATAATACGTTTCATCAGAAACAGAATACCATCCTTGATATTCATCTAAATAAATATCTCCTTGATCCACTAATTTCTTAAACATTTTTTCGACAACATCCGTATGTCGTTTTTCTGTTGTACGGATAAAATCATCATAGGAAATATCAAGCTTATCCCATAATTCCTTTATTCCTGCCACAATTTCATCTACATACTGAATAGGTGTAATTCCTGCTTCTTCTGCTTTGCGCTGAATTTTTTGCCCATGTTCATCCGTTCCAGTTAAGTAACGAACTTCATATCCTCTCATTCTTTTATAACGAGCCATTGCATCTCCAGCAACTGTTGTGTAGGCATGCCCAATATGTAAATTGCCACTTGGATAATAGATTGGCGTAGTAATATAAAAAGTTTTTTCTTGATCCTTCACTTAGTTTCCTCCTATGTATATGTATATAATATGTACCTTAAGTAAAATAACTGCTATTACTATTGTAACCATTCTTCTTTTTTATCGAAACAAAAAAGTATAAGAACATTTATAAACCGCATAATTATTGCCATTTTTCCTTTTATCCCATCAAAATATACCTAAAAATAATTAGTAATGCAACAGCGATGTTTTGGAAGAAAAAATGACAAATAAAAATGTTGTTTTTTGTCGAAAAAATAACAAAAATAGAACGAAAATACTATACCAATTTATCCCATCCTATGTTTATTTATCATTTCATACTCCAGAAAAGCCTACTTTAATAAGGTTTTTTAAAATACATTTATTTCAAAATAAATAATTGACGTTTATGGGAATGGCTGGTATTATAATAAACATACAAAGAAATTTGTCGAAAATTAGCGAAAAAAATATAAATACTTACTTTTGGGAGGAGAAAAGAAAATGAAATCTACAGGTATTGTTCGTAAAGTTGATGAATTAGGTCGTGTGGTAATTCCAATCGAATTAAGACGTACATTAGGAATTGCGGAAAAGGATGCTCTAGAAATTTATGTAGATGATGAAAAAATCATCTTAAAAAAATATAAACCAAACATGACTTGCCAAGTTACTGGAGAAGTATCAGATGATAATCTATCTTTAGCTGGTGGTAAATTAATTCTTAGCCGTGAAGGTGCAGAGCAATTAATCGCGGAAATTAAAAGCAATTTTGAACTTGCAAAATAAGAATAAAGTTAGAAATGTGTAAGTACATCACTCTTTATTTATTCATAGTTTCTTGAATGAATAAATAAGAAAAGCTTATTCGTTCTTTTTTATAAACTAAAGGACTGCCGCCTTAAAGGGGAACACCATCATATTTTTGATGTTCCGATTTAAGGCAGCAGCCCTTTTTCTTATTGAATATGGTATTCTTGGTAAATGTCTCTTTTTTGCATTTCTCTATCTAATGCAGTCTTTTTAATTGCTTCTTTTACCGTAATTCCCTCTTTTTCCACATAGTGATCTACATGTTGAACAATAGATAAGTCTTCCCACCAATTATTGTCTTCCGTTTGTAATTCTCCTTGTTCGATAACTAAACAGAACTCTCCTCTTATTTCTTCTGATTGAGACCAAGCAATTGCCTCCTCTAGAGTTCCACGAATAAATTCCTCATATAACTTTGTCAACTCTCTACATAATGTGATCTTTCTATTACCGAGAATTTCCCTTATTAAAACCAATGTTTCTTTTAAACGATGCGGGGATTCATATAAGAGCAACGTACCTGGAACACTCTTTAGGAAAAGCAACTCCTTCTTCTTCTCCTTCTTTTGACGATTAAGGAAACCATAAAAGTAGAAAGGATGTGTCGGAAGTCCCGAAGCAATCAGAGCTGTTAATGCTGCATTTGCTCCTGGAAGAGGAATAACTGGGATTTCTTGATTAATAGCATTCATAGCTAGCTCATATCCTGGATCTGCAATGGTTGGCATTCCCGCATCGCTTACTAATGCGATTATTTTATCCTCTTTCAAAGCTTGTATTAGCTTTTGACCACTAGTCTCTTTATTATGTTCATGATAGCTGACTACTGGAGTTGCAATTTCAAAATAATTACATAGTTTTTTTGTATTACGCGTATCCTCTGCAGCAATAATATCTGCCTCTTTCAAAATTCTAATTGCTCGAAAACTCATATCTTCTAAATTCCCGATAGGAGTAGGGACTAAATACAGCGCTCCCCTTTTTTCTTTAAAGCTTTTTTGTTGTTTCATTTCCTTCACCTACTTCCTTCCATAAAAACTTTTCCTTCTTCTTTCTATCTAACTGTTTAAAAGCATACTCTGCTTTCATGGCCTCTTGTTTTGTCTGAAATTCCTCATAGTAAATAACAGATACCGGTAAACGCCCTCTTGTATACTTTGCCCCTTTGCCATCATTATGCGTTTTTACTCGCTTTTGAAGATCATTTGTATAACCAGCATAATAGCTGCCATCCTTACACTTTAATACATAAAAATAATGATTCTTATTTTCCATACAGTATTCTGCTCATTTCCTCTGTATAATTGTTGCCATCTTTATAAACAAATAACGGAGGGAGAACTTTTAAGTCTGGTTTCCCATCTTTTATTGCTTCAACTAATAAAATATTCGCTTCTTTACCTTCTTTTGGATAGACAAATCGGATTCGCTTTGGTTCCAATCGATTCTCCCTCATAAATGTAATGATATCTAATAGCCTGCCAGGTCGATGAACAAAAGCTACTTTTCCACCTTGTTTAACCAATTGACTAGATATACTAATTGTATCCTCAAGTGTACAGAGAATCTCATGCCTAGCTATAGCAAGATGCTCATTACCATTAATCTCTGCCATTGAGTTCGTCTTCTTAAAGTAGGGAGGATTACACGTCACTGCGTCATACTTCTCATACCCAAGTAAACTAGGAGCATCCTTAATATCACCATGAATCATTTTTATTTTTTGTTCTAAATGATTATACTGAATGCTTCTATTTGCCATATCATATAATCTTTCTTGTATTTCTACTCCTACAATATCTCCCTCTGTTCGAAGTGACAAAAAGAGTGGAATTACTCCATTCCCACTACATAAATCAACAATTGCCCCCCTCTTCAAAGGAATAGAGACAAAATCCGCTAATAATACTGCATCTAATGAGAAAGAAAAAACAGATGGACTTTGAATAATTCTTAATCGTTCATCCAGCAAATAATCTAATCTTTCATCTCCAATTAATGGAACCACTCTTTTTTTACCTCCATCTTTCCTATTCCTGCATAGAAAAAGAGATGTCTCAAGAAGAAGAGTCATCCCCTGACAATACATTGATTGTATTGCTTACATACTCGGGCAATAATTTCTTTGAGACATCCTTATTTTTTATTAAGAAACGATAAACAAAAAAGACAATCTCCATCTTTTCGAGGACTTCCAAAATGAAGATTACAAATATGAAAACCTTCTTGATATAGTCTTGCCAGGTTGTCATACCCTTCCCCTATATCAATATTTTTTTCCTCCATCGTCTTACCTTGTTTTATGTTCCTTCTTTTATTTTTATCCTGTTTCGAATCTTTTTCTCTTGGTATATCCTCTAAGTGCCTTCTTAGATTTTCATTTTCTAGCTGCAGCCTATTATTCTCTTCAATAAGCTCAGCTACATGCTGTTTAAGATCACCTAATTGCTTATACAAATTACCAATTTGACTTTCCATATTTATTACTGATTCAAAAACTTCTTTTTTATCCACTCTTCCACCTCATTAATCTGTGGATTGAACTGAAACAGCATCCTCTTGCAGTATCTCATCTAATGTATATTCAAGCACTCGTTCTTGTTCAGAAATTTCCACTTGGAGTACACGTTCTAAAATATTTAAACCAACAACTTTTCCCTTTCCATCCGGTGTATTAATCCAATCACCTAAGTCTGGTAAAAGTTCCTTGGCAGCTTCATAATCGTCATTCTCATATTTTAAACAACACATTAATCGTCCGCATAATCCGGAAATTTTCGTTGGGTTTAAGGAAAGGTTTTGGTCTTTTGCCATCTTAATAGATACTGGTTCGAAATCCCCTAAGAATGTCGAACAGCATAACATTCTTCCACAAGGACCAATTCCACCTAGCATTTTAGCTTCATCTCTTACACCAATCTGACGAAGTTCAATTCTTGTTCGAAAAATGGAAGCTAAATCTTTTACCAATTCCCTAAAGTCTACTCGACCATCAGCGGTAAAATAAAAAATAATTTTATTACGGTCAAATGTATATTCTACATCCACTAATTTCATATCTAATTCATGTAGCGTAACTTTCTCACAACAAACATCATATGCCTCTTTTGCTGCAACCTTGTTTTCGGCTACAATCATTTGATCTTTATGATCCGCAATTCTTAATACTTTTTTCAAGGGTAAAACAACATCGTTTTCATCTACTTTTTTCGGTCCAATAACTACTCTCCCGAATTCTACACCTCGAACAGTTTCGACGATGACGAAGTCTCCCTTTTGAATGATTAATTCATTTGGATCAAAATAATATATTTTTCCAGCTTTTTTAAAGCGGATTCCTACAACATCATACAACTGAAGATCCCTCCTGCAGCTCTAGCACCAGCTGCTCCATCAATAACTGTGGATTCATATTCCCCTGCAGCTTTCGCTTTGCTTCAAAAATAGCTGTCATTTGTTCCGTTAAGCGCCTGTTAGAAGTTCTTAAAGCATAAGTCTCTAATCGTCCCTTTTCGCTAACGTATACAATCTGATCGTGCTTGCCAAGCTGTATATATAATAAATCTTTATAAAGCAGCAATAATAAATCGAGTCCTCTATCAAACTGATCCTTTTCCTTAAAATGAGAAAACCAGTCCCTTTGAAGAGCTACTAATGCTTCTAAAGGAGCTCCTTTAAGAGCCTCATATAATTTTACCACTATTTTTTGCGCTTGTACAAACCATTCATCCGTACTAAGTGTCAATGCCTCTTCAAAATTATTGGTAATTTGCGCAAGTAAAGGGGCTTCATTTGGTTTTATTCCATTTCTTACTAGTTCTTTAGCCATTTCATTTGGGGATAATGGTGTAAAGGAAAGGACCTGACACCGAGACAAAATAGTCGGCAATATTTGCTGAATTTGTTCTGTTATTAGAATGGCCGTTGTTTCTGCATTTGGTTCCTCTAAAAATTTCAGTAAACTATTAGCCGCATTTGTAGTCATTTTATCTGCATGAACAAGAATATACACCTTTTGCTTTGACTCTACTCCAGTCTTGGAAAACTCTTCTTGTAGGCTTTGTATTTGATGCTTCTTTATGGATAATCCATCTGGCTCAAGTAAATGCACATCAGGATGGTTACCATTATTTATCCGCTTGCAATTTGAACATGTTTCACATGGAACATATCCATCTATAGTATTTTCACATAAAATGCTCTTAGTGAGAACTAGACTTATTTCCCGTTTACCAGTTCCCTTCATTCCTTCAAAAAGATATGCATGAGCTAATCTCTCTTTTTTCAAGCTGTTTTTTAGCATTTTTAAAACAATGGGTTGTGTCTGTTCAAGCTGTTCCCACGTCCTTGTCAAGACAATCACTCCATTTACGTATATATATTAATTAGTAAACCTTTAATTTCACCAATTTTATCTAAGATATTTATGCCATTTTTTCTCAGTCGCAATTACTTCTTCTGTTAATTCTACTAACTTATCATCAATTACCTGTACAACACGCAAGTCTCTCCCTTGGCCAAACTGATCCCACGAGTTGTCTTTTTTTACTTTCATCCCTAATTCAACAGCTTCTTTTACAAACTGTTTAACAAGAGATTTATATTTTGTTAAGTCTTTTAAATTTTGGGATCGCCCTAACCTATTGCCAATATCATCGATGTTCTTCATCAATTTTGAAGCTGATCGACCTTTAATTTCTCATTTTGTTGTTGGACATATCCCTGAAATTTAGAGTCCCTAGACTACCTTTTGTTTCTAATCTATTCCCTTCCAGATTGATTCGAATGTCTTTATTAATCTTCATATTCTTCCTCCTGAAGAACGATCTACTACTTGTTAGCAAAAAGATCTGCTCTCACTTTTAACTTTTATCATTTAACCATGAAAGTACATCGGTAACAGAAGTTAACCGATGTACAGCTTAAAATTGTTTAAATTGCTCTACAGGTAATACAAAGACTGTTGCTCCACCAACTTCCACTTCTACTGGATAAGGGACATAAGAATCTGCATTTCCTCCCATTGGCGATACAGGTGCTACTAATTGGTCTCTTGATTGACAATTTTCTTTAATGATTTGCAGTGCTTTTTCCACACGTATATCTTCCGTTCCTATCATAAAGGTGGTATTTCCAGATTTCAAGAATCCGCCAGTACTCGCAAGCTTTGTTGCTCTAAAATTATTTTCAACTAGTGCATTAAGTAATTTGTTACTATCTTTATCTTGAATGACTGTTAGAATTAATTTCATTTTATCCCGCCCCTTATTATAGTTTCCGAATGATTTTATAACTTGTTCCTATTATAGCAATAAATATAAAAACAAACAGCTGAAAGGAAAATAATTCTTTGAAAGCCTATCTATTTTTTGTTTGTTATCACTATATGCATAATACCCTAATATATAATTAGCAACGCACTTCTACTTTAAAAAACGATTAATAATATCCACTGTATCCTCCAAAACCTGTTCTAGTGGTTTCGATGCATCTACTTTTATTATTCTCTCTGGAAATTTCTCTATTACCTTAGAATAGCCTTCTTGTACTCTTTCATGGAATTCAATCGTTTCTAAATCCAAACGGTTAATTTCTCTATCACTCGTATTATTAATTCTTGCTAAACCAACCCTTGGATCTAAATCAAAATAAATGGTTAGTTCAGGCATGATATCTCCAATTGCAAATTGATTAATTTTCCAAATTTCATCCATATCAATTCCTCTTGCATACCCTTGATATGCCAATGAACTATCAATAAAGCGATCACATAATACAATTGCTCCGCCGTTTAAAGCTGGAACGACCTTCTCTACTAAATGCTGTCTTCTAGCAGCTGCATATAGTAACGCTTCTGTCCGAGCATCCATTTCAATATGCTTAGGATCTAATATAATATTTCTAATTTTTTCTGAAATAGGAATTCCACCTGGTTCCCTAGTCTTTATAATCTGTAGTTCTTTTTCTTGATAATAATTTAACAACATATCGATAACGGTTGTCTTTCCCGCTCCTTCTGGTCCTTCTAATGTAATAAAGAGCCCTTTTGTCACCTTATTGTCCTCCTAAGTTGTCATTTCTTAAAAATTGTAATTCTATTTTTATAAATAGATGGACTTCCTTGAAATCTTGCTCCATCCTTTAATAAGTTCGTTATTTGTTTAATATGATAGTTCGTTATCTCCTCTCCAGGCATTAAAATAGGAATTCCTGGAGGATATGGAATAATTGTTTCTGCACAAACTGCATGTAAAGCTTCACTTAATGAAACTTCTACCTTACTTCGTATTGCTTGTTCTTTTTCACTAAGTTTTAATTCTACTATATCCTGACGCTTTTTTATAGATTCAACTGTCTCACTCTGTGAAGAATAAGCATGTGTATGTTTAAGAAGTGCCCTTTTTATTTTATAAATAACCTTTTCTAATGGGTAAGAGATTCCTTTCTTTAACAATGGAAAGACAAATAATATATTATTTGAATCAGCTAACTCCGTATAAATGCCCTCTTTTTCTAATTCTTTTTGTAATTCGAATCCGCTTCTATTTTCTGTTGATTGAATAGTAATTTTTAAAGGATCTCCATCATAAGGATAATTTAGTACATTTAGCTGGGGTATTGTATGAAGTTGTTCCCGAAAAAGTGTAAGCATCGTATGTAGGTATTCCCAATCCTCCATGCTATAGTTTGCTATATAATGCCTAGCCTTATCTAGAGAGGCCATAATAAGATAAGATGGACTGCTGGACTGTAAAATGTCTAAGTAATGTTTAACATCCTCTTGTTGAACGAATGCTGTATTATAATGTAAATAAGCACCCATTGTTAATGCAGGAAGCGTCTTATGTGCTGATTGAACAACTATATCTGCACCTAACTCAACTGCTGAAGGTGGAAAATGTGGGTTTCCTTTAAAATGTGCTCCATGCGCTTCATCTACTAATACACAAATGCCATTAGCATGGGCTAAGTCAATAATCTCCTGTAAATTTCCAACCATTCCATAATAATTAGGAGAAGTTAAAATAAGCTTTTTGACTTCTGGGAATCGTGCAATTGCCTGTTCAATTGTTTTTTTTGAAAGGACAGTATCGACTTTCCAATCTTCCTCATAATCAGGGCTAAGTAAAATAGGCTCTGCCTTTGCTAACTTTATTCCATTCATAATTGATTTATGGCTATTCCTTTGTACAAATACTTTGTCACCCTCTGTTAAGGCCGCTAATATCATTGCTAAATTCCCAACAGTACTTCCATTTACAAGAAAATAACTTTTCTTAACTCCATAAAAATCTGTTAGTAATTTTTCTGCATCTGCAATAACACCTGTTGGTGCATGTAAATCATCTAAGCCATTGAGCTCTGTCACATCAAAATTCCATAAGGGTCCTTTCCACTCCTCTTCCGAAGAAATTAATTCCCCATTCTTATGACCAGGTACATGAAAAGAAATATTATTTTTCGACTGGAATTGCAACAGTTTAGAATATAACGGTGTGTTTTCTTGCAATAGTATTCCTCTTTTCTTTTTTCACTCTATTTATTTTATCACTTTTTCTTCATAGGAAGTAATTTACGTTTCCTTCTTTCCATTTTCTTATCTAAGTATTTCAGATAATATAAATCCCTTATCCACCCATATTGGGCTATATTATCAATCCCCCTTTAGTCTTTCCTATTTTGTAGTATTTTAGTTTAGTAGTTTTTAAGAATAAAGGTATGAGTGATTACTAAAATGGATAGAATAATGTCTATGGAGGTGGAGAAATGGGGAAATATCAATCAAGTAGAGCAGAAGCCTGTCTCATATGTGAAGAACATAAATTAGAAGGTATTCATCTATTCGAATCCTTTATATGTATGGATTGCGAAAGAGAGATTGTTAATACGAAAACAAATGATCCCAAATATCTATTTTTTGTTCATCAAATGAGAAAAGCACGAACTCTTCAGGAAAGACGGCAAGCTTAGATATAAATAAAAAACAAGCATCTAATGAATAGATGCTTGTTTCCTTATTGCCTGGCGACGTCCTACTCTCACAGGGGGAGAACCCCCAACTACCATCGGCGCTGAGAAGCTTAACTTCCGTGTTCGGTATGGGAACGGGTGTGACCTTCTCGCTATCGCCACCAGACTTATTTATTTAGAGAATTATTCTCTCAAAACTAAACCATTTAGAAGTATTCCAATTTGCCAAGTAATCATTTTGTCCAGCTCCAACGCCATAAACAGGCATTTCCGCTTTTCATTTTAGTTAAGTCCTCGATCTATTAGTATCAGTCAGCTCCACATGTCGCCATGCTTCCACCTCTGACCTATCAACCTGATCATCTTTCAGGGATCTTACTAGCTTGCGCTATGGGAAATCTCATCTTGAGGGGGGCTTCATGCTTAGATGCTTTCAGCACTTATCCCTTCCGCACATAGCTACCCAGCGATGCCTTTGGCAAGACAACTGGTACACCAGCGGTGCGTCCATCCCGGTCCTCTCGTACTAAGGACAGCTCCTCTCAAATTTCCTACGCCCACGACGGATAGGGACCGAACTGTCTCACGACGTTCTGAACCCAGCTCGCGTACCGCTTTAATGGGCGAACAGCCCAACCCTTGGGACCGACTACAGCCCCAGGATGCGATGAGCCGACATCGAGGTGCCAAACCTCCCCGTCGATGTGGACTCTTGGGGGAGATAAGCCTGTTATCCCCGGGGTAGCTTTTATCCGTTGAGCGATGGCCCTTCCATGCGGAACCACCGGATCACTAAGCCCGACTTTCGTCCCTGCTCGACTTGTAGGTCTCGCAGTCAAGCTCCCTTGTGCCTTTACACTCTACGAATGATTTCCAACCATTCTGAGGGAACCTTTGGGCGCCTCCGTTACTTTTTAGGAGGCGACCGCCCCAGTCAAACTGCCCACCTGACACTGTCTCCCACCCCGATCAGGGGTGCGGGTTAGAATGTCAATACAGCCAGGGTAGTATCCCACCAATGCCTCCACCGAAGCTAGCGCTCCGGCTTCCAAGGCTCCTACCTATCCTGTACAAGCTGTACCAAAATTCAATATCAGGCTGCAGTAAAGCTCCACGGGGTCTTTCCGTCCTGTCGCGGGTAACCTGCATCTTCACAGGTACTATAATTTCACCGAGTCTCTCGTTGAGACAGTGCCCAGATCGTTACACCTTTCGTGCGGGTCGGAACTTACCCGACAAGGAATTTCGCTACCTTAGGACCGTTATAGTTACGGCCGCCGTTTACTGGGGCTTCAATTCAGAGCTTCGCACTAACGTGCTAACCCCTCCTCTTAACCTTCCAGCACCGGGCAGGTGTCAGCCCCTATACTTCGCCTTGCGGCTTCGCAGAGACCTGTGTTTTTGCTAAACAGTCGCCTGGGCCTATTCACTGCGGCTCTCGCAGGCTTGCACCCGCAAGAGCACCCCTTCTCCCGAAGTTACGGGGTCATTTTGCCGAGTTCCTTAACGAGAGTTCTCTCGCTCACCTTAGGATTCTCTCCTCGCCTACCTGTGTCGGTTTGCGGTACGGGCACCCTAAATCTCGCTAGAGGCTTTTCTTGGCAGTGTGGAATCAGGAACTTCGGTACTATATTTCCCTCGCCGTCACAGCTCCGCTTATGTGGTAATGGGATTTGCCTCATTACCAGCCTAACTGCTTGGACGTGCTAATCCAACAGCACGCTTACCCTATCCTCCTGCGTCCCCCCATTGCTCAAACGATTTAAAGGTGGTACAGGAATATCAACCTGTTGTCCATCGCCTACGCTTTTCAGCCTCGGCTTAGGTCCCGACTAACCCTGAGCGGACGAGCCTTCCTCAGGAAACCTTAGGCATTCGGTGGATGAGATTCTCACTCATCTTTCGCTACTCATACCGGCATTCTCACTTCTAAGCGCTCCACCAGTCCTTACGGTCTAGCTTCAACGCCCTTAGAACGCTCTCCTACCACTG
>NZ_JBBOTN010000001.1:12500-35000 GCF_038005605.1 Niallia sp. FSL W8-0954 | reverse complement strand
CTTCATATTTAATACAAAAAAAGCCAGTCTAGAGGCCGTTTTAGGCCCAATGCCTGGCAATTTCATAAAGCTGTCAATTAGCTTTGATATAGGTTCAGGATAGTGCATAATCTCCCCCCTTAAAACATTCCAGGAAGGTTTAATCCTTTTGTAAACTGACCCATTGTAGAATTTGTTAATTCATCCGCTTTTTTCAAAGCATCATTTGTTGCTGCTAAAACTAAATCTTGCAACATTTCTACATCTTCTGGATCTACAACCTCTTCCTTAATAATCACATCAATAATTTCTTTATGACCAGATACAACAACAGTTACCATTCCGCCGCCTGCTGTTCCTTCAATCTTTTCTTCACCAAGCTGTTCTTGCGCCTCTGCCATTTTCTTTTGCATCTTTTGCATTTGTTTCATCATATTTTGCATATTTCCCATTCCACGCATATATACTACCTCCAATTTATAGTTTCCATTGGTTTTTACATAATAGATTACTTACATATATAACCAATAGGTTCGAAATTAATCCTTCACTTCTAATAATTCTTCACCAAATAATTTTATCGCTTCTGATACAACGGGGTTATCTTGCCGCTCTTCACCGTCTCCTTCTTCAGAAGCTTCTAGGTGCTGGGAGCTATTGAGAAATTCTTCTCTAATGTTGAGCCATTGCTCTTCAGGGACTCCTAATAAATTATACCTTTTTCCAAGGAGTTGATACAAAGAATTAGTGATTGTCTCTATAAATTTAACATTATCTAACGCCATTTGACAGTGGATTTCATATTTAAATTTAATAATAATGGAATCCGTTGATGCAGCAACTGGTTCTGCTTCATTCAACAATGCAGCTTGCGATCTCATTTGGTTTTGCACAAGAGTATTCAGCATAGCTCCCCAATTACTCTTTATACTTTGCAATTCTTGCTTTGTTGCATTTTTTAGTGTTTCTGTTATTTTCCCTAAAGGTGCTTGAAATCCTTTTCTATTTGTTCTTGTTTTTTTCTGTGTTGGCTGCGTTTCTGCGACTACAGTAACACCTTTTTGCTTAATATTCGCCAATTCTTCTTCTAAAGAAGATACCTTACTCAGCAAAGATTGTATTTCTGGAATGTTTACATTAGATTGCCCAGATATGTTTGGTGCTTCCAACTGACATAATTTCACAATGGCTACTTCTAAAAAGATTCTCGGATGGTTTGTCCAGCGCATATCTTGCTGTGTTCTATTCAGCAAATTTATAAGCTCATAAATTTGTTCATGTGTATGTGTTTCTGCAAGATCTTTAAAATCATCATCCAATAAAACCCTTTCTAAGGATTCCTCTAAATTAGGAGCCGTTTTATAAAGTAGCATATCGCGATAGAAAAAGATGAAATCTTCAATAAAACGATTAGAGTCCTTCCCAGCAAGAAGTAATTCATCTAAAGATTGGAGCCCTCTTACCGTATCTCCATCTAAAATAGCTCTCGACAATGTATTTAAAAAGTTTTGTGAAACAGCACCCGTCACTGTCAAAGCATCTTCAACCGTAACTACTTCATTACTATAAGAAATCGCTTGATCTAGTAAACTTAAAGCATCACGCATTCCACCATCTGCTGCTCTTGCAATCATTTGTAATGCTTTTTCCTCACAAGAGATCGCTGATTCATCCATAATCAATCTCATTCGATTGACAATCGCTTGCGATGTAATTCGTCTAAAATCAAACCGCTGACATCTTGAAATAATGGTTAAAGGAATTTTGTGAGGCTCAGTAGTGGCTAAAATAAAGATTACATGTTTAGGGGGTTCCTCCAATGTTTTTAAAAGCGCATTAAACGCTCCAATTGACAGCATATGAACTTCATCAATAATATATACTTTGTAAGGTACAGAGCTAGGAGCAAATTTCACCTTATCTCTTATATCCCTTATTTCTTCTACTCCATTATTGGAAGCAGCATCTATTTCAATTACATCAGGGATAGTACCATCTGTAATTCCTCTACATGCATCACATTCATTACAAGGTTCACTAATTGGTGCTCTCTCACAGTTAACTGCTTTCGCTAATATTTTCGCTGCACTTGTTTTCCCTGTCCCTCTCGGCCCAGAGAACAGGTAAGCATGAGAGATTTTTTGTTGAAGAAGGGCATTTTGCAATGTCTTTGTTACGTGTTCCTGCCCTACTACATCAATAAACTGTTGAGGACGCCAAACCCGATATAAAGCTTGATAGTTCATAGTACCCTCCATTTTTTATTTTCTTTTTTATTATAGCTTATCCGTTTATATTTTTACATCCATAATAGCATACATAAAGACATGGAAATAGTTATTCTCTTCGAAAAAGAGAATAACTATTTCCAAACAAAAGGAATGCAGCCATTCCCTTTAACTTACAAAAAAACTCATCCACATAGGATGAGTTTTGTATGTATAATTATAACTGCCGTGCACCTTTCATCGACTGGCACCCATAAGCGTTACTTAAGTAGTTAGCTCGGTCCAGGTAACCCTGCGGCACATGGGGGTGTCCACTTAATGCTGCTTCCTTCCGGACCTGACATGGTTCATGGATTCCCATTGCGCAGGACCCGGACGTCAACACCACTTACTTAAGGCAGACCCTACAGGATACCAGCCTCAGAAAGGAATTCAGCCTCGCTAGAGCGGATTGCGAGTACAGGGCACCGCTACCTCCCCGCTTAGCACGACAAAATTGATACCGAAATATTAGGTGTCCTAAGACACACTCTTAGTATACTGATAATGGACGGAAAAATCAACATAAAGCATTTGTTAATTATTGTAAGAATCCAAAACACTTGTCTTCCGTTCCTTTTTCTTCTTCCTTCGGTTTCTTATTTCGCGAAAAAAAGAAGTTAATAACTGTCCACACTCTTCTGCTAATACACCCGTAATTACTTCACTTTGGTGGTTAAATCGGTCATCTTGAAGTAAATTCATAAAAGTACCAGCACATCCTCCCTTTGGATCCGCTGCACCATAAACCACCCTTGGAATTCGTGACAGCAGGATAGCTCCAGAACACATAGCACAGGGCTCTAGCGTAACATAAAGCGTGGCTTCCTCTAGTCTCCATGTTCCTAATACTTCACACGCCTTCTCAATAGCAAGCAATTCAGCATGAGCAATGGCAGATTGGTCTGTTTCTCTTAAATTATGTGCTCTAGCAATTACTTCCCCTCTATAAGCAACAACTGCACCAATCGGCACTTCTCCTATTTCCGCAGCCTTCTTTGCTTCCTCTATAGCTATTTTCATAAATAATTGATCTTGGTTTATTTCCATAATTACAGCCCACCTATATATAAACACAAAATTTGTAATGAAAATCCTTCTTTTACTTAAACTAAGAAAATCAATTCTATTTTCCAACTAACCCATACTGGAAGTTAGTTTATCTTCCAGCACACTAGCTAATTTTTTATTCTACCATCTTACATAGAAAAGGAGAACCATATGGAATCATCTGACACAGCACTCTTAATTATTGATATGATAAATGACTTTCGTTTTGTGCATGGAAATATTTTAGCAGAAAAAACATTAATAATTGCAGAGCATATTCAACTGCTTAAAAAACAATGCAAAAAAGAAAAAATACCGATTATTTATATCAACGACCATTATAATCTATGGCAAGCTGAATTGAATAAAATAATTGATTATTGTAGAAATGAAAAAAGTGAACCTATTATTGATAAAATCAGACCAGATGATACCGACTATTTTTTAATCAAACCAAGACATTCTGCCTTTTATGGCACAGCTTTATATACCCTACTTCATCAATTGCAGGTTAAAAACCTTATCCTTACCGGAATTGCCGGAAATATTTGCGTTTTATTTACTGCTAATGATGCCTATATGCGAGAGTACCCGCTTCTTATTCCAGATAATTGTATTGCTTCTGTTGATAATGAAGATAATCAATATGCTATTCGCATGATGAAAAATGTCATGAATGCAAAAATATTTACATTCAATGAAAATACAATCATTTCTGCTCTTTCTTCCTCATAAACTGTAATAATGTATCCTGTCAGGAGGGAAGAATATGCAAATTCACGTTGTCCGTAATAATCAAACATTAACAGGCATTGCAGCTGCATACGGTACTACGGTTAATGATATAGTAGAAGCGAATGATCTACCAAATCCAGACCGATTAGTAATAGGGCAAGCACTCGTTATCCCTATTATCGGTAGCTTTTATTGGGTTCAATCTGGAGATACGCTTTGGTCTATTGCTCAACGGTTCAGGTTGAATTATGAGCAATTAGCTTCTATCAACTCTATTGCTGTTAACCAACCTTTACAAGTTGGTTTACGTTTATATATTCCCGAGAGGCCGCAAAGACCGGTCGAGTCTAACGCATATGTAGAACCACGGGGTACATATGTCGCACCTAATCTTGAGGAAAGTGCACGAGAAGCAGCTCCTTATTTAACCTACCTTGCACCGTTTAGTTTTCAAGCATTACGAGATGGCGGTTTAAAAGAACCACTTCTTAATAATTTCCCTGAAATTGCCCAGAGAAATAATAATGTACTTATGATGGTTATTACGAATCAAGAAAATGATCAATTCAGTGATGAGCTCGGACGAATCCTATTAAATGAGAAAACCATTCAAAATAACTTCCTCCATAATATTGTGACGACCGCAAAGAAATATGGATTTCAGGATATCCATTTTGATTTTGAATATTTACGCCCGGAGGATCGGGAAGCCTATAATCGTTTTCTCCGTAGAGCGAAAAATCGTTTTTCCCAAGAGGGTTGGCTAATATCTACTGCTTTAGCTCCAAAAACTAGCGCTACTCAAAAAGGAAAATGGTATGAAGCACATGATTACAGAGCACACGGAGAAATTGTCGATTTTGTCGTTATCATGACTTATGAATGGGGGTATAGCGGGGGGCCCGCTATGGCTGTTTCTCCTATTGGTCCAGTTAGAGATGTTTTAGAATATGCCATCACGGAGATGCCTCCCTCTAAAATTATGATGGGGCAAAATTTATATGGTTATGATTGGACCCTTCCCTTTGTCGAAGGAACAGTAGCAAAAGCACTTAGCCCTCAAGCAGCCATTCAACTTGCAGCTGATTATAATGCGGAGATACTATATGATCAAAAAGCACAGGCTCCCTATTTTAAATACACAGACAGTGAAGGCAGGCTGCATGAAGTGTGGTTTGAGGATGCTCGTTCTATTCAAGCAAAATTCAATTTAATCAAAGAGTTGGATTTAAGAGGAATTAGTTATTGGAAATTAGGTTTAGCCTTTCCCCAAAACTGGCTTTTACTTGCCGATAATTTTCACATAACAAAAAGAACATAGTCAACTTATTTTCACTTAAAAAACCTGTATGATTCGGCTCAACACCTGTAACACCAAGTAGACTAATTGCAGTATATTGATAAAAAAAGGAAAGATCTTATCAAATAGCTCTTTCCTTTTTTAACCCTATCCAATCAATCTCGCATAAATGGATTTTGCTACACTTATCTCTGATGTTCCATGAATGATCGCACGCCCATCTTCAAAAAGAATCACCCGATAATCATCATATTGAAAAGACACTAAATAAGGATTGGCAATTAAGTTTTGAACAAGGGCCTTCCATTGCTTTGAAAGCACATAAAGATCCAATCTCTTTGACGTAGCAGGGCGAATATGAACAGCATCTCTCCCACATAACACCGCTGCTTTTGTTTGATTTTGAAAAGACAAATACGGAAAATCTGCTCTTCCTCCGCATGTAGGACACTCAAATTTTTTTAGCTTTTCGACATTCATTTCCGCATATTCCATTTTCCAAATATCAAAAGAACGTAGTACCGGCAATAACTTTTCACCAGAAAGAATTTGTATGGCTTGCGATACTTGCATAGCAGCAACCCACTGAACAATAGGACTGATAACCCCTGCGGTATCACAGGTTATTTCCTGGGAAGGGAGCTGTTCAATTAAACAATGAAGACATGGCGCATTCTCCCCTGCGACTGGATAGGAAAGCCCATAGCTTCCTACACATGCCCCAAAAAGAAATGGTATTTTCAGCTTAATCGCAGCATCATTTATGACTAATCTTGTTTCAAAATTATCGGTACCATCTATTAGAATAGAAGCACCCTCTATAAATTTTTCGATTGTATGACAGTTTATATCCTCCACCACTGCCTCTATAAGCGTATGACTGCTAATATCCTTTAATCTCCTTTTTGCCGCAACAGCTTTAGGGAGTTTATCGGCTGCATCCTCTTCCGTATAGAGCTGTTGCCTTTGCAAATTGCTCTCTTCTACGTAATCACGATCGATAATAGTCAGTCTTCCTATTCCTGCTCTTACCAGCATCTCAGAACTAGCTGATCCTAAGGCTCCTGCCCCTAAAATAACAGCATGACTAGCTTCAATATTTCTTTGTCCCTCTTTACCAATAAATAATTCCTGCTTTAAAAAACGACTAGTCAAGATGGAATCATCCCCGCAATCGGACTACTTGCAACACCATAATTCTTCTCGATTATTCTCCCTGCTTCATACCCCAATCTTCCAGCTTCTATAGCTAATTTCATCGCCTGAGCCATTTTAACTGGATCAGATGCATTAGAAACCGCTGTATTTAAAAGTACCCCATCTGCGCCAAGTTCCATTGCATATGCTGTGTCCTTTGGCGAGCCAATTCCTGCATCCACAATAACAGGTACATTACTTTGCTCGATAATAAATTGTAAATGTAGCGGATTGATAATTCCTTTTCCTGACCCAATGGGGGAAGCACCTGGCATAATAGCATGTACACCTAACTGTTCTAACCGTTTTGCCAGCACAACATCATCAGAGGTATAAGGCAACACAATGAATCCCTCTTCTAATAATTGTTCAGATGCCCTCAAAGTTTCTATCGGATCCGGCAGCAGCGACTTATCACAACCGATTACTTCTACTTTAATCATGTCACATAGTCCAGATGCCTTTGCGAGTTTAGCAATTCTTACCGCTTCTTCTGCAGTCTTCGCTCCCGCAGTATTCGGAAGGAGAGTATAACGCTTTAAATCCAGCTGTTCCAAGAAATTAGGCTGTGATTTTTCAAATATATTCATCCTGCGTACCGCAAAGGTTAGAATCTCACTTTCTGATACTTCTACCGCTTTTTTTTGTATTTCAAATGATGGGTATTTTCCTGTCCCAAGTAACAAACGAGACCGAAAGGTACGATTTGCTATTGTTAACATTTTCATCCTCCTCCAACAAAGTGAATTAGTTCTACTCTATCGCTTTCTTTTAATACATGTGTTTGGTACTGTTCTTTTTGCAAAATATCCCGATTTATTTCTACTATGACAATACGATTATTTAATTCAAAAAAGTGTAGGAGATCCTCTACCGTAACAACCTCTTTAGGCAGCTGTTGTTCCTTACCATTCAATTGTATATTCAATTACTCCCCTCCCCATCAGACTAAAATACGTCGCTCAACTTTAAAGGCATCTAGCCATTCGCTTTTTACAGGCATACCCAATATTAAATCTCTAATCATCTTTCCTGTTATAGGAGCTAAAAGAATTCCATTTCTTTGGTGTCCAGTTGCAAAATACAAGCCTTTCATTTCTGGATGCTCACCTATAAATGGATAACCATCATACGTTTGTGGTCTTAGGCCAGCCCACGCTCTCTTCCACTTCATCCTTCCAA
The DNA here is from genome assembly GCF_038005605.1 of Niallia sp. FSL W8-0954. Lineage (NCBI taxonomy): Bacteria > Bacillati > Bacillota > Bacilli > Caryophanales > Bacillaceae > Niallia > Niallia sp. FSL W8-0954. The sequence continues at coordinate 27,290 of NZ_JBBOTN010000001.1, read as the reverse complement.
CTTCTGGTATCATTTCCTTTGCTTTTTGTATAACTTCCTCTATCCCATCAAGGGAAGGTTCCTCACTCCATTCATTCCATTTTTTCGTTGCTCCAATAATGAACTCCTGATTATTTCTTGGTACAATGTAAAATTGATTATGAAATACGGAATATTGCAAGGGAAATCCTTCATTTTCTACAGATACACATTCTCCCTTAACCGGGGTAATTTCGTGTGATAACCCTAATTGCTGAAAGAAGTAATTGCTCCATACTCCACTTGCAATGACTACATTTTCTGCGAAAAAAGCACCTTGCGACGTTTTTATGACATAATCTATCCCTTTCTTTTTGACTCCTAATACACGGGTATATTCATAAACTTCTGCTCCGAATAGCTGCGCTCCTTTACTTAAACCATTACATGCTATCAATGGGGTGATATGTACATCCTCTTTCAAAAATGCTGCTCCGAAGATAGCGCTAGAAAGCTGGGGAACCATTTTCCTTGCTAGTTCAGCATCCAGCCATTCCACGGATGATAGGGCCAAAATAGGTTCTAGTTCCCCTTTTTCTTCCTCTGAATAAGCAAGCTTTAATAAACCGCCATTTCTTTTCTCAAAATCAATAGCAGTAAGCTCCCTTATCTCCTCATAAAGCTCCTTATATAAAAGCTGACTACTTCTTGCAAATGGATAAAGTTGCTTAAACTCTTTATATTCAGAGTGAGCGCCAAGCATCCCAGCTGCTGCGCTTGTTGATTTCCCACCTATTGTATTTGCTTCTAATATGGCGACCTTCCTGTTTTCTTTTGCTAAATAGTAAGCAATAGAACTACCAATAATTCCTCCACCTACAATAACGACATCAAATTTTTTGGATTCCACACTCTTCACATCTTTCCCTTAGTCGTTGTACTGCTTTTAATGGCTGAGACGCTGAAAATATAGCAGACATAATCGCTACTCCATCTACACCTAAACTTGCTAATTTACCGACTCGTTCTTCAGTTATTCCACCTATAGCATAAATAGGAATAGTTAGATCTCTCTTTATATCAGTGATCGATGGCAACGCGATAGGTATCTTTCCTTTTTTACTGTCAGTCGGAAAACAATGGCCATATATCACATAATCAGCCCGAGCATTTTCTGCTATGATTGCTTCCTGTTGACTATGAACAGATACACCTATAGATAATGTTGGATAAATATTTTTTACTGGTTGAATAGGTAATCCATTGCCTGGTAAATGCACATGTCTTAAAGAGAGCAATGCTGCAACGTCTAGGCGGTCATTTATGATTATTTTCTGAGCCGGTACCCCTTCCTTAAGCAGCCTCTCACCAAGTAAATAAATTTCTTTTGGGCTTTTTGCTTTCTCTCTAATTTGCACATAATCCACATATGGGTGAATTTCTAATAATATGGAGGAGAGTCTTTCAAAGGAATGTTTATTATCTGTTACAGCCATTATCTTCATTTCATCATCTCCCAACTATTAATTCAGCATTTAAATATTAAATTTTAAAAAGAAAACACAAAAAACCACTTTCCCAAGCAGAAAGTGGTTAATAAATTACACCTAATGAAAAAAGACCATTAGGCACACATATTTAAAGGTATCCACTTTCCTACGCAGGTACGAACCTGTTCAGGTTTTAAGGGTTTAAAAGTAACTACTTTATTCTCAGCCCTTATCAAGGGATCCCCTAGTGTGATTCAATTATAAACTTTACCCATATAATACCATAGACTGATAATTTAGCAATAATAAAATTCTCAATTTTTCCACTTTTAAAGTTCGCCTAAAATCTAAAATATTTTTTTTAGGAAAAAACAAGCATATGTCCACATTCTCTTCCATGTGTTAAAATGACTCTTGTACTATTTTTATTACCTACTAAAAGAAGCAATCATTAGAAAAGCTGTTGTCGGATGATAGCCATTATTTTTGCAGCCTAAAAAAGTTCGCTTCTCAAAATAAAAGAACTGGAGGGACAAGTGTGAATAGTATCCCTTTTATTACAGTAGAAGGACCTATCGGAGTGGGAAAAACTTCTTTAGCTAAATTGCTCTCAGAGTATTTTCAATACGAACTTCTTAAGGAGATTGTAGAGGAAAATCCCTTTCTCGGAAAATTTTATGAAAACATTGATGAATGGAGTTTTCAAACAGAAATGTTTTTCTTATGTAATCGATTTAAGCAATTAAACGATACAAGAGACCATTACTTAAATAAAAACATACCTGTAGTTGCAGATTATCATATATTAAAAAATCTCATTTTCGCAAAAAGATCCTTGCAGGATAGTGATTTAGACAAATATATTCGAATATATGACGTGTTAACAGAAGACCTGCCGATGCCGAATATTATTATTTATTTACATGCAAGTTTAGATACACTTATGGCACGAATCAAAAAGAGAGATAGAGACATCGAAAAAAATATTAGTCCTCTTTATCTAGAACAACTAGCATCTGATTACGATGTTGTCATGAATGACTTCAAAAAGAATAACCCACAGATCCCAGTATTAGATTTCAATGGAGATACATTGGATTTTATTCAAAACAAACAAGACTTAGTAAAAATTATAGACGCAATAAAAGAAACTTTAAATATAGGAGCCTTTAATCATGAATCTACGAACAAAATATAATATTCCGAGTAATTCTGTTATTACAATTGCTGGGACAGTTGGCGTAGGAAAATCTACCTTAACAAATGCATTAGCAGATGCCTTGCAATTTCGGACTTCCTTTGAGAAAGTCGACACAAACCCATATCTTGATAAATTTTATCACGATTTCAGCCGCTGGAGTTTTCATCTGCAAGTATATTTTTTAGCAGAACGATTTAAAGAACAAAAGAGAATCTTTGAGTATGGCGGCGGATTTATTCAAGATCGTTCCATTTATGAGGATACCGGTATATTTGCAAGAATGCATTACGAAAAAGGAACCATGTCGGAAGTAGATTACGAAACATATACGAGTCTTTTTGAAGCGATGGTTATGACTCCTTACTTCCCCCATCCAGACCTTTTAATATACCTAGAAGGCTCTCTCGAGGACATTTTACAGCGTATTGATCGAAGAGGCCGCGAAATGGAAAAGCAAACGCCAATTGATTATTGGAAAGAGATGCATGGAAGATATGAGAAATGGATTGATTCTTTCTCCGCATGTCCAGTTCTTCGTCTAAATATTAACGAATATGATGCAATTGCTGGCAGCCAATCTATCGAACCTATAATAGAAAAAATAGGTACTATTCTTCAACATAAAAACTATAGCAAAAAAGCGTAGAAGGACTTTCCACGTTTTCCTTTTACAGCCAGACATTCACTAGAAAGCCTGGCTGTAAGGGAAAACAAAGGAAAATCCTTTTTATTTATTCATTCAATGATTTTACTAACTTTATAAAAAAAGCTTATAAAACATAAAAAACCTGCTACCGTAGTAGCAGGTCACATATATCTCCAAATATTATGCGCAATGTAAAATATAAAATCATGGAGGAGGAAAGGGGATTCGAACCCCTGCGCGGTTTGACCCGCCTGTCGGTTTTCAAGACCGATCCCTTCAGCCGGACTTGGGTATTCCTCCATCAGACAAATAATAATATATCATCTATTATTTCATAAGTCAACTATATTTTTCATTTTTTTATTTTTTATTTTTCTAATAAAGGAGCTAGGAAAAATAGTTGACCTCCAAAGAATATACAATCCCTCTAAAGAGGTCAACCCTTTTTAACTGTTTGCCCTATTATTCAGGGGCAATTACTTCTCTATTTCTCATATATGGTCGTAGTACTTCAGGAATTACCACACTGCCGTCAGCTTGCTGATAATTCTCTAAAATCGCAGCAACTGTTCTTCCGATAGCAAGACCAGATCCGTTTAATGTATGCACATGCTCCGGTTTTCCTTTAGGCTCTCTACGGAAACGAATATTAGCTCTTCTTGCTTGAAATGCTTCAAAATTACTGCAAGAAGAAATTTCACGGTACATATTGTAGCTTGGAATCCATACCTCTACATCATATTTCTTGGCGGCTGTAAACCCTAAATCACCTGTACACATGCTCAATACACGGTATGGTAAACCTAGAAGCTGTAATACCTTTTCGGCATTTTTTGTTAAAGATTCTAACTCTTCATAAGAATCCTCTGGCTTAACAAATTTAACTAGCTCAACTTTATTAAATTGATGCTGTCTAATTAATCCCCTAGTATCTCTTCCAGCAGATCCTGCTTCTGAACGGAAGTTTGCACTAAATGCAGCATACTTGATTGGTAATTGATCCCCATCCAGTATTTCATCTCTATGCAAGTTCGTTACTGGTACTTCAGAAGTTGGAATTAAGAAATAATCTTCTTTTTCTATTAAGAAAGCATCTTCCTCAAACTTAGGTAATTGGCCAGTTCCTGTTAAGCTAGCTCTATTTACTAAGAATGGGGGGATAATTTCTTTATAGCCATGTTCCTCTGTATGCAAATCAAGCATGAAATTAAATAACGCTCTTTCTAGTTTTGCCCCTAATCCTTTATAAAATACAAAGCGGCTTCCTGTCACCTTCGCTGCTCGTTCAAAATCAAGTAAATCTAAATCTGTTGCAACATCCCAGTGAGGCTTTGGTTCAAAATCAAATTTTCTAATTTCGCCCCATTTTCTAATTTCAACATTATCATCTTCCGTATCTCCTACTGGAACACTTTCATGAGGGAGATTTGGAATACCAAGCATGATTGTTTGTAATCTTTCTTCTACATCGCGGAGCTCGTTATCATATTCTTTAATTTTTTCACCAACTTCTCTCATTTCACTGATAAGAGCTTCTGCATCTTTTTTCTCTCTCTTTAATACAGCAACTTGCTGAGAAACCTCATTTCGTTTACTTTTCAGCTGCTCTGTTTCAACGATTAACTCTCTTCTTCTTACATCCAATGCTTCAAAATTATCAAGCTCTGATAAGTCTTCTCCTCGATGCTGTAACTGACTTTTTACAAAATCAAAATTAGCACGAACAAATTTGATATCTAACATTACTATTCCTCCTATGTTTTATTTCTACATGCAATCTACTGTTACACACCCTGTGACCTTAATCTTTTTTGCAAATAAAAAACTCCCATCCCCAAAAGGGACGAGAGTTACCCGCGTTGCCACCCTAGTTAAAAGCATAAAACTGCTTTTCACCTTAAAGATCATAACGGTTTTTAGCCGAAAACAATTACTTGCAGCATATGCGTTCCTTGTTTTTACTCTAGGATGGATTCGCAGGCTTTATTCACCGATTCGCACCAACCATCGGCTCTCTTTAAAGAATAAGTAACCTGTTACTATTTCCTATCATAGTAGATTCCATATATTAGTTGCATTTATCTTACTATAATTATTTCCGAAATTCAACAGCTTATGCAAATAAGTGTTGCTTCGCTTCTATCGCCATTTTAATAAAATAACCAGTTAAGCGATGATCCTCCGTTAACTCAGGATGGAAAGAACATCCCAAGAACTGAGCTTCCCGTGCTGCTACAATACGATCATTATGTTTAGCTAAAACCTCAACATTTTCACCAACACTAACAATATGTGGTGCTCGGATAAATACAGCAGTAAAATCCTCCGCGACCCCAGCAATATCTAGGTTGGCCTCAAAGCTCTCCTTTTGTCTCCCAAAGGAATTACGCTCCACTTGTACATCCATTACACCAATATGAGGCTTATCATAGCCTTTAATGGAGTTTGCTAATAAGATTAACCCTGCGCATGTCCCAAACATTGGTTTCCCTGTCTTAGCAAATGCCTGCAGCGCCTCCATAAATTCATATTTATCAATCAGTCGTCGCATGGTTGTACTTTCTCCACCAGGGATAATAAGACCGTCTATGTCATCCAATTGTTCTACTTTCTTTACGACAATCGCTTCTGCATTATTTGCTTCAATTGCATTAACATGTTCTCTAACTGCACCTTGTAAACCAAGGACCCCTATTTTTATATTTACCGTTGCGCTCATCTTACCAACCACGCTCTTGCATACGAGCTTCTGGTGCTAAACTAGATATTTCAATTCCTTTCATTGCTGTTCCAAGGTTTTTAGAAATTTCCGCAATCAACTCATAATCTTGATAATGAGTAGTGGCTTCTACTATTGCTCTAGCAAATTTTGCAGGATTATCTGATTTAAAAATACCAGAACCGACAAATACACCATCGGCACCTAATTGCATCATTAAAGCTGCATCAGCAGGCGTTGCAACACCACCAGCAGCGAAGTTGACAACCGGCAGGCGACCTAGTCTCTTAATTTCTAAAAGAAGCTCATATGGAGCTCCTAAGATCTTAGCTTCTGTCATTAATTCATCTTCATTCATGTAAGCAACTTTACGGACTTGCGCATTTACTTTTCTAATGTGACGGACTGCTTCCACAATATTTCCCGTTCCTGGTTCCCCTTTTGTACGAAGCATAGAAGCACCTTCGCCGATACGTCTTGCTGCTTCTCCAAGGTCACGACAACCACATACAAATGGAACAGTATATTCATTTTTATTTAAATGAAACTCTTCATCTGCTGGAGTTAGAACTTCACTCTCATCAATATAATCCACACCCATAGCTTCAAGCACTCTTGCTTCGACAATATGACCAATACGTGCCTTTGCCATTACAGGGATTGTTACAGCATTCATTACTTCCTCTACAATTGTAGGATCAGCCATTCTAGCAACTCCGCCAGCTGCACGAATATCGGAAGGAACACGTTCAAGAGCCATAACAGCTACCGCCCCTGCTTCCTCTGCAATCTTGGCCTGTTCTGCGTTGATAACATCCATGATTACTCCGCCTTTTTGCATTTCAGCCATTCCACGTTTTACTCTATCAGTCCCAGTTTTCATTGTTTGCCCCCTGTAAAGTATCTTTTTCAATTTTAATTATCTTAATCTTTCGAATAAAATTATTATTCCCTACTGAAAATAAACAATAAAAAAGAGCTTCTGTCAATACAGAAGCTCTTTTTCTTTCAATTTCCATAATGTATGCGATTTATCTAGTTAATTATTGTTCTTGGCTATTTAAATCGTTTTTAATTAAAACCAGCCTTTTACTGTATCAGAAACACTTCCCCATACATTCGCGAAGAATGAACCAATTCCACGCATTGCCAAAACAAACCAATTTGCCTTTTCAACTGTTTCGTTTGCCACTAAATCTACTTGTGCTTTCTCTTTTCCGTCATTTGTTAGGAATGGCACATCTTTTCCGTCTTTCGTTTGCACTGTTACATAGCCAACCTTATCTCCTTTTTTAATTGGAGCTGTTAGTTCGCCATCTTTATTTAATTTCTTCTCATCTAATACAACCTTGGCAACATAGTTTTCTTTCTCATTGTTTTTGATTACTAAGTTAACGGCATCTTTTGTTCCAATGCTTACTTTATCTTCTTTTCCTTTTATAACATCAATCGTTTTATTTTTTGCATCTACGTAATTTGCTGGAAGTACCTCTTCAGTAGAAAAATTATTAAAAGCAAAGTCTAAAACTTTTCTTGCTTCTGCAAAACGAGAATTCTTTGTTTCACTTTTCATAATAACGACGATATATCGATGATCCCCTTTTTTTGCAGTAGCGGTAACATTAAATTTAGCATAATCAGTAGAACCTGTTTTTAATCCATCTACACCCTCATATCCATAAATTAGAGAAGGAATTAACCAGTTAAAGTTTTTATATTCTCTTCCATCTCTAAACTTTAAGCTCGGCATACCAGATGTTTCTAGTATTTCTGGAAAATCATTGATTAAACGATATGCTAGCTTGGCAACAGCCTTAGCTGACATTTTGTTTTCATCTTTTTCAGTTCCAGCTGGGATATTCCCCAATAAATCACTGTTATTTAAACCGGAAGAGTTAACAAATTCGAAATCTTTTAATCCTAATTCCTCGGCTTTTTTATTCATTACACTAATATAATTTTTCTCTGTACCAGCAATTAATTCTGCCAATGCAACAGTAGCTGCATTTCCTGAATGGATTGCCATTGCTTCATACAATTCTTTAACTGTATACTCTTCTCCTTCAGTTAACCCTACATTGGATAACTCCGGAGCTCCAGATAATCTGTGAATATAATTATTTATTTTTACCTTTTGATCCCAAGAAATTTTCCCGTTCTTTATCGATTCCAGAACAATATATTCTGTCATCATTTTTGACATGGAGGCAACTCCAAGGAGTTCATCTGTATTTTTTTCATATAATATTTCCCCGGTATTAGCATCTACCAGTATAGCTGCTCCTGCATTTAATCCTAGTTCGTCCTTTTCAGCAGCATTTGCTTGATAGGGTAGAACCGTTGATAGTGTACTTAAGAATAGTACAGCAATGATGAATGACACCGTCCACTTTTTTACTTGTTTCAATATTAAAACCTCCAAAACTATTTTATCTATTAATCTATCTTTATTTTTTAAGTTAATAATTTCCCTTGTACAGTTTAACATAAAAAAAATAAAAAAAATAGACAGTGACATCATTCACTGTCTAAAGTAAATTAAGGAAACTTTCCATAAACTAATATGGCACTAGCTTTGTTTATGAAAGGGAATAGTTTGGTGCTTCTTTTGTAATTTGAACATCATGTGGATGACTTTCTCTTAAGCCAGCACCTGTCATTTTTACAAATTGTGCATTTTCTCTTAATTCATATAAATCTTTTGTTCCACAATATCCCATACCTGAACGGATACCGCCTACTAATTGGTAAATAGTATCGGAAAGTGGTCCTTTATAAGGAAGTCTGCCCTCAATTCCTTCCGGAACAAACTTTTTATTATCTTCTTGGAAATAGCGATCCTTTGATCCCTTTTCCATTGCAGCAACAGAGCCCATTCCTCTATATACTTTAAATCTTCTGCCTTGGAAAATCTCTGTTTCCCCAGGGCTTTCAGAAACACCTGCAAGTAAACTACCTAACATCACCGCATGTCCACCTGCAGCCAAAGCTTTTACAATATCACCAGAGTATTTAATTCCTCCATCTGCAATAATTGATTTACCATGCTTTCTTGCCTCGGTAGCACAGTCATAAACTGCTGTAATTTGAGGAACACCTACACCAGCAACTACACGTGTTGTACAAATGGAACCAGGTCCAATTCCTACTTTCACAATGTCTGCTCCAGCTTCGATTAAAGCTCGTGTTCCTTCTGCTGTAGCTACATTACCAGCAATAATAGTTAAATCAGGGTATGCATTCCTAATATCTCTGACACCCTCTAGCACACCTTGTGAATGGCCATGAGCAGTATCAATGACAACTACATCGACATTAGATTTAACAAGCAGTTCAACCCGTTTTAATGCATCGTTTGTTACACCAACTGCAGCCCCAACTAATAATCTTCCTTGAGAATCTTTTGCTGAATGCGGAAATTCAATTACTTTTTCTATATCTTTAATGGTGATTAATCCCTTTAATACACCCTCTTCATCGATTAAAGGTAATTTTTCAATCTTGTATCGTTGTAAGATTTTTTCTGCTTCCTCTAACGTAGTTCCTACAGGAGCCGTTACTAAATTTTCTTTCGTCATAACATCCGAAATTTTAATGGAAAAGTCTTCAATAAAGCGAAGGTCACGGTTAGTAAGAATACCTACTAGTTTTTGCTCTTCGTTGTTATTAACAATTGGCACACCGGAGATTCTATATTTACCCATTAGATGCTCTGCATCAAATACTTGGTGTTCAGGAGTTAAAAAGAAAGGATCTGTGATTACACCACTTTCTGAGCGTTTTACTTTATCTACTTGCTCAGCCTGTTGCTCGATGGACATATTTTTATGAATAATACCTAATCCACCTTGTCTAGCAATAGCAATAGCCATTTCTGCTTCTGTTACAGTATCCATTCCTGCACTAATTAGCGGAATGTTTAAATTTAAATTTTTCGCTAATTGTACTTTTAAGCTTACATCACGAGGCAAAACTTCTGATTTAGCTGGAATTAAAAGCACATCATCAAACGTTAATCCTTCTTTAGCAAATTTACTTTCCCACATTTTAACGCCTCCATATTGTTAAAAATATTATTAGTAGGTTATCAATTGGACAAAATACTGTCAAGGTCAGTTTAATATGTTTAACTTTTCAAAAAATTCAAGGAGGCTAACAAATGTCCAAATTCTATAAAGGATGGAGCTCATATAGTTGTTTTTTTTCAGCGGAATATACCCAAGATTTTCTAAAAAAATGCTATCGCAATTTACATATATCTGATATAGACTCTAAAAGTTATCAGAATTGTTATCCCTTTATGTACTTTTTAGAACATGGCAAATTGTATTATCACCAAGCTGCAAATGCTCCAATGAGTATTCAGCCCATTCTTTTATTTTATGGTCTTGTTCATTTAATAAAAGCATGTTTGCTTACGATCGATCCTAATTATCCAAACTCCACCTCTGTTCTTGCACACGGAGTTTCAACAAGAAAACTAAAAAAACAACAGTATTTATTTTTCGAAGATGAAGTAAAGATTCAAAAAAATGGACTTTTCACTTATATGGCTGAAAAAATGTTTGCCTGCAAAAATTTAGAAGGGGAAAAAATAAAAATGGGACATCTTTTAAGTCATATCCCGGAATTATCTAACTTATTTCAAGTATTAGAAGGAAAACCAACCTTTTTTAAAGTACATGATCAAGCAGCTAATAAAATTATTATTTCGAATCAAATATTAGATTTATACTATATGAACATAAATCACTTTAAAAATTACTTAGAAAGGAATCATAGTATACAATTAGAGGAAATAGAAGAGAATAAAAGCGAGTTGACCATTCGCCTGTTAGAACCGCTCAAGCAAGGAAGTTTTATTAAATGGGATAGTAAAGAAGAATCTTATGCCGTTTCTGCTGATAAAGAAAAAACTTGTTTATCCAATGAATTATTAAGCCATTATTTAATCCTATATAACCTTAGTATGATTGCGCGGTATGAAATTGAATGGTGGAGTGAACTATTAAAGACGATGCCAAATAAAGACTATCCCTTTATAGAATCTTTTTTACAAGTTTCCTCAGAAAAAGGTCCTGAATTAATTTATCAATTTTTAGAGAATCTAGCCATAAGTTAAGATTTACAACATTTCTGCCCAAGACATATTTGCTCATTAAAAGGCGATTTTTATTTTAAATAAAAAAAGCATCTAACGAATAGATGCTTTTTTCCTTATTGCCTGGCGACGTCCTACTCTCACAGGGGGAGAACCCCCAACTACCATCGGCGCTGAGAAGCTTAACTTCCGTGTTCGGTATGGGAACGGGTGTGACCTTCTCGCTATCGCCACCAGACTTATTTATTTAGAGAATTATTCTCTCAAAACTAAATCATTTAGAAGTATTCCAATTTGCCAAGTAATCATTTTGTCCAGCTCCAACGCCTATCGCCTATCAAACTTCCGATAAACAGGCGTTTCCGCTTTTCATTTTAGTTAAGTCCTCGATCTATTAGTATCAGTCAGCTCCACATGTCGCCACGCTTCCACCTCTGACCTATCAACCTGATCATCTTTCAGGGATCTTACTAGCTTACGCTATGGGAAATCTCATCTTGAGGGGGGCTTCATGCTTAGATGCTTTCAGCACTTATCCCTTCCGCACATAGCTACCCAGCGATGCCTTTGGCAAGACAACTGGTACACCAGCGGTGCGTCCATCCCGGTCCTCTCGTACTAAGGACAGCTCCTCTCAAATTTCCTACGCCCACGACGGATAGGGACCGAACTGTCTCACGACGTTCTGAACCCAGCTCGCGTACCGCTTTAATGGGCGAACAGCCCAACCCTTGGGACCGACTACAGCCCCAGGATGCGATGAGCCGACATCGAGGTGCCAAACCTCCCCGTCGATGTGGACTCTTGGGGGAGATAAGCCTGTTATCCCCGGGGTAGCTTTTATCCGTTGAGCGATGGCCCTTCCATGCGGAACCACCGGATCACTAAGCCCGACTTTCGTCCCTGCTCGACTTGTAGGTCTCGCAGTCAAGCTCCCTTGTGCCTTTACACTCTACGAATGATTTCCAACCATTCTGAGGGAACCTTTGGGCGCCTCCGTTACTTTTTAGGAGGCGACCGCCCCAGTCAAACTGCCCACCTGACACTGTCTCCCACCCCGATCAGGGGTGCGGGTTAGAATGTCAATACAGCCAGGGTAGTATCCCACCAATGCCTCCACCGAAGCTAGCGCTCCGGCTTCCAAGGCTCCTACCTATCCTGTACAAGCTGTACCAAAATTCAATATCAGGCTGCAGTAAAGCTCCACGGGGTCTTTCCGTCCTGTCGCGGGTAACCTGCATCTTCACAGGTACTATAATTTCACCGAGTCTCTCGTTGAGACAGTGCCCAGATCGTTACACCTTTCGTGCGGGTCGGAACTTACCCGACAAGGAATTTCGCTACCTTAGGACCGTTATAGTTACGGCCGCCGTTTACTGGGGCTTCAATTCAGAGCTTCGCACTAACGTGCTAACCCCTCCTCTTAACCTTCCAGCACCGGGCAGGTGTCAGCCCCTATACTTCGCCTTGCGGCTTCGCAGAGACCTGTGTTTTTGCTAAACAGTCGCCTGGGCCTATTCACTGCGGCTCTCGCAGGCTTGCACCCGCAAGAGCACCCCTTCTCCCGAAGTTACGGGGTCATTTTGCCGAGTTCCTTAACGAGAGTTCTCTCGCTCACCTTAGGATTCTCTCCTCGCCTACCTGTGTCGGTTTGCGGTACGGGCACCCTAAATCTCGCTAGAGGCTTTTCTTGGCAGTGTGGAATCAGGAACTTCGGTACTATATTTCCCTCGCCGTCACAGCTCCGCTTATGTGGTAATGGGATTTGCCTCATTACCAGCCTAACTGCTTGGACGTGCTAATCCAACAGCACGCTTACCCTATCCTCCTGCGTCCCCCCATTGCTCAAACGATTTAAAGGTGGTACAGGAATATCAACCTGTTGTCCATCGCCTACGCTTTTCAGCCTCGGCTTAGGTCCCGACTAACCCTGAGCGGACGAGCCTTCCTCAGGAAACCTTAGGCATTCGGTGGATGAGATTCTCACTCATCTTTCGCTACTCATACCGGCATTCTCACTTCTAAGCGCTCCACCAGTCCTTACGGTCTAGCTTCAACGCCCTTAGAACGCTCTCCTACCACTGACATCAAAGATGTCAATCCACAGCTTCGGTGATACGTTTAGCCCCGGTACATTTTCGGCGCAGAGTCACTCGACCAGTGAGCTATTACGCACTCTTTAAATGGTGGCTGCTTCTAAGCCAACATCCTGGTTGTCTAAGCAACTCCACATCCTTTTCCACTTAACGTATACTTTGGGACCTTAGCTGGTGGTCTGGGCTGTTTCCCTCTTGACCACGGATCTTATCACTCGTAGTCTGACTCCCAAGAATAAGTATTTGGCATTCGGAGTTTGTCTGAATTCGGTAACCCGATGGGGGCCCCTAGTCCAAACAGTGCTCTACCTCCAATACTCTAAATCTTGAGGCTAGCCCTAAAGCTATTTCGGAGAGAACCAGCTATCTCCAAGTTCGATTGGAATTTCTCCGCTACCCACACCTCATCCCCGCACTTTTCAACGTGCGTGGGTTCGGGCCTCCATCCAGTGTTACCTGGACTTCACCCTGGACATGGGTAGATCACCTGGTTTCGGGTCTACAACCACATACTATTTCGCCCTATTCAGACTCGCTTTCGCTGCGGCTCCGTCTCTTCAACTTAACCTCGCATGTAATCGTAACTCGCCGGTTCATTCTACAAAAGGCACGCTATCACCCATAAAAGGGCTCTAACTACTTGTAGGCACACGGTTTCAGGATCTATTTCACTCCCCTTCCGGGGTGCTTTTCACCTTTCCCTCACGGTACTGGTTCACTATCGGTCACTAGGGAGTATTTAGCCTTGGGAGATGGTCCTCCCTGCTTCCGACGGGATTTCTCGTGTCCCGCCGTACTCAGGATACACTCAAGAGGGAACGAAGTTTCGACTACAGGGTTTTTACCTTCTACGACTGACCTTTCCAGATCGATTCGTCTACCCCGTTCCTTTGTAACTCCATATAGAGTGTCCTACAACCCCAAGAGGCAAGCCTCTTGGTTTGGGCTAATCCCGTTTCGCTCGCCGCTACTCAGGGAATCGCGTTTGCTTTCTCTTCCTCCGGGTACTTAGATGTTTCAGTTCCCCGGGTCTGCCTTCAGTACCCTATGTATTCAGGTAAAGATTCTATCCCATTACGGATAGAGGGTTTCCCCATTCGGAAATCTCTGGATCAAAGCTTACTTACAGCTCCCCAAAGCATATCGGTGTTAATCCCGTCCTTCATCGGCTCCTAGTGCCAAGGCATCCACCGTGCGCCCTTTCTAACTTAACTTAGTTTCGACCAAAGATAAGCGGCGTATCTCTTCGTCAAGCTTCTTCACTCTGCTCCTCAGGTACTGTCGTACGCTCCGGTGCTCGTTCGGTCGCTTCCTTGATCTACTTGCTTCTCTTTGCTCTCCAATCTTTGAAGGAGTATTCGTTTAATACGACTACTTTTCAAAGAAGTAATTCTCTAAAATAGAGAATCTAAGATGGCGATTACTCGGTTTATCTTGGTTACTTCTATTAAATGATTTAGTTTTCAAAGAACAATTTTGGTGGAGCTTAGCGGGATCGAACCGCTGACCTCCTGCGTGCAAGGCAGGCGCTCTCCCAGCTGAGCTAAAGCCCCAAAAATGGTATATGGTTTTAAAAAAA
>NZ_JBBOTN010000001.1:0-10000 GCF_038005605.1 Niallia sp. FSL W8-0954 | reverse complement strand
ATGCTCAGGAATCATTTCAAAACTGTATCTTGTATGTTTTTTGACTTCATCAAACTCTTCCTCTGTTAAAGGCTCAGTCTTGTATAATAACCGTTGATCAATCTTAGCCATTCCCGCGTCACTTAAACAACCTGCTAATGCTACTTGGATCGTATCTCTGTAGCTGTAATTCATTTTCCTAGCAATAAATGCGCTAATAATTGCAACTGCAATAGAATGCTGATGTATATATTCTTTCTTATTCGATAAATGATAAAGAGAAAATATTTCTTTTGAGACATGCTCTAACTCTTCTAACAATGGTAAAATTATATTTCTAATATTGGCTATATTTACAGAGAATCCAGACTGCCAAGAAATAAATTCTTTTTTGTACAATTGAACTGTATGTAAAAAAAGATCTATAAAGCCACTTTCCACATCCTTTCTCTCTCCTTTAGGAAAAGATGAAGATGACTGAATAATTTGTGTACCATCTAATTGTGTATTTTCAATTGCTACTTCTTCTACTAAAAAAGCTTTTAATATCCTGATATGCTCCTCGGCTAAAACCGTTTTTGCAGTAATTATTGGTCTGTTTGTTCGTATAAAAATGTCTTCTGCTAAAATACTGCCTGGCTTTAATGCTCTAACTTTAACAATCATTGGAAACCACCCTTTAAAAAAAACGGACTTTTTTACTATTTTAATGTATTTTTTTTGAATTGTAACCCATTAATTTCATCCTTTACTCCTAAAATTAACTATATATTTAAATTATATGAATTGATTTTCATAAAAAAAGAGATGTCTCTAGGGTTTTCCTTTAAGACATCTCTCCACCATATTATTCATTATTCGTTTGAATCCGTGTCATTCTCTGAAGATGCTTGTTGACCTTCTTCAGTCATTTCCACATCTTCCACTTCTTCATCTTCTTTTTCTACCTTCGCAACAGTTGCAACAAATTCATTGTCACTTTCATTTAATTTAATCAGTCGGACTCCTTGAGTGCTTCTACCCATTGTAGAAATATCGCTTACTGCCATTCTGATTAAAACGCCACCTGTTGTGATAATCATTACATCTTCTTCACCGGTAACGACTTTCATCGATACAAGATTTCCGTTTTTATCGGTAATGTTGCATGTCTTAATACCTTTTCCGCCTCTACCTTGAACTCTATATTCATCTATCGGTGTTCTTTTTCCGTAACCTTTCTTAGTTACAATCAGTATTTCTGAATTTTCTTCAAGAACTTCCATACCTACCACTTCATCTTCAGATGATAGAGTAATACCTTTTACGCCAGTTGCTGTTCTACCCATAGAACGTACATCTGTCTCTGGGAAGCGAATAAGCAAGCCGTTTTTCGTACCAATAATAATTTCCTTTGAACCATCTGTTAAACGTACAGAGATTAACTCATCGCCTTCTCTTAAGTTAACAGCAATTAGTCCATTATTTCTTATATTAGCAAAAGATGATAATGGAGAACGTTTAGATATTCCTTCTTTTGTAGTGAAGAATAAATACCAATCATCTACAAATTCTGAAACAGGAATAATTGCATTGACCCACTCATCCTTTTCCACACCTAAAAGGTTAATGATTGGAATACCTTTAGCAGTACGGCTGAATTCCGGTATTTCATACCCTTTTAATCTGTATACTTTCCCTTTATTAGTAAAGAATAGAATAGTGTCATGAGTAGATGTTGAGCTTAACTGTTCAACGAAGTCATCCTCATTCGTACCCATGCCCTGAATTCCTCTTCCTCCACGTCTTTGTGCTCGATAAGTAGATGCTGGCAGTCTCTTAATATAACCATTATGAGTTAAGGTTATAATGATATTTTCTTCTGGAATCAAATCTTCATCTTCGATGTTTTCAATTCCACCAGCAATAATTTCCGTACGACGTGTATCGTTAAATCGCTCTTTTACTTCTAGAAGCTCTTCACGAATAATTTCTAAGATTTTTTCTTCATCCGCTAGAATAGCTTTTAATTCAGCAATTAACTTAACTAATTCTTGATATTCATCTTCGATTTTTTCTCTTTCTAATCCAGTTAATCTTTGTAAACGCATATCCAGAATAGCTTGAGCTTGTTTTTCCGAAAGATTAAAGTTCGTCATTAATCCTTCACGCGCTATATCCGTGGTTCGGGAACTACGAATTAAGCTAATTACTTCATCTAAGTGATCTAAAGCGATGCGCAGCCCTTCTAGTATATGAGCTCTAGCTTCAGCTTTTCTTAATTCAAATTCTGTTCTTCTGCGAATAATAACTTTTTGATGATCCAGATAATGAGCTAAACATTGTTTTAAGTTAAGTACCTTTGGCTGCCCATCAACCAGTGCAAGGAGATTAATACCAAAGCTCGTCTGCATAGCCGTATGCTTATATAGATTATTTAATAAAACATTGGCATTTGCGTCTTTTCGCACTTCAATTACAATGCGCATTCCATTACGATCCGATTCATCTCGTAAATCAGTGATTCCATCAATTTTTTTATCGCGGACTAATTCAGCAATACGCTCTACTAGTCTTGCTTTATTGACTTGATAAGGAATCTCTTTCACAATAATAACTTCCTTACCACTAGGCTTCACTTCAATTTCCACTCGTGCTCTTAATATAATGGAACCTCTGCCAGTCTCATAGGCCTTTCTAATTCCGCTTCTACCTACGATCATTCCGTAAGTTGGAAAATCGGGTCCTGGAATAATTTCCATTAATTCAGGAATGGTAATATCAGCATTCTTACTTACAGCAAGGACTCCATCTATTACTTCTCCTAATTGATGTGGAGGGATGTTTGTAGCCATTCCGACCGCTATCCCACTTGTACCATTCACTAGTAAGTTAGGGAATCGAGAAGGTAATACTACTGGTTCCTTTTCTTCTCCATCAAAGTTTGGCTTGTAATCAATTGTATCTTTATTAATATCACGTAATAGCTCCATTGCTATTTTTGACATTCTTGCTTCCGTATAACGCATCGCTGCGGCAGAGTCACCATCTACAGATCCAAAGTTACCATGCCCATCAACAAGCATATAGCGATAGTTAAAATCCTGAGCCATACGAACCATTGTCTCATAAACAGCACTATCACCATGTGGATGATACTTCCCGATAACTTCCCCAACAATACGGGCCGATTTCTTAAACGGCTTGTCAGAATGCATTCCAAGATCATGCATCGCATATAAAATACGTCGGTGTACAGGTTTTAGTCCATCTCGTACATCTGGAAGAGCACGAGAAACAATAACGCTCATCGCGTAATCTAAAAAGGAATCACGCATTTCTTTACTTATATTTCTATCTTTAATTTGAGAATTTGGCATATCAGCCATGTAAAGGAACCTCCTTAAGAAACAATTAGATCATCTTCTTCTTGACAAAAAGTGTTTTTAGAAAAAGAATATCTAATCGAATTCCTTATGATTAATAGGAATAACTAACTTCTAAAGAAACACACAAGGTGCCAATCTAATCAGCACCAAATTTCTTTTCCTATCTTTAAACATCTAGGTTTTTAACGTAGGTCGCATTTTCTTCTATAAAGTTTCTGCGTGGCTCTACTTTATCACCCATTAGCATTTCAAATGTTTCATCTGCCTCAATGGCGTCATCTAAACTTACTTGTAAAAGTACTCGGTGTTCAGGATCCATTGTTGTATCCCATAACTGCTCTGCATTCATTTCTCCTAATCCTTTATAACGCTGTATATTCGGTTTAGGGGTAGCTGGTAATGTAGCTAGAACTTCTTGTAATTGTTTATCACTATATGCATATTCTAGCTTTTTCCCTTGTTTAATGCTGTATAGTGGCGGTTGAGCGATATAAATATAACCAGCTTCTACAATCTTTCTCATATAACGGTAGAAAAAGGTTAATAATAATGTTCGAATATGAGCACCATCAACATCGGCATCTGTCATAATAACAATTTTATGATATCTCGCTTTTGATATATCATAATCATCCCCAATTCCTGTTCCAATTGCAGTAATCATGGAACGAACCTCATTGTTAGATAAAATCCGATCTAGTCTAGCTTTTTCAACATTAAGTATTTTACCTCTTAGCGGCAGGATTGCTTGGAAATGACGATCTCTACCTGATTTTGCAGAACCACCAGCAGAATCTCCCTCTACTATGAATAGTTCACTAATTTTCGGGTCTCTTGAAGAACAATCCGCCAATTTTCCTGGTAAGCTCGAAACTTCGAGAGCACTTTTACGACGAGTTAATTCTCTTGCTTTTTTCGCAGCAATCCTTGCTCTTAAAGCCATTTGACCTTTGTCAACAATTTTACGAGCCACCGTAGGATTTTCTAAAAGGAACTTCTCAAGGTGTTCAGAAAAAACAGTATCTGTAATGGTACGAACTTCTGAATTTCCTAGTTTGGTTTTTGTTTGTCCTTCAAACTGTGGATCTGGATGTTTAACAGAGACGATTGCAACAAGACCTTCTCTTACGTCTTCACCCGAAAGATTCGTATCTGATTCCTTTAATAAGTTATTCTTTCTTGCATAATCATTAATTACACGGGTGAGGGCTGTCTTAAAGCCAGCTTCATGAGTTCCACCTTCATGCGTATTAATATTATTTGCAAATGAATGAATATTACCGGTATACCCGTCATTATACTGGAAAGAGATTTCAACTGTTATCCCGTCTTTTTCTCCTTCAATATAAATTGGTTCTTCAAAAAGGACCTCTTTATTACGATTTAGATGCTCTACGTATGATTTTATACCACCTTCATAATGGTATTCTTTTCTTTTTTCCAATCCTTCACGTTTATCTTCAATCGTAATACGAATATCACGATTTAAGAAAGCAAGCTCTCTAACGCGATTAGCTAATGTTTCATAGTCATATTCTAATGTTTCCTTGAAAATTTCGCCGTCTGGCTTAAAGTGTGTAGTGGTTCCAGTAGTATCCGTTTCACCAATAATTTCTAAATCAGCAGCAGGAACCCCTTTTTGGTATTTTTGGTAATAAATATTTCCATCCCGATGTACAAAAACCTCTAATTCTGTCGAAAGTGCGTTTACTACCGAAGCACCTACCCCATGAAGTCCACCAGACACTTTATAACCGCCGCCGCCGAACTTTCCTCCGGCATGGAGAACTGTCATGATTACTTCTACAGCTGGTCTTCCCATTTTTTCCTGAATACCAACGGGAATACCACGACCATTATCTTTAACCGTAATACTATTATCTTGTTCGATAATAATATTTATTTCATTACAGAAACCAGCTAACGCTTCATCAATACTGTTATCGACAATTTCCCACACTAAGTGATGCAGACCTCGGCCACTTGTTGACCCGATATACATTCCTGGTCTTTTTCTAACAGCCTCTAAGCCTTCTAAAACCTGTATCTGACTCTCATCATAAGATTGTTGTTCAACTGGATTTTGTTCCGTTGACATATCGATCACCTAACTTTCTATTGACATCAAAAAATTTTTTCATTTAATTTTGCATCATTAGTACTCTTGAATAGTTAACTGGACTATTCTTTTTTTTAACGTATTAGAAGCAATCGGCGAAAAATAGATAGTATCCTTCGTTATCACAATAGATTTATAAGTGGAACTTTTCCCATTGGTCATTGCTTTTTGTCGTTCTAGAAATTCCTTTGAGATAGGAGAGGACTCAACTGTCTGTTTATCTAATATAGTTAAAATTTCTGAAGTTCGCACAAGAATATTTTCTCCAATATGAACGTACACTTTTTCACCTCAAAGTTATTGAATCTTTTTAATCGTTCCGGATTCAACCTGAAAAGTAGCAGCTTCTTTTAACGTTTGATGGTCAATTCCATCAACATTGGTTGTTGTCACAAAAGTTTGCACTTTCCCTTGAATGGTATTTAATAAATGAGATTGCCGGTAGTCATCTAATTCAGAAAGGACATCATCTAGCAGGAGTATTGGATACTCACGAATCTCAGAATAAATTAATTCAATTTCCGCCATCTTTATTGATAATGCAGTCGTTCGTTGCTGTCCTTGTGAACCAAAGGTTTGTACATCTCTATTATTCACATAAAACATCATATCATCACGATGAGGTCCGAATAACGTCATCCCTCGATCAATCTCCCGTTTTTTTAAATGTTGGAATTTTTCTTCGTATATGCTCTTCATTTTCGACAAATCTTGGTCTTCTGATACATCGACGGAAGGTTTATAGCGAATTTCTAGTGTTTCCAACCCGCGAGATATTCCTTTATGAATCGGAACCGCCCATTTTTCCAGCAGATGCAGGAATTCAAAACGCTTTACGACAATTTTAACTGCCATATCTATAAATTGTTCGGTTAGTATTTCAAGCATTGTATGGTCTGTTTGTTTATTTGTTTGTAATTGTTTTAGGTAGGTATTTCGCTGGTGTAAAATTTTTTGATACTGGCTCATATCATGCAAATATACTGGTGATATTTGCCCTATTTCCATATCAATAAATCTTCTTCTAATTTGCGGGCTGCCTTTTACTAGATTTAAATCTTCAGGTGCGAACATAACTACGTTCATATTACCGATATATTGACTTAGTTTTCGCTGCTCTATATGATTAAACTTTGCCTTTTTCCCTTTTTTAGCCACGACTAACTGCATGGGAATTTTCCCATGTGCCTTAACTAATCTACCTTCTATTTTAGCATATTCTTTGTCCCAACGAATAAGTTCTTTATCATTAGAGGTTCGGTGAGATTTAGCCATAGCTAGAACATAGATAGATTCCATCACATTGGTTTTTCCTTGTGCGTTCTCTCCTAAAATTACATTTACTTTATTTTCGAAAGAAATATTCAGTTCCTCATAATTCCGGTAATTTCTCAAAAGCAACTCATCAATATACATTTGGTTTCACCCTTTTATAAAACAGTGTACTTGCCAAATGAAGGAATATTTATTTCGTCACCACTTCTTAATTTTCTTCCTCTGCGCTGATCCTGTTCCCCATTCACAAATACCTCGTATTCTCCTAGGAACCATTTTGCCATTCCACCTGATTGTATTAACTCTGCTACTTTTAGAAATTGACCTAATGTAATATAATCCGTGTCAATTTTAATTTGATTATTCATCTTTTCACTCTCTCAACTTTAATCGTATCTTTCTATTCTACTAAATAATTTATTGATACACAAAGAAAAGTGTAATATTTCTATAAATAAGTCGTGAATAGTCGAAATGAGCAGGTTAAAACACACTCACAACTTACTTATTAATCGTTTTGTATATTCATGCAACCACTCTATAAAAAGAAAAATTGGGTGTTCATTAAACAGAACACCCAAAACTTTTAATAGGTTCTAACCGGTAATATAAGCTGCAATGTAGAATCATCATTTGTTGGATGAATAACAAATGGTCGCATCGCTCCAGTAAAACTAATTTTCACTTCTGATCCTTCAAGAACTTTCAACGCATCCATCATAAATTTAGCACTGAAAGAAATTTTTAATTCTTCCCCACTAACTGATTCACTCACTAATTCCTCCATTACTTTTCCAATTTCCGGAGTAAAAGAAGAAATTTCTATCACATTATCACTCATGGTTGAAAATTTAACAACATTATTTCGGCCTTCACGTGCAAGTAAGGAAGCACGATCAATGGATTGCAAAAATTCTTTAGAGTTTACAACAATATCCGTCTTGCTTTCAGTAGGTATTAAGCGATTGGTATCAGGATAATTCCCTTCTAACAAGCGTGAGAAAAATAGAATATGTTTCGTTTTAAATAGAATCTGGTTTTCCGTAACAAAAATTTCAACAGGCTCATCATGATCATCTAAAATTCTATTCAACTCATTTAAACTTTTTCCTGGAATAACAATATTAAATGATTGTTCTTCCTCTGTTTCTATTTTTGCTTTTCTTAAAGCTAGTCGATGACTATCTGTTGCAATACAGATTAAATCATTGTTTTCTATTTTCCAGTTTACACCTGTCAACACTGGACGTGTTTCTGAGGTGGACACTGCAAAAACAGTTTGTTTAATAATATTTTTTAGTAAATCTGTAGGAACTTTAATAGAATTTTGTTCCGAAATTTGTGGTAAATGCGGGTATTCCTCAGAATCAAGTCCATTTAAATTGAACTCTGATTTACCAGAACGGATTGTTGTTTGTAAATTATCAACCATAATTTCAACTTGGCTGGTAGGGAGTTTTTTTACAATTTCACTAAAAAACTTAGCTTGTAAAACAATAGAACCAGGCTGTTGGATATCAACTATTTCTTGATCTCCTTCTTCTTTAGGAATAAAAGATTCAATGGAAATATCAGAATCACTTCCAGTTAATGTTACTCCTTCTTCACTCGCAACAATTTTTATCCCAGTTAGAATAGGAATTGTTGTTCTACTAGTAATTGCTTTCATTACATCTTGAACACTTTGAACAAGATGGTCTTTTTGGATGATGAATTTCATTAATTAATCCTCCGATTTAAATAATTTTTGAATGTAAGTTCTAAATGCTTATTTTAATAATATATTTTAAAAAAAATAGTAGTACAAGTAGTAGGTCCTGTTAGTATGTGGATAACTATATTTAAGCAAGGAAACACAGTCTATCAACATGTGGATAGACTGTGTTTAAAGTAAGGCGAGTTATACACATTATTCTATCTAAACTTTTAAGAGTTCATTTATTTCTTTTAATTGTTTTTGAAGAAGAGAGTCTGTTAAAAGCAATTTTGATATTTTTTCATGGGCATGAATAACAGTTGTATGATCACGACCGCCGAACTCTTCCCCGATTTTTGGTAAGGAGAAATCCGTCAATTCTCTTGATAAGTACATAGCAATTTGTCTTGGGAATGCAATGGATTTCGTTCGTTTTTTGGCTTTGAAATCTTCTAACTTGATATGAAAATGCTCTCCTACTACTTTTTGAATATCATGAATGGTTATTACTCGCGGTTTAGAGCTTGGGACTATATCTTTTAATGCTTCAGCTGCTAAATCAGCATTTATATCTTTATTAATTAAAGAAGAATATGCAACAACACGAATAAGTGCACCTTCTAGCTCGCGAATATTTGAATCTATTTGATTAGCAATATAAAGCATTACTTCATTTGGGATGTCTAACCCATCTGCTTTTGCTTTTTTTCTTAAGATAGCAATCCGTGTTTCTAAATCTGGTGGCGTAATATCTGTAATAAGTCCCCATTCAAAACGAGAACGCAGGCGATCCTCTAGTGTTGGAATTTCCTTTGGAGGACGATCACTAGAGATAATAATTTGTTTGCTTTCTTCATGTAACGTGTTAAATGTATGGAAAAATTCTTCTTGTGTTGATTCTTTTCCAGCAAGAAATTGAATATCATCTATTAAAAGAACGTCAACATTTCGATATTTATCACGGAATTCAGCACCTTTATTATCACGGATACTATTAATAAATTCGTTTGTGAATTTCTCAGAAGATAAATAAACCACTTTAGCAGATGGATTATGATCAAGAACATAGTGACCAATTGCATGCATTAAGTGAGTTTTTCCAAGTCCAACTCCTCCATAAATAAATAGAGGGTTATATGCCTTTGCAGGTGCTTCGGCAACAGCAAGGGAAGCTGCATGAGCAAAGCGATTTCCAGATCCAATTACAAAAGTGTCAAACGTATATTTGGAATTTAAAATAGTTTGTTCCGTAACTTCTTCTTCTTTTTTCTTTTGTTTGGTAGAAATTTGCTGATCGAATTCCTCTTCTTTTTGATTTTGAGGAATAATAAATTTTACAAGAAGTTCCTCTCCTGTAATTTCATAAAGTATTTCAGCAATCAGTTGAGAGTACCGTTCTTCTAACCAATCTCGGGCAAATTCATTAGGTGCTGTTACAACTAGAAGATCTCCTTGCAAGGAATTAGCCTTTGTAGGCTTAAGCCATGTATCAAAACTAGGTTTACTAATCTTTGTTTCGATTGTACTTAGGGCATTATTCCAGAGATCCGTTATATTCTTCAA